>DUOS01000096.1 GCA_012838745.1 Treponema sp. | reverse complement strand
TGTTCCATTCTGTATCAGCATTTTGTAATGCAGGGTTTTCTACCTATAACGATAGTCTTGTTTCTTTTTATAGAACCCCTCGGATTACCTGGACTATAACTATTTTGATAGTTGTAGGAGGTATCGGCTTTATGGTTTTAACTGATATATGGAAGAAACTCACTAGAAAAAAAAGAGGGTTGTCCATGCACGCCAAATTTACTCTAGGCATAACTATTTCTCTTATTTTCTTTGGCGCATTTATGCTTTTTTTCTTTGAAAAATCCGAAGAGTTTCTTTCACTTTCTTTATCGCAACGAATAATGGTATCATTTTTTCAATCTATTACTCCTCGTACTGCAGGATTTTCGGTTATGGAGCAAGGCGTTTTTTCTCCCGTCTTTCAATTTATAACACTGGTTTTAATGTTTATAGGAGGGTCTCCCGGATCTATTGCCGGTGGTATTAAGACGACAACCTTTGCGATTGTATTTCTGTATGCGTTAAAAGGTAATAGCGAACGCGTGGGTCTAAATGTTGGAAACAGAAATATAGGGACTCCAATTATCGAGAAAGCTTTTAATATAATGTCAAAAAGTATAATGATTATTATAACGTCGGTTTTTTTATTGTTGATTTTCGAATCCGCAAAGTTATATAGCGGCAGGTTTTCTATTTTTGATATTGTATTTGAAACGGTTTCTGCTTTTGCGACTGTTGGGTTGTCGCAAGGGATTACTAATGAGCTGTCTTTTATGGGAAAAATAGTTATAATTGCTACTATGTTTATTGGTCGTACAGGAATTGCTGCCATGGCTGCAGGTTTTTTGAAAAATGAGCGGGAACGCTTTTTTCAATATCCCTCTGCTAGTATTGCTGTCGGTTAAGATAGGGGGGTATTGTGAAACAATTTGCCATTATAGGATTAGGTTCTTTTGGGCTTCGTATGTTAGAGGAACTGTATGAAATAACACAGGAAA
The DNA here is from genome assembly GCA_012838745.1 of Treponema sp. Lineage (GTDB taxonomy): Bacteria > Spirochaetota > Spirochaetia > Treponematales > Treponemataceae > Teretinema. Next base: position 8,664 of record DUOS01000096.1, on the reverse strand, counting down.
TAATAATCATTGATAAAGATAAAGAGATAATAGAAAAGTATAAAGATAAAGCTCAGGCTGCTTACGTTGCCGATGCGATAAACGAAAAGGCTCTATCAAAATTAATACCGGAAGAAATAGATGCTGTTATTGTAGACCTAGGCGGAAAAATTGAGGTTTCAATAATGGTTACTAATTACCTAAAAAAAATTGGCATAAAAAATATTCTCGTAAAGGCACAAACTGACGAACATGGTGAAGTACTTTCCATGGTTGGTGCTACCCAGGTAATTTTTCCTGATCGCGAAGCGGCAAAACGTATTACTCCCATGTTGGCATCTTCATTGCTTTTTAACTTCATGCCTATTTCAGAGAACCTTGCTCTTGCAGAAGTTCAGGCGAATGATTATTGCTTAGGGAAAACTCTCATAGAAGCAAACCTTAGACAGGAGTTTGGCTTGAATGTTGTTGCAATGCGTAAGGTTTTACATGATGATTTTTTGTTTATTAATGACCCCACATATATTTTTTTAGAAGAGGATATTCTGCTTGTCGCAGGAACCGAAGATGGAATTAACAAGTTTTCTTCCCGTTCAAATATAAAAGAAAAGCAAGCAATAGGTGACTTGTTTCGGTCCTTTTTTCCTAAGCGATAAGATTATTTGTCAGAATAATTCCTTGCATACAATCGAGAAAGTTTTTTAAGCCACTCTGCCTTTTTACTGCAGAGATGCTCCTCGCTCATACGCCAAGCCCAGTTTCCTCCAAGCGTAGAAGGTGTATTCATTCTTCCTTCGCTACCAATTGAGAAAATATCTTGTAGAGGGAATACGGCATAATCAGCCACAGACATGTATGCAAGTCGTATTAATTCGTTTACTAGTAACTCATCCGGACAGTTGCCCCCTAAATACTCATGTACAAGGCTTAATTCGTGGGGAGCCAATTCGTTCAGCCAGTCCCGTAGCGTTGTATTATCATGGGTCCCGGTATATACAATGCAGCGATTTGTATACAAATGTGGAAGAAATGCATTAGTGAGTGGTTCGGTTTCTGGTGTATTATCACCAAAAGCAAACTGTAAGACTTTCATTCCGGGATAGTTAAAATCATCGCGTAATTTTCCAACCTCTGGTGTAATTACTCCCAAGTCCTCTGCTAATAAAGGAATTTCACCGAGGGATTTTCCAAGAGCAGTAAAGAAATGATGGCCAGGTCCTGGTATCCAAGATCCCTTTTCCGCTGTTTTGTCGCCTGCGGGTACCGCCCAGTAAGATTCAAACCCCCTGAAATGATCTATTCTGACTATATCTACCATAGATAATGTTGCTGAAATTCTTTTTTTCCACCAATTATATTTTGATTTCCGTAAGACCTTCCAATCATATAGAGGATTTCCCCATAGTTGCCCGGTTTTACTAAAATAGTCCGGCGGAACTCCAGCTACAAACTTTGGCGTTCCGTCTGCTTTGAGTTGAAAGAACTTTTGGTTTGACCAAACATCGGCAGAATCCAAGGCAACAAAGATAGGAATATCTCCAATAATCTTGATACCTTTTGCATTTGCATAAGATTTTAATTTCATCCATTGGCTAAAAAAGAAAAACTGAATAATTTTTTCTAATAGAATGTTTTGAGAATGGGTTTCCTTCCACTTTTTAAGTGCTTTTTTGTTGCGGGCAGCCAAATCCTTAGGCCAATAATTATTCCAAAATTTACCATCAACATTTTCTTCCCGTGCTTTTATGTCATATTCAACCTTAATACTCATGAACGTAGCGTAGTCTTCTAGCCACCACTGGTGCTCAGAGCAAAAATCTTGAAATTTCTTAGATTTTTTTTGAGAAAGAAAATTAGTTGCAGCTTTATATAAAAGAGGTGTTTTCCAGAATGTAACAGCCCCAAAATCTATCGACCCTTGTGTTGTAATGTAATCAGGCGTTATACAGTCTTTTGCAATGAGAACCCCGTCGTCAACAAGAATATCTAGATCGATAAGCAGAGGATTGCCAGCAAATGTAGAAAAAGATGCATAGGGAGAGTCTCCATAGCCCGTAGGTCCTAGTGGGAGTATTTGCCACAGTGTTTGGTTTGATTCTTCAAGCCAGTCAACAAATTTGAATGCAGACTTCCCCATTGAACCGATACCATGCTTCCCAGGAAGGGACGTGGGGTGCAGTAGGATACCGCTGGCGCGTGTTTTGTTCATTCTGTGTGTACTCCTTGGTAATTACGAAATAATAGCATACATGAACCATTTTCAAAAGATGCTTATAAAGGAACCCAAATAAAAAAACCGCCCCATTGGGACGGTTTTTATCATAACGTTATAAGCAACAAAATACTTTATTTTTCTGCGATGAGCAGCGACTTAACATCTAGTTTTAGGTCGGTATCGTATGCTTTTTCTCCATGCTCGCGAAGTACTTGAATCTGTATGCAGTCGTGTTTAGGCTCGAGATAAAGCACAACATCAATATCCTCTTTGAAGGGCATAAGAGTTTCTGGTATACCACTTTTTTCTGTGTCGGCACTGTACCAGATAGCGATTTTCATCGCTTTTGCAAAATCTTTCATCGTCTTCATGCTGTCTGGTTCTGCTTTAGAAAAATCAAATCCGTCTACAATAATAGCTTCGGGTTTTGATCCACCTTCCGCAAGCGCATTTAGAGTTCTAATAATTTGCTGTTTCTTTACCGTATCCTGGTTAAAGTTAAGCACGATACGTTTGCTGATTATTTCTGTTTTTACTTCATCAGCCTTATCAAGATTTTTTTTCTTTGCCAGTTCGGTAAAAATATCTTCATACCAAGTCATTACATGAGTAGCCTGTTGGTTAAAAGAAATATGAACCACTGAGGATCCTTGAAGCAACTTGTCTATTCCAAGTTGAACAAGAAGGGATGTTTTTCCCAATCCTTTTTTTGAAACAATAACACCAATTTCACCGGGCTGTACGCCGCCGCCAAGAGCTTTTTCAAAGTTTCTTACTGGGCTTCGTTCAATCAAATCCTCTTTAATCATTACCGTCTCCTTATTTCTGTTCTGCTTTACGCCGAGCTTCGTATTCACTTATAAGGTCATCGGCTACGCTTTGGGGTACTTTACCGTACTTGGAAAACTCCATTGAATATTCAGCTTTTCCCTGGCTTGAGGAGCGAAGAATAGTAGAGAATCCGAACATTTCGCTCAGCGGAACCTCTGCATCTACTCGGGTAAAGTGATCGTCTTCGGTTGATGAAAGGATTATACCACGTCTCTGATTAATAAGGCCGAATATATTACCTTGGAACTCTTGTGGACCCTCAACAGATACCTTCATGATAGGTTCAAGAATAACGGGCTTAGCTCGGAGGTAGGCTTCACGGAAACCACCAATTGCGGCGATTTGGAACGCTATATCCGAAGAGTCAACTGGGTGAGATTGACCATCGTTGATGGTCGCTCGAACTCCAACAACCGGGAACCCAATAAGGGCACCTTTTTTGATAGATTGTCTAAATCCTTTGTCACATGCAGGTATGAATTCATTGGGAATAGAACCGCCCTTTATGGCGTCTACGAACTCATAATTATCTTCAATTGGTTCAATAAATCCAGCTACGCGGCCAAATTGACCAGAACCACCGGATTGCTTCTTATGGGTGTAGTTGAACTCACCGCGTTGGGTGATAGTTTCACGGAATGCAACCTGAGGTTTGCCGGTTTCAACTTCGCACATATACTCACGTCGCATGCGCTCTATGTATACTTCAAGATGAAGTTCGCCCATGCCCTGAATGATAGTCTGGTTTGACTCGGGATCCACATGGCTGTGGAAGGTAGGATCTTCCTTACTAAAACGGTTGAGAGCTTTTGCCATTTGGTCGGCCGATTTTTTATCCTTAGGTGTAATTGATAAGTCAATTACTGGATTGGGCACGAACATTGAGCTCATTGAGTAGTTAAGACCGCCACCGCAGAAAGTGTCACCAGATGCACAGTCGATACCGAACAGTGCGACGATGTCTCCGGGCATTCCTTCGTTTATATCTTCCATAGTAGAAGAACTCATACGGACAAGGCGCCCTACTTTAAACTTCTTGCGGGAGCGTGTGTTATACAGCTCGTCTCCCTTTTTCAGTGAGCCTTGATATATGCGGACGTAGGTTAACTGGCCGTATTTTCCATCTTCAAGTTTAAAGCCAAGTGCAACGGTTTTAGCGTCTTCGTCAGTGGAAAGAATAACTGGTTCTTCATTCTTATCCATATCGAGTGCTATGTTTTTAATTTCTGTTGGGTCAGGTAGGAATTTGACAACAGCTTCCAAAAGCGGCTGGATTCCCTTGTTTTTGTATGCAGAACCGAGAAGAACTGGAACAAATTGCTCTGCGAGTGTTCCACGGCGGACGGCTTCAATAATCAATTCTTCAGTTTCTGTTCCCTCAAGAAAGGCTTCAGCTAGTTCATCTGAGAACAAGGAAGCCGCGTCTATAAGTTCTTCACGGTATTTTTGAGCGTCTGAAACGAGATGAGGAGGTATTTCTGCAATACGCATTTCAATACCGCCCTCTCCTTCAAAGTAGACAGCCTTCATTTGTATAAGATCAACAACACCTTCAAGCTTGTCTTCTAGCCCTATCGGTATTTGCAGCATGTATGCATTGAGTCCAAGTTTTTCACGAAGCTGCATGCGTACCTTGAGCGGGTTTGCTCCGGTACGGTCGCATTTATTGATAAATGCAATTCGGGGAACGTGGTATCGCTTTAGCTGCCGGTCAACAGTGATCGATTGGGACTGAACGCCACCAACAGAACACAAGACAAGAATAGCACCATCGAGAACGCGGAGAGCGCGCTCTACCTCGATAGTAAAGTCAACGTGCCCTGGGGTATCGATAACATTTACTGTATGGCCCTTCCAGACAACTTGTGTAGACGCAGACTGTATTGTAATTCCTCGTTCTCTCTCGAGTTCCATATTATCCATAACAGCTCCGACTCCGTCTTTACCGCGGACTTCATGGATCGCATGGATCTTATTGCAGTAAAAAAGGATTCGTTCGGAAAGAGTCGTCTTTCCCGAGTCAATGTGGGCGCTGATACCGATATTCCGCATTTTGGAAATATCATGAGCCATATTCCTGTACCTCACTCATTATTGGTTTTTGCGATAAACGCAAACGATTTCATAACCATTCTAGTCAATGCAGTATATCGAAAAATATTGTACGTTGCAACACTAAGCGTTATATGCTTATCGAAGAAATGTGCTGAAATAAAACTTTGCAGAAAAAGCGGGCTTTTGGGTCGAAAAAGTGCATTCTGTAGTCAATATTTGCTTGATATGTTTGGTAATAACCGTTCCAGAAATAATACTTCTTATGGAATAGTGTATGGGAGAAAACTGATCTTTTTGCGCCATACTTCCTGAACATGAAACCGTTCCTTTTTTGTTTTTATTTGTGCCGTTTGCGTTAAGTTGTATCCTATATTCTTGATTGACCCAAGCACGGCGTGAAATATTATTGTCAGGCAGGCTTGCTTTCCCTTTAAAGGTTATACGAAACCAAGGAACCAGAAAACGGAATACACTCGCTTGACCAGAACAACTGTATTGCTCGTTTTTGTATATCCCTGTCCCTTGTAAAAACAGTTTTGAACTTTCTATGGAAATCCTTGACCCATACCATTGCTTGGCTTCAAAAACATCCTCAAGTTTCTGTGGTGAGGTGATATCTTGTGCATATAAAAAATGCATGCGAAGGACTGTTCTTCGAACGTAGGAGATTGGAATAGTTAGAGACGGGGCTAGCAACCGTCGTTCGCGTATTACTGGCACTGATCCATCAAATTCCGTAAATCCGATAGCGCTTTGAAAAAAGCCAGCGGCGAGCGTAAGCCACCCAAGGTTTATAGCAGCGTCAGAGCGAATTGCGCCGGAGTTTTGTTCTAGCTGAGGTATATTACCCAAGGCTGTAGCGCTGGCTGTAAGGTTTCTGTTGCCCACAATAAGTTCTGCAGCGGGAAAGAGAGTAATAGCGTGAGGTCTTTGCTGGGATGGGATAAACCATGACGATTCGGTTTTTTCAGAAAACTGTCGAAATCCGGAGAAAACAGAAAGGTGTATAGATGTTTCAAAAGGTAACACGGAGGGAGCTGAAAATTCGCTGTAAATCCAAGTGTTTTCTTCAGGGAAACTTGCTGGATTCGAGAAGAATACGAGGCCCCATTGGTCTTGGTTTATTTCAATTGCGCAAGATTCTTTGCTTCGAGTAGTGCCTGGTGATAGAACCCAATTTTTCCCTGGGATTACCGGGCGGAATACGGGGGTTACTAGGGGGGGAATAAGGTTTTTGACTCGGGAGGGAAGCCCGGAAGTGGCGATAGATCCTCCTAGAACTTGAATACCGTAACCAGGTTTAAACGCGAGGTTCCATGTATACAATTCAGGGGAAAAGTTAGAAAAGCCAGTCTTGTTTTCAAACTGGACAGTGCTATACAGCGCCTTCGAATCCAAGCGAAATTTAATGTCAGTATTTTGAGTGGGATGTTCAATTTTTTGCGTAAAGGAAACGACTGCCGGTAGCGGAAATACAGGCTTTGCCTGCAATGGCATATTCGCCTTCAAGAGTGCTGCGAGAAAGATCATTTGGAAAAGGTAATTTTTGCGGGGGAAATTGGTCATGCCGGTTTATTCGGCAGGATAGTACTTCCTGCCTGAGAAACCGGCTCAAACTATTACTATTTTTTTGTTTTAACTTGTGAAACGTAGCTGTCTGAAAACTCTGGGATACCCTTAACAGTGCCAAGCCAATAGTCTGCTTCTGCCTTGGAATTATATGGTCCAACGCGTACACGGTATGCATCGGCTCCACCGATAGCCCGTGTAAAAATCTCTGCGTTAAGGTAGCGGTCTGCTAGAGTAGTGCGTGCACGTTCGGCATTGAGCTTGTTTGCGTACGAACCTGCCTGTATCCAATAGTCTGTTACGATAACCGTTTTTTTAACGGGAGCGGGTTTTTTAACCGCTGGTTGAACAGGTTTTGACCGTGCGGGCTCTTTAGGGGAAACCTGTTTTGTGGCCTCGCTTACTCGAGTTGTCTGAACTGGCTTAACCTTTTGATCCGTATCTTTTACATCTGCAGTTGATTCTCGTGCTACTTGGCCAGGGATATTCTCTGGAGCGAGATCGTTCTTTGTTAGCTCCGTTCTTCCAGATGGCCTCGTCAATCCCGTTACGTCAAATTCGCCGTAGGTTGCCTGTGCATTATCGCCGTTAACAATAGTTAAGTTTATACTGCCAGTGGCATTCGAGATGGGTGAGTTGGACTCGGGATTTATTTCCTTATCTCGAACCCAAGAGTCCGGGTCTATAGTTGTTGCCGAATCTACCGCCGCAACGGTTTTAGCGGGAGTTACCGCAGCTGCTTGTTGAAGGGAGGCTTCAACACCGCGTGCCGGGGAGTACAGGATAATTGCGGTACCAAAAATAATGAGTACAAAAACACTCACCGCGATTACAATCCACAAGATTTTTTTTTGTTCCATACCAGCCTCAATAACCTTTATACGAGAGTAGTTTTGCGAGCTTCCTTTCAAAAGCTCTGATGCTTCCTCGGTTGTCTACTCTTTTAATATCGACATTTTTTCCAATGTATTGAGCAAAGAGATGCTTTTGTGCGATAAAACGACGAAATATTTGCATTATTGGTAGAGAATCACGGCGTATTGCTCGTATAAACCGCAAAACAACGGGTGCTGAGACGAAAATAACAAAGGTACATCGTTGTAATACAGGCGACTTGTACAAAAGCGGGGCATTGATTACTACACCACTATCTTTGTTTTCTTCTATAAATTGGTTAATTAATTCGTTTATTTTTGGATAGATTATTTCTTCATGACGGGCTAGAAGCTCTGGATTGCTGAACACCACCGCACCGAGCGCGCGTCTATCTATGCTTCCATCAGAATTTGTGAGCTGTATACCTTTTTCGAGCGCAACGGCAGAAAATTCTTCGATTACTCTGTCGCGTACGCATTCTAGCGCCTCATGTGCAGTTTCGTCGGTATCGAGTACGGCAAAACCGTAGCGAGCGAGAATCGTTTGAGCTTGATTTTTTCCCGCGCACATAGGCCCCGTTAACCCGATAACCGGTTGCGGCATTAATGAAACTCTCCCCAGCTTATACCCGACTCGATGCTTACTCGTAGAGGAACTATGAGCTCCACTACCGATTCCATTTCTTGCTTAACGAGTTCTCGCACCCGAGTTGTTTCATGTGTCGGTGATTCTAAAATAAGCTCATCGTGCACTTGGAGGAGCATGCGCGTTTCTAATGATTCTCGTCGTAGGGCTGCATCTACGCGCAACATGGCTGTTTTAACGATGTCTGCAGCAGAGCCCTGTATCGGAGTGTTGACTGCGATGCGCTCAGCTCCGGCTTGTTCCATCTTGTTTTTGCTTGAAATACCGCGAATGTAGCGCCGGCGACCCATGAGGGTTTCCACAAAACCGTTTTCTCGCGCGCGCGTCTTGGTTTCTTCCATAAAGGAGGCAACTCCCGCATACGTTTGAAAGTACATGTTTATAAACTCGGCCGCTTGCCCGCGTGGAATGCGTAGTTCATTCGCAAGGCGGAATGGACTCATTCCATACATAACGCCAAAGTTAATTGTTTTAGCTATTCTGCGCATATCACC
>DUOS01000095.1 GCA_012838745.1 Treponema sp. | reverse complement strand
TGGATCAACTCGATAAGAAAGGAATTGAACGCACGAGCATTACCTTACACGTTGGCCTTGGTACTTTTTTGCCCGTACGAGCCGAACGGTTAGAAGAACACCAGATGCATAAAGAGCGGTTTTTAATTACACAAGACACTGCAATGCGAGTAGAGCGGGCAAAAAAAGAAGGCCGGCCAGTACTTGCTGTGGGCACCACCAGTGTGCGTACCTTAGAATCTGCATGGGATCGTTGTACAGGAACGCTTGCCGTTGGGGAGCATTCAACAGAGATTTTTATTTATCCTGGATATACCTTTGGCGTTGTGGATCAACTTTTTACTAATTTTCATACGCCAGAATCAACCCTGCTCATGCTCGTTTCGGCCTTTGCTGGAAAGGAGAGCATTACCCATGCGTATGCACATGCAGTACAGCATGAATATCGTTTTTTCTCGTATGGAGATTCAATGCTTATTAGGTGAGCATGCGTAAAGAGCTTTCTAATAGGTTAAGAAAACAAGCGCGGTTGTAGGATTCAGGGAATAGGAGCTGGTCAAAGAAAAGTTCCGATTTGTCCATGAGGTTTGCCATGTCTTTTTCCGATAGAGGAAGTGTGCGGCCAATAATTAAGTTTTCAAATTCACGTTTTCTAAAAAAGAACTTTCCTGCCCAAGCAATTCTAATATCAGTTAGGATTGTTTTTTGTGTTTTTACGAGGAAGGCAAAGGACGCGGTACTATCTGTAATAAAGGAAGGTCTACCCGTTCGGTGGTACAGGGATATATCCCAATGGTCTGCTGGTATGCGTATTTTGTATATGCATTCAGGAAACTTAGGTTGTTCTTTTCCAATATTAGAAAAAAAACGAGTCATTGGTATCCAATAGCTTTCCAGCGGGGTTCGCACTTCTAACCGTGCGTCTAAGGCTAAAAGTGGCGCAAATGTAGAAAGGCGATGGCCCTTTGCAGCTATGTTCCCACCGAGTGTAGCTAGAGAACGAACAGCAGGATTTGCAATTCCAGAAACAGCATCAAAAAGAATTTCAGGTAAGTTTTTTTTGCCGAGTTTTAAAAGAGCCGAAAGGGTCACGCAGGCACCAAAGTCTATATATCTTTCAGTTTTAGTTACTGTACAGAGGTCTGGAATTCCTGCTATAGAAAGAACATTGGTTGGTAAACTGAGTGAACGCCCTGTTTGGCGGCGAGCAATTTCTGTGCATCCAGCAGCAACAGAAATGCCGGCAATGTTTCGCATGAGGGTTTGAATCTCAGTTATAGAATTTGCTCGGTATACGGTGGTAGATTTATTTAGCATTCCGCCTCCTGCGTTGCATCGCACCCGCATTTCGTACTCCAGCTATGAGAGATTCGATATCGGTACAGCGGCATATATTTCCAACAAACATAGCACGGATTTCGTCATTTGATGGCCGAGTATATTTTTGAAGAATAGCATGCGTAATAAAAATTTTACCGGCATTACAAAACCCGCACATGGTAATGCCAGCACTTTCAAAACCTTCCATAATTTCCCGGTATTCTTTAGTCTTACTAAAATGTTCAAGGGTAATCACCGTATTGTTTTTTACTTGAAAAACTGGAACGAGGCACGATGGTACTGGTTCATCGTTCATGAGTACCATACAAGACCCACAGCGACCAGAAAAACAGCCTTCTTTTGCATTAAGGAGGCCAAATCGTCGCCGGAGAATTTGCACAAGACGTTCCCCAGGATTGGCGTCAATATATACTAATTCACCATTTAGCACAAAAGGTACGATCATACTGGTTTCTCCTTTTCGGCAAAGAGTGTGTAAATATCTTCTGGCCGTATTGGTAAAGAAGTAATTCCTTGGCGGAGAATCTGAAAAAGTGCTGCAGAAAATGCAGCGGGGAATAAGAGCAAGGGTATTGAACCCACACCGCGGGGTGGTTCAGCAGATTCTAGCAATTGAATATCAACGGAAGGTAATTCCGATGCTTGGAGTATGTCGTATTGCACACTGTCGCCGGGAGTAAAGCGGCCATCGCGGAGCACTAAATATTCTGCCATGGTTTTTGAACACGCGGCAGAAAAGCTTTTACGTATAGCAGTGCGTACGATTCTATCGTCGAGTATTTCCCCTGCATCAATCGCAAACCATGTTTTGCGCACATGGGGGGTCCACGTAAGGGGATCGAGTTCTACTTCCACCGCGCAAACAGCAGGGGTAGTAGAGATATAAGGGTTTCCCTGTAATAACGACGCATCCCAAGTATCAGAGCGTGGAGGTTTGTAGGTTCTTTTTACAGTAATTGGAAGTGGATTTCGAAAACGTTGCTTTTGTAAAAAAGTACAACATTTTTCAACGAGAGGTAAAAGAATTGTGAGCTTTCCCGAAAGAGTTTCCGGTCCGCTTGTGAGCAAAAAATCACTTGATTCATCGGTAAAACGTATAAGATCAGTTTCGAGTTCAAGAATTTTTGCAGCATGTTTAATAGTAATTTTACGCATAGATTCAGAAGTAATTGCAGCAGAAATATGAACCTTTCCATCGGTATCCATAGTTACCGAGGCAGCATATTTCCCACCAGGGGGTGTTTTACTAGAAAACCCATTATTCTGGAATCCGCAAACGATGGCAATACCGCGTAGAGGCGTATCCTTTAGATTTTCCCGTTCTCGGTTGAGTAGATCATAGGCCGTATGTTTACGGTAAAAATCACTTTTATAGCAGACGAGGTCAAAAAGTTCTTCGTATCGGCGTACCTGTTTTAACTCGCCACCTGTTGGAGTAATACTGCCGCGGTCGAGTAAGTTTTCTAATTTCCACTCAGTAGGGGAAAGTTTAAGTTCGCTTTGGATACGGGCTATATGATTTTCGAGAGCAAAGGATACTTGTGCTTCTCCCCATCCAGCAAAGGCTCCCATAGGTGGTAAGCTCGTTTTGAGTGCGAAAGTTTCAACCTTAAACTCAGGGCAGTAGTAGGGACCAAGGGCAGCAATAGTCATACGGTCTACAATTTCGTTTATAAGTGGGCTATAGGCACCTGCATTAATAAGTATGCGTACGCTCATAGCTTTGAGTGCATTGTTTTCATCGAGTACAGTACGATATTGAACACGGGCAGGTGCAGATTTAACAGAAAAAAGAAAATCTTCTTGCCGGGAAAAAGAGAGTACTACCGGTTTATGAGAAAGTACGCAAGCAAGGGCTGCCTGCGCTGCGAGTAGAGAGGGAAACCATATTTTACCATCGAGGGGCTCTCCAATCGCGGTAGGGTGCACTAAAATTTCTGAAGGATCAATGTCGAGTACGGCAGAAACTGAGTTGCGTACATGAAATGGCCACTGAGTAGCGCAGTATATGTCTAGTTTTTTTGATGAAACGGTAACCGCTACTCCAAGCGGTTCTGCGTAAAAATGATCTTGAGGACTCGTTTCGCAGGTGGTTTCAAAAACATTTTTTGATTTATCGAGTTTTTTATCTGGATCTCCAGAAAAGTGAATGCGTTTTGCAACAACTTGAGAAGAAGCAAAGCTATCGGTTTGGGTGAGCGGAGAAAGGAGTTCTGTTTCAACGAGAACCGATGCAACAAGTTCTTGCACTGTTTCATGATCTGGCCCAACAAGTATGCCTAAAGGTTCGCCATAATACTGAATTTCGTAGGGAGTAAAAATTGGTATATTTGTTCCATCTACCGTGAGCCGGTTTTCTCCCGGAATATCGGTTGCAGTATATAGACGATACCCATCGGGCATAGCTGGTGGTTTAATATCTACGAGATAGCCGTGTTGTATGGTTGAGCGAACAAGAACGCCATACAGTTGATCAGGGAAGCTCATGTCGCTAAAAAATGCGGAGCCCGGCTTCGTAGAGCTACTCATGCATGCCTCCGGTAATGAGCTTTTCCAATTTTTATTACTGTGTCTATAACACGGGTTATACTTTCTTCGTCCATATCGGGCCATAGCGGTAGGGAAAGGGTGGTATCATAACGGTGAGCTGCCTGGGGAAAATCTGCCCTGGAAATACCATACCGTTTTTTACACCAGGTAAATTCAAAATGAGGGATAAAATGCATGGAAATTCCGAGCCCTTCGCTACTAAGAAGACGGGAAAATTCGTTGCGGTCTATGTTCATGCGTTCGGGAACTATGCCAAGTAAATATAAATGCCAGGCGTGTCCCGGTCCATCAGGGGGCAGGGTTAAAAAATCATAGGGAGCAAAGGCTTTTGAAAAACGGGCAGCGATTGCAGCACGCTTTTCAAAAAATTGTGGAGCGCGAGAAAGTTGTACCCGCCCAAGTGCTGCAAGAATATCGGGCAAATTGCATTTCCAGCCCTCATCAATTACATCGTAAAACCAATCTGCTTGCTTGGAAGTGTAGCGGTCCCAAACTGGGCGATCAATTCCATGAGATCTGAGGCGGGAAATGCGTTGAGCAATTTCTTCGTCTTTTACGCAGACCATTCCACCTTCTCCGGTTGTAATAGTTTTAGTAGCATAAAAAGAAAAAACGCCCGCATCTCCGAGTGTTCCCGCATAGCCATTTTTTGTTTTGGAAGGAAAGGAATGTGCAGCGTCTTCTATAACTGCTACATTATATTTTTTTGCGGAAAATAATATGGGATCCATAGCACAGGGAAGCCCTGCAATATGAACTGGTACTACCGCACGAATATCAGAATTATTAGAAAGTAGTGCGTCTACAGCGCCTGGATCAATATTGAATCCATTGGGTTCAATATCTGCATAACAAACTTCTGCTCCGAGGTGTGTTGCGGCCGTTGCCGTAGAAATAAAAGTATAGGGTGTGGTAAGAATACGAGTTCCAGGGCCCACTCCCAGCGCTTGCATTGCAAGTATGAGACCGGAAGAAGCACTGTTAACGGTTAAGGCTCGTGGGCTTGAAACAAAGCTAGCAAACTCTTTTTCAAACGCAAGAGCTTCGCTTCCCGTAGTAAGCCAGCCTGATCGCATAACACGCAAGACTGCTTCCTCTTCCAGGTTGGTTATAGAAGGGCGAAAAAAAGGAATAAAAGGTTTTTTTATATTA
>DUOS01000010.1 GCA_012838745.1 Treponema sp. | reverse complement strand
GTTTGAACATCGTCAGTAACGGCCTCAAGAGAACATACACAAATATTTTGATGGCCGTTTTCAATTAAAAAATCCATGAGTTCTTCCGCAAGCAACTCATCTCGTATACCCACATTTACCACATTCTCTGTATCAGCGCCATCTATGGTAACAAAGGGTAGTTTTCGTTTGGTGAACGCGGTTTGTACATCGCAGCGGGCTGCGCTGCCAACACAAAGAATACCGTCTACCGGTGCGTTTAAGACGGCCTTAGAAACAAGATCATTTGCTGGTGTTACAATGGAGATGGTGAAACCGTGCTGATCGCAGACCACTCCTACTCCGCGTAAGAGTTCCCCAAGATAGGGGTTTTGAAACAAGTCTGGAAAAGAATTTTGGAGAACAATACCGATTGCATTGGTTTTTTTATTGCTTAAAATACGTGCTACAGGATTAGGAACATAGCCCGTTTCATAGGCGATCGTCAATATTCGTTCTAAGGTGTCCGGCGCAATTCGGGAAGGATTATTAAAGGCAAAGGATACGGTTGTTTTTGAGACACCGGCTTTTTCTGCAATATCCTTAATAGTCACACCCACAACTTCCCCTTTCGAAACCGAACACCATAAAACTATAACAAAAAAGTGAGATAAAGCACAGTGCTAAAACAGGTACTTAATCATTAGTGTTGCGTAGTCGTTATCCTTGTATTGGCCCAGTTCTCCATCGGAATTTCCGCCAAAAAAGCCGGCTCTCACACCAAGGGCAATACTATTGCGCACCCAGTTGAGTTCGGGTATAACATACCAGTCTGCGTCTTCTATGCCCCAAAGACCGGTTACTAAAAATTCAACTTCGTCGCGGAAAAATTTTCTAGAAAGACGAAGCATAATGCGCGTACTCGTGAGGTTTTTTCCGGCTTCGCAATCATCTGGGGCGCCTCCGAGCTTATTGTGCATGAGGCGAACTGAGCCCGTGCCTTGTGCATTTACATTAATGCCAGCGATTATATCTCGGTCAAAGCCAATCGACCACAATGCTGCGGGATTTGCGATTGCACCATCAGTACCCTTGAGATCGGCGGTGAGATTTATGGCAGCTTCTGCACGGAGATTAAACCCTGCAAGAACGGTAGCCCAGTCTGCACCGAACTGGTGATATCGGTCGTAGGAAACTGAAATAGCATTAGGGTTGAATGCTAGGGTCGCCTCAGTCGGCAATGCTGGATTTACTGTATGCGTAAAAACAGTTGCAGAGTCTACCGAAACCGATGGCTTTCTAAGATTTCCAGTAAAATACTGGAGCCCCATGTCGTGCGATTCTATTGTGGTGGTTGCACGAAGGCCAAATTGTCCGTACTTGATGGTTTCGGTATTTGGGAAAAAACCAGAAACACCATCTGTTTGCAAATCGGTAAGTGATTTTGTAATGGATGATGTTAAGCTCCCTTGAGTTGCGGCAAACCCAGCTGGATCGGTCATCGGATTAATAAGCCCCAGACCAACCATTTGGGTTAAGGTTTTTTCAATTGCCGCAGGAACCACCGCAGCAATTCCAGATGAAAAGTTTGAAAGCTCGTTTGGCTTCCAACGTCCGTCCGTGTCAAACCGGCTTGGTTCGAACCCAGGAATAAATACTGCTTCAACTTTTGTAAATGATCCTGCCGCCCAAGAAGCGTGCACTAGGGGCCGGGCAATTTTTCTATCCATCTGATCTATAACCGTAAGGTCTGAATAGTCGATGGGATTAATCATATCAAGAGGCCCTTCAATGTCGGCCTTTCCCCACGTTAGCTTTTGTATACCCGCAGTTAGATCGAGCTTGCCCCAATATCCGCGAACCCAGGCTTCGCTCAGGGATACTGGTATAGATTCTGCAGCATCAAGATTAAGATTGACGGAGGCCTCGGCATTAGCGGCTGAGGCATCAAAGCCGAGTTTTCCCGAAAAGAGGGGGCCGGCATTAAAGGCCTTGCGCGAGGATGAACTATCAAGTTCATCGATATGGGCAAGGATAGATGCTTTTGCTTCACCTGAAACGGTTACGGATGGTGCAATGCCTGCGCTTGTACTTTCACCCGCTTCATCGTCAAACCCAAATCCAAAACCTTCATCTGCCGAAATTGGCAGTGCAATACACAGTATAAATGCTATTATTCCAATCGAGTGAACTAGGTTTCTCATCTAACCCTCCCTGTGGATAAAAAGTTAGTAGTAAAAACCCCGGCTGGAATAGGATCGTCATACTTTAAAATTTGTACACGAATTTCTGTGGAGGTTCCATCAGCTAAGGTAGACATTTTAGTTACCATCGGGCTGAGCCGACCTTGCACTTCTTTTGTTTCAAGAATTTCTACCGTCTTAACATGGTTTCCCTTACGGTCGTAAAGTTCAATACGTTCGGAGACGAGGGAGTCTTTTGCTATCCAAGAAATAAGTTTTGAATACTGAAACCCACTGTCTTTTGGAATAGATTCAATAACATGACACGGAGTGCCGCGTATCGATTCTTCTTTGAGCATGGTGTGGGTATCAGCAGAAGCGGCACGGTTTACCGATGAGATATCATCGTAGGAAAAATCAGTACCCACGAAGCGAGCCGAACCTTCCGAAGAAGCGACACGACGAACCTTGCCCAAGGCGGGGAGGAATATCCAACGGTCGTCGGATCCACCTTTTTTTTCAATGGTTAAAAACCGGGTTCCTGCAACGCTGGTTGGCTTTTGGAATACAATCATCGTGCTTTTGGTATCGTCAATATCATTTGCATATTGATCGAGGAGCCGTTCGGTCGTGCTACCATCTTTCGCGGTAATAACCATAAGAGAACGGGTTGAAATTGTATCCGCAGAAATTCGATCTCGGGATGCTTTGATAACTGAATCCGCATCTTGTGCGGTTAGGGATGCTGCAAATAAAGCAGCGACAATAAACAAACTACATCTTTTCATTATTTTTTTCCTTTATTGAGAAAGTTAGGTTTGAGCCAGTTTAAAAGAACTGGTAAAACAATCAGTGCAGAAAGAGACGCGGTTGCCATGGTAAGCGCGACTAAGAGGCCGAACTGGGCAAGAATATTAAATTCTGACAAGGCAAGCACACCGAAACCGGCGCCAACTGATATTGCATTTATCATGATTGCCTTACCGGAAGAACCATACGCACGAGCGAGAAATCCTTCCTTGGATATCTGCCATTCGCGATAATAAGCTGCAAGATAGTGGATGATATAATCCACGCCAATACCAATTGCAACGCTACCCACGAGGGCAGTACCGATATTTAGTTTGATCCCCAAAAACGCCATCACGGCAAAGTTAAGCAAGATGGAAAGAGAAAGGGGAACAATACTGATGGCTCCTGCCATAGCTGAGCGGTAACTAATAGAAATAATCAAGAAAACCATCACCAAGGATATGATTATTGAAATTAACTGAGACTGCACTACGAGCCGATTTAGCGCCCCTTCTACGAGGGCAAAGCCACCAACGGTTACCGTAACGTTTTTTGGAAACTGCACCGCGGCATAGTCTTCTATTTCGCGGATTGCGCGGTCCGTGTCAATTTGACCTATTGTTCGCAACTGCACATTCATCTTAATTGCACGTGGTTCTAACGGGTCATCGGCAAAGGCTTTGATATCTCCCGAGAGGAGCATCATATAGTTGCTAACTACATTGCGAAGCCCTGCCATATCAGCTTGCCCATAGCGTGCAGGATCCGCAGGTATTTCATAATAGGCAGCACCTTCATGGTTCACAGCTCTGCGCACTCCCCGCACAAAATCCTGTACTGGAGGTTGGCGCTCATCTGCTAAGAGCAAGGCAGCATCAAAGGCTTTTGCAAGATCGGAAACTGAATTAATTGACATTCCGGTATGAACTTTAATCTCACTATCCGCTTCTGTTTCATAATCATTGGAGGCTGGCTCATCGAAAGATCCAAAGTCACCAAATCCAAATCCAAAATCGTCATCTGAAGAAAATGATTCTGTTTGTAATGGTTGCTGTTTTACGAGCCCAATACCGGAAGGATCTTCGTCCACGTTATATACTTGATTAATTCGTTTAAGGAGATGGGTAAAGGAGGTTACCTTGCCCACTTCTGGAACATTCGTTTCAAGGTGTTTTACTAAACCATCCATTGCTACAAGAACTTCAGGCTCAAGAACTCCACCAGGAGTAGGAGATTCAACTACGACACTTACGAGCTTGGAACCGCCAAATTTCTTTCTGATAAAGCCATCTGAGCGAGCCATGTCTGTGTCTGCTTTGAAGTATTCAACTAAGACATTATCCACAACGATTCTGGGGATAAATGCGATAGAGACTGCTATAAGAAGAGCGGTTAACAATACTACTTTGCGTTTACCCCGAACGAGCGCCATAAAACTTGTTGTAATGGCTTTGCTCAAAGGATCTTGTATTTCTTGACCAGCGGTTTCTTCGTCATCAGAGCGGAAAAACTGCCGCCGCGGTTTAAGCGGTACCGGTCCCCGTGCGAGAAAGAGGGCAGGAATAAAAGTTACTGCAACAAGAAACGAAACGATTACACCAAAGCTAGAAAAGAATCCGAACTCTCGAATCGGTATAACGCTCGTAAAACAAAAAGAGACAAATCCCACAAAGGTGGTGAGAGCCGCAAGAAAAACAGGTTTTCCCACACGGCGTACTAGACTAAAAACGAGGTCGCGATGCGCGTCGGCGTCAATTAATTTTGCTCGTTCTCTATCGTCAATATAATGTGAAACCACATGTATACCGTAGGCACTTCCTACTGCGATCAGGATAACCGGCAGCACAGTGGTAAGTACCGACATTTTTATTCCGAACAGGGGCATAGCACCCACCGACCAAATTGTGGCAACAAGAACCGTGATAATCGGAACGATGACGGCAAAGGCTCGCCTGAATGAAAAGAATAGAATGAGGAGAACCACGAGCACTACGAGGGGAACCAAAAAGAAGAGGTCTTTCATAACCGATTCGTTAATGGCTAAACTAAAGACTGGAAGCCCTGTTATATACACTGTGGTATCGGCTCCGCCAAAGTAATCGTTTGCAAGGGCGCGGATTTCTCTAAAGACAGCAAGCGTTTCAGGACTACCGGCATCGTCTCCTTCCACATCGAGGGATACTACAATTTGGGTAGAAGAAAAATCTTGCGAAACGAGCATGTTGTCGTACATATCCCAAGAAAGAATGCGCTTTTTAATTGCAGCAATTTCATCTGGTGAGCCAGAGAAATCTTCCGGAACTAAGGGTTCCATGATAATGGCCCCGTCTTTTCCCGTAATGTAATCGGTGGAAATAAGAGAGAGCGATTCTCCTACTAGGGGCAGCATTGAAACCTCAGCATCATAGTCTCGAAGCCGAGCTAAAAAATCTGGATCAAAAACGGTTCCATATTTTCGCTCTAAACCCACAAGAACGGTAACATGATTTCCGAAAAGATCATTAATCCGTTCGGCGGTTACTCGTGCCGGATTATCGGCTGGGATAAAACGGTAGTTATTGTTATCAATTTCTACATTGACTAATTGAAGGGCAAAAAAGACGGTGATCGCGAGCATAATCCCCATGATTAGCCACGGTCTTTTAAAAAACTTTTCCATATAAACTCCTATACCATTATTCGATGGGTAAAACTAACAAAGATCTATCGCACTGCGGGGATGCAATTCCTCTCAAGACAATTTCAAAAGTGGTTTGCATCTCCTCGAGAATTAATTGATTATTTCTCATTTCAGAAGGGAGGCGGGCAATGTTTTCAATAATGCCGCCGGTGATCATAAAGATGGTTTTGGCTACACGCTCTGGATCAAGAGAGGCTTCAAGCGTGCCATCTGCAATTCCTCGAGCTAAAATTTCTTCGATCATACGCAAAAGCCGTATAGGATCGGATATTTCTTTTTTTGAAGTTTTTTCAACAAGATACGGGAAAGCTGGAGCGATTGCGTTTTTTACTCCAAAAAGGACGATAATATCGCTCGATTTTCCAAAGACTTCTATATAACTCATCCAAAGAGTACGAATTGCTTCAAGGCCTGAATCATTAGGAGAAAGACGTTTATTGACGTATTCGATAAAGATACTCCCGGCCTCGTGAAATAGTTCGGCAAGCAATGCTTCTTTATTGTCAAAATACAAATACAAGGCACCCTTACTGAGTTCACATGTTGTTGCAATATCCTGCATCGTAACCGAATCGACACCTCGCTCAAGAATTAAAGCCCGAGCAGTATCTAAAATCAATGAACGACGCTTAATCCTTTCACGTTTTTTTCGCTCGATAATCCCCATTTTTCTCCTCTATCTTTTATTGTTTTAAACAAGGGTCATTAACTGACCGCTAGTCAGTTTAAGAGTACAAAGAATTCAATTAAAAATCAAGTTTTTGTAAAAGAAAAAAGAAGTTTGTTTTACAGCCAGTTTTTATGTTTAAAAAAGAAGATAAGCCCTCCAGCGATTAGGGCCATACTGCCCATTGCAGCGGGATATCCCCATATAGAAGAAAGTTCAGGCATATTTATAAAGTTCATTCCGTAGATACCAGTAACAAAGGAAAGGGGAATAAATATAGTAGAAATAATAGTTAAAACTTTCATTATTTCATTCATACGCGTAGAGACAGACGAAAGAAAAACGTCCTGAATACCCGCGGCCGTTTCGCGGTAATTGTCGAGCACTTCGATAACTTGGATCACGTTTTCGTGCAAGTCTCGCAGATAGGGAGCAATCGTCTCGCCAACGAGGGGCGTTTCTGCATGAATTAGTTCGCTCACCGTATCCCGCACCGGCCACATAATTCGTCGCAAATGGTTAAGGTCGGTTTTTATGTTTTGCATTCCCCGCATAAAACTTTTTGATTCCTTAGCGGATACACTGGCGTCTTCTACCGCCTCGAGTCTGACGCTCAAAACCTCAAGTACGGAAAAGTAATTATCAACGATTACGTCGAGCAATGCGTAAAGAAGATAGTCTGTTCCGAGCTTTCGTAATTTACCATTAGCCTTGAGTCGCTGCCTGATAGGGTTAAAACAATCCCCCGGCCGTTCCTGAAAGGTAACAACAGCATTTTCGGTAAGAATAAAACTGATTTGCTCAAAGGCTTGCCCCTCATTTTCCTTGGCGGTAATCATCTTTGCTATGACCATAAGGTAGTGCCCAAAGTCTTCCATTTTGGGGCGATGCTTGGTGTTGATTATATCCTCTGCGGTGAGGGAATCTAGTTTTAAAAAACCGCACAGACGCTTATAATCTACCTCATTTGCAAACCCGTTGATATTAATCCAGTTGATCATATTTGGATCTTGCATGAGGATTATCTCTTCGATGGATTCGGGCGTAGCAACCGAAATTGTGGTATCATTGTATTGAATGAGCGAATAAGTTGCGTCTACCGGTTCTCGGTCTCCAATATAAATGGGTGTTCCAGGAGAAGCGCCAATTCCTTGTTTGGTAACGCTCTTAAAAATGGGCGCAATTCGAGTTCGCTTTTTGGTGACTTTCATACGGTAATAATAGGCCTTGTTTCGATTGGGGTGCAAGTAGTAAAAATGGAGGATTATATGAACAAAAAAGTGTCTATCTTTTTAGCTGACGGATTTGAGGACGTAGAGGCAATTACGCCTATCGATTACCTGCGCCGGGCGGGGTGCACCGTTACCATAACCGGAATCGGTTCTCATACAGTCCAGTCTGCTCATAACGTATCGATTATTTGCGATACTATAATAACTGACGAAGACTACACCACCTTACCCGATCTCATCATCTTCCCCGGAGGAATGCCCGGCGCGAGCAATCTTGCACAGAGCGCGCCCTTACGCGCCCTTACCACCCGAATGTTTGCTGCTAATAAATTGGTAGGCGCTATATGCGCTGCTCCAGCCGTAGTCCTTGGTGAATGGGGTTTGTTAAATGGATACAACTGGACCTGCTTCCCTAACATGGAAGCGGGTTATGCCGGCACCCACCAAACCAAACCCGTTGTACACGATCGCAATCTCTATACAGCCAGAGCCCCCGGAGTTGCTGAAGAGTTCGCACTTGCCCTCGTTGGTGCAATCACCAGCCCAGACGAAGCGAAAGCTATCGCG
>DUOS01000094.1 GCA_012838745.1 Treponema sp. | reverse complement strand
CCCGACTTTTTAACAGGTCAGGAAGCCTCTTCTCGTGGAATACCCGATATTTCGTGGTTTAATGCTGAAGGGAAGCCAATTGATTGGTCAAAAGCCGGACAATTTATTGCGTATCGCCTTATGGGCGCGCGTGAAAGTATTCTTGCTGAGCGTGATGACAACGATTTTTATCTCATATTTAATGCTTCTACTCGAGACGTAACGGTAACGGTATGTCCTCCCCCAAAAGGAAAAGTTTGGTTTCGAACAATTGATACAGCGCGGAATCATCCCGAAGATATTCTTGAAGAAGGAGAAGAAGCACCGCTTCCTTCGCCAAACAAGTATGTAGCGCTTGCTAGGAGCAGTGTTGTACTCATAACACGGATAGTGTAATATTTATGCTTTATTAAAGCCTCAAGGAGAGAGAATGGAATTCGATAAAAAGATATTTGTAGATTGGCTACGAACTCGTCTTAAACGAAATTATAGCAAAGATCTTAAGGAAGCCACTCGACACGATATGTTTGATGCGGTATCAGCCGCGGTCATGGATTATATTCAAACTAATTGGATGGCTACTCGCAAAGAATACGAAGGCAAAAATGTTCGTCAGTTATATTATCTTTCTGCAGAATTTCTCATGGGACGAGCGTTGGGCAATAATCTTATAAATCTTGAGATACGCGAAGCTATTGGGGAAGTACTTGAAGAACTCGGGTACACATACACGGAAATTGAGGAAGAAGAACCCGATGCTGGTTTAGGTAACGGTGGTTTAGGCCGCCTTGCAGCTTGTTTTCTTGATTCTCTTGCTTCGCTTGATTATCCAGGTCACGGGTATGGGATTAGATACCAGTATGGTATGTTTGAACAACATATTGAGAATGGATATCAGGTTGAATATCCTGATAACTGGCTAAAACACCGCGATCCGTGGGAAGTGAAACGTTCTGATCTTGCAGTAAAAGTTTCCTTTGGCGGTACTCCTGTTGCAGAAAAAGGTCCTAATGGTAACATGGTGTTTCGGCTTGAAAATGTAGAAGAAATAACAGCAACGCCCTATGATATTCCTATTGTTGGATTTAATACACGAACGGTAAACCGGCTTCGCCTTTGGGAAGCAAGTTCAGAAGATGGTTTCGATTTGCAATTATTCAACGACATGGAATATATGCGTGCGGTTGAGCGACAGAACAAAGCTGAAAATATATCACGCGTTTTATATCCTAATGATTCTGGACCTTCGGGCAAGGCTCTTCGGCTCAAACAACAGTATTTCTTTACATCTGCAAGTTTGCAGGATATTGTGAACAAATACAAACGAGATCATGGGTCCAACTTTGACGATTTCGCTAAATATACGGTGATGCAGTTGAACGACACTCATCCTGTCGTAGCTATTCCCGAATTGATGCGTTTGCTCATGGACGAAAACGGACTTGGTTGGGATGCTGCTTGGGATATTGTTACTCAAACTCTTGCATATACGAATCATACCCTTTTGGCAGAGGCGCTTGAGCGTTGGCCTATTGATATTTTTGAAGGACTCATCCCTCGTGTATACCAGATTCTTGAAGAGATAAACCGGCGATTTCTCACTGAACTGCGCAACAAGTTTCCTGGTGATTGGCAGCGCCATAACCGTATGTCTATTATAGGCAAGGGAATGATAAACATGGCATGGCTTGCCATTGTGGGTTGTTTTTCTGTGAACGGTGTAGCCGCTTTGCATTCTGAACTTCTAAAAAACAATGAGTTAGTAGACTGGTCTGAACTGTATCCAGAAAAATTTAACAACAAGACGAACGGTGTTACACAACGGCGTTGGCTCCTCTCCGCGAATCCTCGGCTTTCTTCTTTTATAACTAAGAAGATTGGCTCTGGTTGGGAAACCGATCTTTTCCGTCTTAAAAAGCTTGAAGCCTTTGTAGATGATCCTGCCGTGCTCGACGAATTTCTTGAAATAAAACATAAAAACAAGGTTGATCTTGCTGCGTATCTCAAGGAAACACAGGACATTTTTATTGATCCTGATTCTATCTTTGATATTCAAATTAAACGGCTTCATGAATACAAGCGTCAGCTTTTAAACGTTTTGCATATTATGTATTTATATAATCGTCTTATTTCAGAAAGTGATTATAATCCAGTTCCGCGTACTTTTATCTTTGGTGCGAAAGCTGCTTCTGGATACCGACGTGCAAAAAGCATTATTAAACTGATAAACACCATCGCTGATCGAATAAACAATGATCACCGTGTTCGTGGCCGCCTTCGTGTTGTTTTTGTGGAAAACTATCGAGTTAGCGTTGCCGAGAAACTATTTCCTGCTAGCGATGTTTCTGAACAAATTTCGACTGCAGGAAAAGAAGCCTCGGGTACTGGTAACATGAAGTTTATGATCAATGGAGCGATAACACTTGGTACGCTTGATGGTGCAAACATAGAAATTGTAGAGGAAGCGGGTGAAGAAAATGCGGTTATCTTCGGATTAACTGCCGAGGAAATACGTAAGATTGACATGAGCCATTCCTATAATCCTCAGGAATATATCAGTGCGAATCCTGGATTGCAAGTTGTGCTCAATCAGCTTATAGATGGAACTTACGGGGCAGAGTCTTCTGGCCTTTTCCACGAGTTGTATGATTCTCTTGTACACGGAGTAGATGGGCAGCGACCAGATGTTTACTATCTTCTTGCCGATTTTGATGCTTATGTGCAAGCTCACGAGAAAATTTGTGAGCTGTATGCCGACCGTCGTGGCTGGGCAAAAAAAACTTTATTAAACGTTGCCCGCTCGGGTAAATTTAGCTCTGATCGCACGATTGAAGAATATGTGCGTGACATTTGGAAATTAGAAAAGGTACATGTACCTTTTCCAGAAGGAAAGAAAAAATGAAAAAATTTGTAGCGTCGTTATTAGTTGTTTTTTTTGTAGTTGGTTTTGGTTTTGCTCAAGGTGCTCCTAAGAAGGTGCTGTCTTCCGGCGATATCAATGCTTTCATTGTTAATTTTACTGCAATAGAAACTGAAATTGAAGCACTCGATGGAAAGTTCGAGGAAGTTTTGGATTCAGCAGATATAGATGATGATACCCCCGTACAAGAAAGTTTTAGTTTGATGCGGAACCTCAAAATGCCCACAGAGATTGAAGCTGTTTTTGAAAAAAATGGTTTGGGTGCAAATGGCTTTGAAAAAATGATAGTAATTACAACGGGGTTTAATATGCTCGAAATGGAAGAGCAGATGAGTATGTATGTTGAGCAGTATCAGAACGTACCTGAGATGGAAGCTTATTTGGAAGAAATCAAGAAAGTAACTACGGACTTGCGTAATTCAATACACGATGACGATTATACTTTGGTTAAATCGCGGAAGGCTGATTTAAGCAAGGCATTTGCTAACGACGAGTGATGAGGAAAGCCATACTTTGTATGGCTTTTTTTACAAATGAAAACATTTTATAAAGGGCCTGCCCCAGACGAAAAGTATATCCAAATCTCTTGCCCCATTTGTGCTGAATCAAGGGTGGTTCAGCTTTGGGATCTAGGTGGTTATTCTTTTCAACGCTGTATTGGCTGTGGTCATATATATCAAAATCCCCGGCCTAAGGCCGATGATCTTGCGCGCCGCTATGATGCGGAATACCGAGACTATGAAATAAAAAATGCATATAAGTTTTTTGATTTGATGCGCCTAGGTCTTGAAGATGTTGGTTTTTCACAGTTGGAAGCAAGCCTTCCAGCAGAGAAACGTTTTCTAGACGTGGGTTGCGCTACGGGAATGCTCGTTGCCTGCATGCGTGATCGTGGCTGGTCTAGTGAGGGCGTAGAGGTGTGTGAAGCCGCCGCCCGGTACGGTGCAGAAAAACGATCGATTACCATCCATACAGGATCGCTTGAGACGGTCTCCTTTCCAGATGATTCATTTGATATGGTGCATTCGAGCCATGTGATTGAGCATGTGAGCGATCCAAATGTTTTTCTTACAGAAACGTTTCGTATTCTCAAACCGGGCGGCTGGTGCTTATGTGCCACACCCAATACTGCGAGTTTTCAAGCGCGGTTTTATGGAAAAGCTTGGAGAAGTGCAATCGCCGATCATGTCCATCTTTTTTCGCTTTCGTTGCTTACGCGCCTTTTCGAGCAAACTGGCTTTACCGTACTCCGGCATAAAACCTGGGGAGGTCTTGCTCAAGGTATTGCTCCTGTTCCGATTAAGCATTGTTTTGACCGAGCAGCAAAATGGCTTGGTTTTGGAGACGTAATGATTATTCTTGCTCAAAAAGGGAGTTTACATGATTAAAACCGCGAGTGTTATTTTAGCGCATCCATATAAAAAAAGTTTTAATCACGCAATTTTCGATACCTCGGTAAAGACTCTGACTGATTTGGGCGTACATGTTTGTGCTCATGATTTATACGAAGAATCCTTTAATCCGGTTCTTACAACTGAGGAGCTGGGCAAACAACCTACAAAAGATCCTCTTGTTAGCAAGTATGTTCAGGAGCTCATTGAATCCGATTTACTCATTTTTATCCATCCAAATTGGTGGGGCCAGCCGCCAGCAATTTTAGCGGGCTATGTTGATCGTGTGATACGGCCTCCCCATGCCTATGATTTTGATCCAAATGATTCGAGTGCGGCTCCCTGGGGAAAGCTTACAGAAAAAGGGGCTCTTGTTTTTAATACATCTAATACCGACGCGGCTCGTGAAACCGGCTATTTCCATGATCCACTCGAAAGCCTTTGGGGCCGTTGCGTGTTTGGCTTTTGCGGTCTAGAAAACTATTCTAGACGTATGTTCCGTATTATTTCTGAAAGCGATGACGCTCAGCGAAAGGGATGGCTTGCCGAAACAGCAGAGATTATTAAAAACTTCGGGGACTATCCTAAAAAATAATTTTCTGATATGATTAATCCAGTAATTAGTTTTCTCCGAGAATCGGGTTCAACGGCATTCTCGGGAGCCGTTTCTTTCGTAGTGATTTTCATACAATTGAAACAGTACACGGTCTTCATCCGTACACGGCATTCGATGCGCCTTTTTGCGTTATAATATATGCCCCGCCCATGAGTTCCGATCAATCTATATACCCAAAAATTTACTCAGGTAAGGTATACTCAATGTACACAGCACAAAATTCGGGCGCACGTGCGTCCACACGTTCACCCTCACGTTCGTCTTCAGGATCTGGTTCACGCCCTTCTACTGGCGGCCGGCTATCGTCCGATGGACGTCGCGGAGGAAACTCAAGACAACAACCTCGCGGGCAACAGTCTCGCGGACAGAGCCGCGCTCTTAGGAATAAGAAGTTTATTCACCCTTCAAAATTTATACGGGTAGCAACAGTTACAGAAAAAGTTGATTATGTTTCTGAAAATTCATTTGAAGATTTTTCGCTCAATGCGAAAATACTCGCTAATGTAATTAAAAAGGGATACACAAATCCTTCTCCTATCCAGGATAAAACTATTCCCCTCGCTATGGAGGGCAAAGATGTAGTTGGAATTGCCAATACTGGTACAGGAAAAACTGCTGCTTTCGTTCTACCGATTATCCATGATCTTATCCATAACATGGATCACCAAGCAATAATCTTGGCTCCAACTCGTGAGCTTGCACAACAAATCCAAGAGGAATGCATCGTGTTCAGTCGTGATTGCGGTATTCGCACTGCTTTGCTCATTGGTGGTGCATCAATGAATATTCAAATACGCGATTTACGGAGAAATCCTCGAATTATAATTGGAACTCCCGGTCGAACAAAAGACCATTTGCAGCAAAGGAATTTAAACCTTTCAAAAATTAGTATTGCAGTATTGGACGAATTTGACCGAATGCTCGACATGGGATTTATTCGTGATATTACTTCAATCTTTTCAGGAATGCCACGTGATCGTCAGTCTCTGTTTTTCAGTGCCACCATGGAAGGTGAAGTAGAAAAGCAAATACGAAAGTTTTCACGAGATCCAGTAACTGTTTCCGTTCGCGAAAGTGTAACAGTGGATAGTGTAAACCAAGATGTTATTTTTTACCGAGAACGTGATGAGAAAATTGATAAATTGCATGACCTTCTTATTTCCAGCGGTCGTGGAAAAACAATTATTTTTGACGACACAAAGCATGCCGTTGAGCGCTTGAGTCGCACCCTTGTTGCGCGCGGATTTAAGGCCGATCGTATTCACGGTAATAAGAGCCAAGCACAACGGAGCCGGGCAATAAAACGACTAAAAGATAGCGATATTGATATTCTTGTGGCAACCGATGTTGCCGCTCGAGGAATTGATGTTTCGGATATTTCCCATGTTATAAACTATTCTCAGCCCAATACCTACGAAGATTATGTGCATAGAATTGGACGAACAGGTCGTGCAGGAAATACTGGAAATGCATTTACTTTTTTACAAAAAGAATAGATCGTAAACCGCTTCTCTTTCAGGATTGAACAGGGCATGGATTATGGTGTATAGTTTTTTTAATACCATGATCCATTAGCTCAGTTGGATAGAGCGGTTGCCTCCTAAGCAACAGGTCGGACGTTCGAATCGTCTATGGATCAGAAGCAGTAAGATTGCCGGAACAATGGTTCCGGCTTTTTTGTTAGTAAATTACTTAGGGTTCAGATACTGTGTTCTTATTCCAGGATATTGCCATTTTGAGAAGCTCTTGTGCCGAAGCGCAATTTAATTTTTTCTTGAGCAGTTCCTTGTGCGAATCAACGGTTTTAGTGCTGATTGAAAGAATTTCTGCTATTTCTATCGTACTGTGTCCCCGCCCAAGCATTCGAAAGACTTGTAATTGACGATCCGATAAAATTTCTAAAGGATTTTGTTTGTTACTGGCCGGCGCGCGTGATACAAAACGAGCGTCTATGTAGCGTTTTTGTTCTGTGTCGCTTAACCAGATTTTACCCGCGAGCACCGAGCGCATAGCAGAAATCAATGTGTCTGCAGCAGAATCTTTCATGACATATCCCCGCGCGCCTGCAACAAGGCAACGTTCTGCATAATAACGTTCTTGAAGCATTGAAAGGACGAGGAGTTTAAGATCCGGATGTTTTTCAGCTAGAGCTTTTATTAACTCTAAGCCGTCTTCGTCTCCGAGGTTAAGATCTATAATAGCGATATCTGGTTTCTTTTCTTCAATAAGTATTTTTGCATCAGCAGAATTTGTGGCAGATCCTGTAACGCTAAAATCTCGCTCGCTATCGATAAGTAATGAGAGACCTTGGATAAATATTGCATGATCATCAATTACTACAATGCCATATTGTTTCAATCGTTTTCTCCCTGAGTAGGAATGGTTACCTGAATTTCTGTTCCCTGTTTCGCAGTACTTGTTATGTTAAATGTTCCTTCCAGCTGATGAGCGCGATATTCCATAGATCGAATGCCCAGGCCACGTGGGCGGCGATTATTTTTGCCCACCATAGTTTTTGGCTGAGATGCGGTATATCCGTCTCCATCATCTCGTATAATAAGAGAAATTATCGAATCATTGTAGTTAAGTTGGACTACAGCCTTTTGAGCATTTGAATGTTTAATAACATTCTGCAATGCTTCTTGGGCTATACGAAAAATATTGATTTTTTGTTCGCGCGTGAGAGGAACTATATTTCCGAGCTGCTTATACGAAACAGAGGTTTTTACTCCTGTATCCATATCCCGGCAAAGGCGCTTAAGTGCGTCTGAAATATCAAGGGTGTCAATTTCTACAGGAAAGGAATCGTGTGCATATTGACGTGTCTTTTGTAGTGTATCCGTTGCCATTTTAAACAGTGTTTTCAAGATTGGATTTTGTTCCGCGCCATTTTTACAAACCATAGTCATTGCCGCTAGACGCTGGCATATATCATCATGTAAATCCAGGCTGAATCGAAGCCGCTCGAGATCGCTAATTTTTAGAACTTCTTCTTCAACGGCTCGCCTTCGTCGTCCTTCTGCTTTTAATTCTCGAGTTTGTTTTTCAACTTCTCGCTCAAGGTTTCGCGCGTGGTCTTGTTCGTTTTCCATCTCGGAGATTCTTTTAATTGCATGCGATAAAAACATACCGGAAACACTCATGTATGAATGTGCACTTTGATCCACAGAGTACAACATAAAGCCAAGACAGGATTCTCCTGACCTGAGGTTGAACAAACAGCGAGGTTTTTCGAGTTGTGCTGGAATTTTTAAAAGTCGGTCAAAAATTTCATAAATATCGTATACAAGGTTTTCTTCAAGATGGTTAATCCCCATAAGAGGGTTTCCGTGGAGGACAATTTGGCCGGCTACAGGCATTTGGTTTTCTAATTCTGTGTAGAGAACGAGAGCAAAATCATGGGTGCCAACATTAGTCAGAAACTCTGTAAGAGGTCTCGTCAGTTTTTTTATTGATGATGTTGCCATGATTTCTTGCCCAAAATAGCTAACATCTCGTAGAAACTGTTCGCGCTGTAAGGAGTGGCCTGTTACTAACTGCTGTATGGAAGGTGTGTAGCCTGTGCAGCCGCAGGAATTTCTTATAATTGTTTGTCCATGTATTTCTTGGAGGTCTGGAGGAATTATTCCGTTAAACATGTCTTGCAGCGTTTGTACTGCAGCAACTCCCATTAGTTCAGTCGGCTGGTGCACTGTTGTAAGAGCTAGTGATTTTGATCCGGAAAGTGGAATATCGTCAAACCCTGTTATGGGACATTCGGCCCAATCTGATGGTGCTCCTGCGCGGAGGTATTTGAGGATTCCTACAGCCATGTTATCGCTACCCGCAAGGATAACGTCAACATTACGGTGAGGGTTTTCTTTACAATAGTTTTGAATAAGCCTAAGCCCAGCTGTCTCACTAAAAAGTTTTGCATTAAAAACCTTGAGTGTGCAGGGATCTGTTATGCTTTCTTTCCGTTTTAGAGCTCTGCGGATTGCATCTTCTCGCACTAGGCTGTCTTGATTCCCTACAGGCCCTCCTAAATGAAGGAAGTTGCGGTATCCATGAGTGTCAAATAAATGTTGAATGAGATTTGCCATTGGTTCTGCGGTTTCTGCAATAATTGATGGAATTCCCTTTAGAGCAGTCCCAATGGAAACCAAGGGGCGTGGACCAAACGTGTTTCGTAGTACCTCGGGCAGAGTATGGTTAAAGTCCAAAAGAATGGATGAAAGGAAGATAATTCCATCTAAAGGGAATGCCGGGGAAGGAAAAAAAGCAGTTTTATCAGTTACTGACTCGTCAAACTGGTCGCCTTGAATACAAATCATTTCTAGGCCAAGACGTTCCGCCTCTTTAGCAACACCTTTAAAAATAGAAGCTTGGTATTCCTCGTCGAGATATTTGAGTACAAGGCCTATTCGTGGTGTCATTATTAATAAAAGTATACCACTATAGACCTATATTTTAAAGTAATAATCATACTAGGTAAAATTCCCTGTGTCATATTGCGAGTATCTCCCGATTACCAGGACCAAAAAGTCGTCATACACTATGTGCAGGAGGATTGAATGAAAAAGAGTATGATTTTGACTATACTAATTTCTATGGTGGTAGTTATGTCTTGTACAACAACTGGAAAGGATCAATCTAGCACGTCTAATGGCCCAAAACTTGTGGCACTAACCTTCGATGATGGTCCTAATGAAGAATTAACAGCTCTTGTGCTGGATAAACTTGAGAAATATGATGTAGTAGCTTCATTCTTTATTATAGGACAGCTCGTTAATGAATCAACTAGGCCGACTCTTGAACGCATGGTTGCTATGGGGTGTGAACCGCAAAATCATTCGTGGGGCTGGGAAAGCATGAACGATATGGAACCCGAAGAAATAATTGAGTCTGTAACAAAAACAAATGCAGCAATTAAGAAGTACAGTGGAAAAGAACCAACATTTTTTAGACCCCCTAACCTTTCAGTAAGCGAAGAAATGCATGAAGTAGTGGGGCTTCCCTTTGCTAGCGGTGTGCTTGGAATGGATTGGGCCGGATGTGATACAACCGCGAAAGACCGTGCTAATAATGTGCTTAACGGCATGCGTGATGGTGCTATTGTTCTCTTACATGATGTACAGCCTTATCCTCATCCCACACCAGAGGCTTTAGACATACTTATTCCAGCTCTAAAAAAGAAGGGATATGAATTTGTAACATTGAGCGAACTCTTCCGGAGAAAAGGTGTAACACCTGATCCAAAAGAGGAAGTTCTATGGGTATATGTAGATTAATTCAAACGGAGAAAAGAAGATGAATAAGAGAATTGCATTACTTGTTTTTTCATTAGTGATGTTTACTGCCGGAATGACTTCGGCAGTTTTCTCAGAGCCAGTTGGTGAATTGCCTCTTATGGTGCAGGCAGGTTTCTATACCCCATCGTTCCAGTGCTTTTATCTCAAGGGCACCGATGAGTTAGACGCAAGGTTTACTCCTAATGAGTGGCATAACTACGCTCTAGATATTAGCAAAAAAACTATTACTTATGATGGTATGAGCGGGAAGCATAAAAAACTAAGTTTGATTCGTCTTAAGTCAAATACTAAGAAATCATCTGTACCCCTCGTGATCTACGTTGATAATGTTGTAGTAAAAGATCCAGACGGGAATATAATTTTCTCTCGAGATTTTGAAGACGGTGATGCTGGTGGGTTATATGTTTCTCAAGGCAAGCCAACTGAAGACAACGCAACTGTTGTAGAAAAAGACGGTAAAAAGTGCTTAATGCTTTCAATAAAGTCACAAAATCTTTATGGATACAATGGTGTAGAGGTTCAGTGGAACTTACCTAAAAACGAAAAGAGTAAAGATAAGTGGTGGGACTTTTCTTCTGGTAAATATTCTGTAAGTTACGATTATTACATAGCAGTAAAAGAATAAAAATAGAAAACAAAATAGAAAAGTAAAAATATTCACTTAACCCCCTGGCGCCTCCTGGGGGTTTTTTTTTAACTAAGTGCTAGATAATTTGACACCTAGCCTAGCTATTTGTATATTCTTATCGAAACCTTTTCCAGTGGAGAAGGTACAGGGAGGGGATATGCGGGTTACAGAAAAATATGCAATTTCGGGAATGAACTGTTCTGCCTGTTCAAACCATATAGAACGTGATCTTTCTGCTCTTAGGGGTGTTGTGCGTGTTTCTATTAATCTTCTTACCAATTCAATGGTGATTGAATATGATAGTAATTCTCTTAATGCAACAACAATTATACAAGCGGTGAGAAATTCTGGATATGATGCAGAGCAGCTTGATGTACCAAAAAGTAGTGCGGAAGTTCCTTCTGATAAAGACACAATGAAAAACCGTCTCCTCGTTTCTTTTGGATTCACCCTTCCTCTTTTTTATCTTTCGATGGGGCATATGCTTTCATGGCCGTTACCTCGGATATTTTACGATACGCATAATGCACTTATTTTTGCATTTACCCAGTTTTTACTTTTGCTACCAGTTTTAGCTGTTAATCGTTCTTATTTTACGCGTGGGTTTAAGTCACTTATTATTTTAAAACCCACCATGGATTCGTTAATAGCAATTGGATCGAGCGCTGCAGTTGCTTATGGAATAGCGGCTATTTATGCAATATCGCACGGAATGTCTATTGGTAATATGGAACTCGTAACGCGCTATCAAATGGATTTATATTTTGAGTCGGCTGCTATGATTCTTTCTCTCGTTACACTGGGAAAGTATCTCGAATCTAATGCTAAAAGTCACACTTCCGACGCTATATCAAAGTTGATTCAGCTGCGTCCTGATACTGCAAATGTGATTCGTGACGGCGTAGAAATTGAAGTTCCTGTACAGGATATTGTCGTTGGCGATACCATTCTTATTCGTCCTGGGCAAAGTCTTCCGGTAGATGGAACAATTTTAGAGGGATTTTCTTCAATTGACGTATCCGCGATAACCGGAGAAAGTATTCCTCTCGAAAAAGGCGAGGGCGATACGGTTTGGAGTGCTGCTATAAATCTTACTGGTTCCTTTACCTATCGTGCGGATCGAGTTGGAAAAGATACCACTTTAGCCAGAATTATTTCTTTAGTTGAGGAAGCTGCCGCTTCAAAGGCTCCCATCTCACGCCTTGCAGATACTATAAGTGCCTTTTTTGTTCCCGCTGTAATACTCATAGCGCTTTCATCTGGTATTATCTGGCTTGTGGTAGGGGCTGATTTTTCCTTTGCCCTTTCTGCAACGATCAGTGTGTTAGTTATATCCTGTCCCTGTGCCCTCGGGCTCGCTACTCCTACTGCTATTATGGTAGGAACAGGTATGGGTGCTCAAAACGGTATATTAATAAAAAGCGCGGAAGCTTTGGAAAGAATCCATGGAATTGATACTGTTGTTTTGGATAAGACGGGAACTATAACTGAGGGTAAGCCAGCTGTTACCGATATTCTTTCGTTAAGCGAACTTGACGACAATGAACTTCTAGAGCTCCTCGCATCTATAGAATATCCTTCAGAACATCCACTTAGTTTTGCGATTAAAGATGAAGCTACTAAATCGGGTATTTCATTTAAACCGGTTAAAAATTTCCAGTCGTATCCAGGGAAAGGAATAAGTGCTGAACTTCAGGGTATACGATATTTTGCTGGAACTATTAGCTTGCTTGCAGAAAATGGAATAGACATAAATCCTCTTGTTTCGAAGTTTCAATTATTTGCTTCTCAAGGAAAAACACCTTTTGCAATTGGCGCCAATGGCAAATCCTTGGGAATTGTAGTGGTTGCTGATGTAATAAAACCAGAAAGCCCTAAAGCAATTAAGGCAATGAAAAAGATGGGGATACAAGTAATAATGTTAACTGGCGATAATCCTGAAGCCGCGGAAGGAATACGGAATATCGTAGGTATTGACCAAGTTTTTTCTCAGATGATGCCAGAGGAAAAGATCAACATTATTCGAACCCTAAAAGCAGAAGGAAAAAAGGTCGCTATGATTGGTGATGGGATAAATGACGCACCTTCACTTATGGAGGCGGATATTGGATTAGCAATAGGAGCCGGTACCGATATAGCAATTGAATCGGCAGACATAGTTCTCGTTCGAAGTAATCTCACAGATGCGGTAACTGCTTTGCGGCTAGGTTCTTCAGTAATTACCAATATTAAACAAAATCTTTTTTGGGCACTTATTTATAATACCCTCGGGATACCCTTGGCTGCTGGATTATTTTACAGCACATTCGGATGGCAGTTAAACCCAATGTTTGCCGCGGCGGCGATGAGTCTCAGTTCTATTACGGTAGTACTTAATGCGTTAAGACTGAAGTTTTTTAAAAGGACAGAATAGGGAAGAAGGCTAAATTATCCTCGACAAGAGGTTAAATAGAATAGTATAATTAGTTAAAAGTTTATTCTGCGAAAGGTAGTTGTAATGATAAAAAGAGATGTTCTAAAGTTACGCCAGCGTATCCTGCAATTAACAGAGGGTAGCAAAAATTTTTTATATGAAGAATATAAGAATGAGACAAAGACTCTTGCGGGGCTACTTCAAACATTTGTACATCTTGAGTTTAGCGAAGAAGAAGCTATAGAGCACTGGATTAAAATTCTTGAAGGTATGGATTCACTAACTAAGAAGATTGGTCGTGAGGCTTCAGTCTATCTTTCTTTAGTTGATTATTTTACCAATGATAATCATGTATTTAAATCGCCTATGCTCGTTGAAGTACATGTGTTCCGGCAAGCAGAACGGCTTGCCATGGTTGATGCGCTTACCGGTGCTTTTAATCGTCGATATATGGATTTGATTCTTCGAAAAGAATATAACCGATGTGGGCGATATGGAAAAAACCTATCGGTTTGCATTATCGATATCGATGATTTCAAGTCGATTAACGATACTCACGGGCATCTTTTTGGCGATGAAGTTCTCATGAAAATAACGAATCTCATTAAAGAAACACTTCGAGAAGAGGATGTTGTTTGCCGCTATGGAGGAGAAGAGTTCCTTTTGGTTTTACCTGAGACCGATGCTCATGGGGCTTTCTTACTGGCTGAACGGATACGGCTAGCTGTTAAGGCAGAACCGTATTTTCGTGATAAAGGTATAACTTTTTCTGGCGGAACCGCATCATGCCCTGGCTCGGCTTTTGATATTTCTAGTCTTATAGATTCCGCAGATCGTGCTTTGTATCAAGCAAAATACGATGGTAAGGACTGTATTGTAGAAGCTACAACTGAACGGCGAAAGTTTGGGCGGTATCCGCACACTTGGGATATAGCCGTATATTATGGGAATGAGAAAAAATCAATTACGGGACTGCAAACGCACAATGTATCTTTGGGAGGATTGCAATTTGAATGCCAGTTAAATTTTGGCGTTGATTCAGCATTACGGTTTGAGTTTAATTCCTTAGAGGAAAATGGTCGAACTGTAGACGTTCCAGGGAAGCTTATTTGGGTTAAAAAAAATAATAGAAGCTATCTGTATGGAGTTACTTTCTTAGAAACACCTCAAGAAATTGAAGCAAAGTTACGACCCGTAGAGCATGCTTTACCAGCAATGGGAGAGTAAAAGAAAGGCCGGT
>DUOS01000009.1 GCA_012838745.1 Treponema sp. | reverse complement strand
TAATTTATACCTGACGATCCAATCTTACAGCCATTCGTTAAATCTCTTTATATACCAGTTTTTAACAACTTGGGTAAGGAGACTATATGAAATTAATATGCCAATTAGCCAAGGGAAATAGGCGAGGGGGAGCCGTACTAAAGACAGTATGCTAGCAAGTTTTGTGAAGGGAATTGCTAAACCGATTAGCATAATCAAAGAAGTTGATGCTACTACAGGTGCCGAAGCCCAGCTTTGAATAAAGGGTATTTTTTTTGTTCGAATAATATGGATGATCAACGTTTGAGATAATAGTCCTACTACAAACCAACCAGTTTGAAAAAGATGTTGATGCTCTGGGCTGTTTGCTTTAAATACAAAAAACATAATTGCAAATAAAGCATAGTCGAAAATAGAACTGATAGGACCCATATAAATCATAAACCGGCGAATGCCTTTTGGCTTCCATTCCTTAGGAGATTCTAAGTAATCTGCATCCATAGTATCCCACGGGAGTGAGATTTGAGAAAAATCATATAAAAGGTTTTGCACGAGTAATTGAATGGGTAGCATGGGTAAAAATGGCAAGAAGGCACTGGCCCCTAAAATACTGAAGACGTTTCCAAAATTACTACTGGTGGCCATTTTGATGTACTTCATAATATTCCCAAAAGTGAGCCTGCCATAGGCTACTCCTTTATGAAGCACTGATAAATCTTTTTCTAATAAGATGATGTCTGAGCTTTCTTTTGCAATGTCTACGGCATTGTCCACCGTGATGCCTACATCGGCTTCTTTTAGGGCAGGAGCATCATTTATACCATCGCCAAGGACGCCTACAGTATGACCTTTGGCGCGTAAGGATTGC
This sequence comes from Treponema sp., assembly GCA_012838745.1. Lineage (GTDB taxonomy): Bacteria > Spirochaetota > Spirochaetia > Treponematales > Treponemataceae > Teretinema. Next base: position 7,475 of record DUOS01000009.1, on the reverse strand, counting down.
ACAACTCGCACTTTTTGCAAGGGACTTAATTTGGCGAAAATGGATATATCATTTACTCGTTCGGTGAGCTCTTCATCTGAAATCAGCTCTAATTCGTGACCCATCATAATATTCTTCACAGGAATACCTACGTCCTCACAAATTTTCTTTGTGACGATTTCGTTGTCTCCTGTCAGAACTTTGACTTCTACATTTAATTTGTGTAACGCTTCGATACTGGGTTTCGCAGAAGGTTTTGCTGGATCTAAAAACCCAATAAACCCGGTGAGGATCATGTCCTTTTCGTCTTCTACACCATAGGTCAGCGGATGGTTACCATCAAACTCTTTAATCGCAAGTACTAATACACGAAGGCCTTTTGCATTTAAGGAAGAGGTGGTGTCATAGATTTTTTTGCGCATTGCATCATCTAAAGGAACCACTTCGTCATTCTCTATATGTAGTTGTCTATCTTCCCCGGGATCAAAACTATGACTACAGAGATCGAGCATTTCCTCTACAGCTCCTTTTGTAATCATTATATGTTTGCCGTTTTTTTGCTTTAAAACAACACTCATTCTACGACGCAAAAAGTCAAATGGAATCTCGTCAATTTTTTTAAAATCGTCTTCTACTTTTAGATAGTCATGAATTTCAACATGATCGAGAACGGCTTTGTCCATTAAGTTCACAAGACCAGTCTGATGGAAACTATTGAGGTAGGCCCATTTTAAAACCTCATAATCTTCGTCTCCAAATAAATTTAAATGTTGGGAGAGTACTATTTTGTCTAATGTAAGAGTTCCTGTTTTATCGGTACAGAGCATATCCATCGCCCCAAGGTTTTGGATAGCATTGAGCCGTTTTACAATAACCTTGTGTTTGCTCATGCTCATCGCCCCTTTAGCAAGGGTGGCCGTAACTATTACGGGTAACATTTCCGGGGTTAGCCCAACTGCCACTGCAATGGAGAATAAGAGCGCTTCTATCCAATTTCCTTTTATCAAACCATTAACTAAAAAAATTACAGGGACCATCACCAGCATAAAGCGGATAAGCAATGTGCTGACGCTTTTTATCCCAATATCAAATTTTGTTTCAGGGCTTGCGCCAACAATGCTCTTACCTATGCTGCCAAAATAGGTATTGGATCCTGTGGCTATCACTATGGCTTTGGCTGAACCACTAATTACGTTAGTACCCATAAAGCACAAATTATTAAGTTCAATGGGAGGTGTGTTTTTTGAATCGGTAATTGCCAAAGGCATCTTCTCTACGGGGAGGGATTCCCCAGTGAGCATTGATTCTCCGATAAATAAGTCAATACTTTCTATCACCCTGCAATCGGCAGGGATCATATCACCAGCTGCCAGATGGACAATGTCTCCCGGAACTATTTGTGACATCAGAATTTCTTCTCGTTGCTTTCCTTTACGTAATATAGCCGCGGTAGTAATAACCATACTCTTTAATTTTTCTGCCGCGCGATTACTTCTATATTCTTGGAAAAAACTGAGTAAAGAACTAATTACAATCATTACAGCAACAACAATTACGGTTTTCCAATCCTTTGCGCCTGGTGCGGCATACCACACATCTATCACAAAGGAAATAACAACGATGGCTAAAAGAATAAGAACAAATGGATTAACAAATGATTTAAACAACTGTACGTACCACGAAGGAGCCCTATCATAATCCACTTCGTTTAAGCCATATGTTGAAATACGCTTCTTTGCTTCTTCGGGGGAAATTCCTTCTTCCGAACTATTCAGCATTTTGTACACGTCATAGCTATTTTTCTGCGATGCTTTTCGAAGTTTCTCAGCAGCAACTGAATTCATTTCAGGATTGTTTTTCATTTAGACTCCATAGGTATACTATAGGGGTATGCTATACGTATATCAAGGAAGAGACCGGTGAACAGTATTCTGAATTAATGCAAAACCTTGACAAGTCAACTAAATCACCCTTAAAATTATTTTGATTGTACAATCGAAAAATTTTATCAAGGATTGATATGACGAATAAAATGAATCAACACATTGCCATGAAAGTTTCATGGATTAGTATCGTCATTAATATAATTCTTAGTGTTTTTAAACTTCTTGCGGGTGTTCTGGCAAATTCAGCAGCAATGGTTTCAGACTCAATTCACTCAATGTCAGATGTGGTTAGCACCTTTATCGTAATGGTCGGCGTTAAAATGGCCAATAAAGAAGCCGACAAAGAACACCCCTACGGGCATGAACGCTTTGAAAGTGTAACAGCAATACTACTTTCTGCTATCTTATTTTTGGTTGGCCTCGGCATAGGATATTCAGGAATTAAAATAGTTATCTTAGGAGAGTATAAGGGGCTTGCAATGCCCGGAAAACTTGCCTTGATTGCATCTCTCGTTTCTATAGCAGTAAAAGAAATTATGTATCAATACACGCGAAGGGCTGCTAAGAAAATTAATTCCGGCGCACTCATGGCAGATGCTTGGCATCACCGTTCAGATTCCTTGTCATCTATTGGAAGCTTCGTCGGTATTATTGGTGCACGGCTTGGATTTCTGTTTATGGATCCTATCGCCAGTGTAGTGATATGTATTTTTATCGTAAAAGCCTCAGTGTCAATATTTATTGATTCTATTGGAAAAATGACGGATAAATCCTGTGATGATTCAATCTTAGCAGAAATGAAGCGAATCATTTTAGAACAAGAAGGGGTTCTTGGTGTTGACCAAATTAAAACCAGACTCTTTGGTGACAGAATTTATGTCGACGTAGAAATAAGCGCCAACGGTCAAGAAACATTGTTTGCAACCCATGCTCTTGCACATACAGTTCATGATGCAATCGAGGCACATTTTTTGAACGTAAAACATTGCATGGTTCATGTAAATCCTGAATAAATACTATTGCAACAAAAAAAGCCGGTACGCATGCTCACCGGCTTACACTTACATTTTTTCTGAATATTTTTCCCGGAGTGTAAGCTTGTTTGCCTTACCAACCGAGGTTTTATCAATCTCATCGATGAAACGTACTTTAAGAAGAATCGCCTCCCGCGGCAGAAGCCCACGGTCGATATAACTCTTCACATGCTCAACAACCTTATGGGCAGACAAATCCTCACCAGCTTTCAAGACAACACAGGCGAGGGGAACTTCACCCCATTTTTCGTCGTAACTGCCCACTACAGCTGTTTCTGAAACCGCAGGATGGGTTGCAACAATATCTTCAATCTCAAGGGAAGAAAGCCATTCCCCACCGACCTTAATCACATCTTTTAATCGATCTGTAATCCGCAAAGAACCAGATGAATCTATCGTAGAAACATCTTGACTATGCATCCAACCACCGGCCCAAAGTTTTTCGGAATTACTAGAATCCTTGTAATATCCCTGCGTAAGCCAGGGCGCACGCAAAAGAATTTCACCGGCAGATTTATCATCATGCGGAACTTCATCGCCTTTTGAATCTACGACACGAGCATACACAAGACCCGCAGGACTACCCGTACGCACACGCCGTGCAATTTGCGCATCGCGATCGAGCTTAGTTTCGTCAGTTGAAATACGAGTGAGAGAAATAACTGGAGCCGTTTCACTCATCCCATAGCCAGCAAAAATATTAATGCCCCGATCCATCGCAAGATTTGCAAGCGCCTTAGGCAATGCAGCACCACCGATAATCACCTTCCAGTTAGAAAAATCAATAGATTGACTACCTGGATCTTTAAGAAGCATAGAAAGAATCGTTGGCACACAGTGGGAAAAAGTAACCCCTTCGGATTCAATCAGAGAATTTAGAAGGGGAGGCACATATCTACCAGGATACACCTGTTTAACCCCTAGAAAAGTCGCAATAAAGGGAATCCCCCAGGCATGAACATGAAACATCGGAGTAATAGGCATATACACATCTTCCGAATGGAAATTAGGCCCACCATGAATGGAAGCAAGGCTCGCCGCATTTGTTACCGCATGAAGGGTTATCTGACGATGGGAAAAATAAACGGCCTTCGGAAGCCCCGTCGTACCCGTCGTGTAAAAAGTAGTTGCGCGTGTATGTTCGTCGAACTCAGGGAACTCTTCCAGAGGAACTGCATCGGCTACAAGACTTTCATACTCACCCGAAAAACTAAAACTACTTGTTACCGGAGTGTCGTCTTCGGCAAGCAAAACAAAGGAGCGAATAGCATCAAGACGACCTTTAACCGACTCGAGGATTGGCAAAAAATCAGCATGCACTAAAATAACCGAATCTTCAGCGTGACTTATGGTATAAATCATCTGTTCCGGGGAAAGGCGCACGTTAATCGTATGAAGTACAGCACCAATCATTGGAATTGCGAAATAGCATTCGAGATATCGATTAGAATCCCAGTCCATCACCGCAACCGTATCGCCTTTTTTAACCCCGAGCTTAATTAAAGCAGCCGCAAGGCGCGAAACTCGCTCGCGAAATTCACGATAGGTATACCGAATGGAGCCCTTATACACGATTTCTTGATCCGGATCATAGGAAATTGGAGCAAAAAGTAAATGCTTAATCAAAAGTGGAAATTCATAAGCCGAGGGAGTTTTTTGAGTGAAACTATTCATAAATATTCTCCTAACTTGAGACATCTTGACATATAACGGGATAATGTCAAGTTAAAATTCCAAAAAAAGGCAAATACCAAACACAGTAGCAAGTGCAGAAAACTAAGTTTGCTGAAAGTCTTGCTGAAAGTTATTTGATTGTTACGCCTTTCTTTGAAAGGAAGATACACTAAACCCTTATACCGTATGGAAATAAACTTTGCGCTCGGCAGGAGTCGAACCTGCGACCTACGGATTCGAAGTCCGTTGCTCTATCCAGCTGAGCTACGGGCGCATCTTCCTTAATATATACAAAAAAATCCTTTACCTTTGCGGTATACAGACTTTAGGGTGGGTGATGGGTTTCGAACCCACGACAACCAGATCCACAATCTGGTGCTCTACCCCTGAACTACACCCACCAAGTGTTTAACGAAGCCAATAATGCCATCTGGTATGAAAAAAGTCAATACGGTTTTTTTAACCATTCATTTTATTCTAGACGTGCCGATAATCAATTGGAGGAGTCTATCCATGAATACTACAGATACCTATGTTGATACACTTGAAACTGTTTTAAACCAACAGATTGAGCTACTTTCCAATCTGTATGCCTGTCAAAAGCGAATGTACGAGTCCGTTTTGGTTCGGGACTGGGTTCTTCTTCAAAAAGAATTAGCTTTATCCAGCGAATATGCCGAATCTTTTAAAAAGCTTGATGATAATCGGATAGCAGTACTTTGTAAAATAGGGCCACATCTTGATGCAGCTAACGGATTTTACCGTATTACGGCCTTATTGCCAGAAAGTGATAAAATGTTGATCAACAACCGCTACCGCGAAATGAAGCGGCTTTTGCTCTTATCAAAAACAGAAAATGATATATTTACCACCTATATTACCAATGCCAAAAGTCTTGTGAGCGGTATGCTCGATACGGTAGTAAGTGGTAAAAAAAGTAAAATTTATACCCGGAACGGTGCCCTTGCATCAACAAATGTTGCAAGTGTGGTTCTGAACCGGTCTTTTTAAGAAGGAGTCTTCATGGGCAGCACTTTTTCTGCAATAGAAATGGGAAAACGCAGTTTATTCGCACATAGCCAGTCGATGCAAACGGCAGGCCATAACCTTTCAAATTCATCTACAGAAGGCTACTCACGCCAGCGTGTAGAACTTAAGGCAACCGATCCTCTGTTTCGTCCCGATCTTTCTCGTGAGGAAACTCCAGGCCAAATAGGTCAGGGTGTTTCTGTTGGTGCGATTCGGCGTATGCGCGATGAGTTACTTGATCAACGTATTGTTGGTCAAACTAACAATGAAGGGTACTGGAAAACTCGTGATAATTATATTCTCATGATGGAGCAGATTTATAATGAGCCGGCAGATACTTCTGTTCGTACTCGTATGGATCAGTTTTGGGATTCTTGGGAAGAGCTTTCTCTGTATCCGGAGTCTCGTTCAGCTCGTCAGGCAGTTCATACCCGTGGTGAAACCCTCACCGATGCAATTCATCAGCAGTATCGCGGTCTTAAGGGTATTCGCGATATATTAAACGGTGATATTGAAGGGGTAACTCGTCAGGTTAACGATTTAGCGCGAGGAATAGCTGCTGTAAACGAAGAAATTGTAAAAGTACGTGCTATGGGCGATTATCCTAATGATCTCCTTGACCGCAGGGATGTCCTTGTAGAAAAGTTATCCGGTCTTATTAATATTACTACTGATCAGCGCGATCCAGACGAATTCGTCATTCATACTGCTGGTTTAGAACTTGTGCAAGGAAAATCTTTTCGCACTTTTTCGATTTCGAGTGGCCTAGAAAACGAAGGGTATTCTAAGGTTGTATGGAGCGATTCAGGCAAAACGGCTCGTTTTGAGGGTGGTACGCTTGGTGCTCTTATTGAGTTGCGTGATAAAGATGTACGCGATGAAATGCAAAAAATTGACACTATGACTATGAACTTTGTCGATCTAGTAAATGATATTCATAGTGATGGTAAGGGGTTAAATGGAAAAACCGGCGTTGATTTCTTCGTAGAACAGAATTTTATTCAAAATATAGCCGGAAACTATGATCGTAATGGTGACGGTGAATTTGATTCATCATATATTTACCGAGTAACGGGTGCAAATCCGCTTTCTCCTCGGGAACATATTGGCCTTGCAGGGACTCTTACCCTTTCCGCAGCGTCTGGTACAGTCGATGTTGATTACTACGCTACAGACATGGTTGCTGATGTTGTAGAGCGCATTAATAATGCTGGTGCCGAGGTTGTTGCAAGTCTTGATCGTGATGGTCGCTTGGTTCTCAAGGGAACTACTGCTCAAAACAACGAAAACCCTGACTTTGTTATCCGCTACATGTCCGATTCTGGTAGGTTTTTAGCTGGTTATGCCGGAGTTCTAGCCGATCCCGGAGCAGAGAATGCGTATACTTGGGATCAGCCTGATGCAGTAAATGCTCTCGCAGGTGGTGATTTAGCGTATGCTGTTTCGCCCATCGCGCATCCTGCAGGTTGGATGGAAGTTAACCCAGCTATTGCTGCAGATGTGCAAACAATAGCAGCTGGTTTCCCTGCAGATGATGGGGTAGTGTATGCTGGCGATAACCGTGCTGCAGTTGCTATTGCTGCTATTCGAAATACACCAGTTATGGTTGGTAATACCCGTACCTTCGACGATTATTTTGCTGATGCAATTACTAATATTGGTCTCAAAGGAGAGCAAGCACAACGAGCTCTTGAAACTCAGGTTACTATTCTCACAGAATTACGGAATATGCGTGATTCAATTTCCGGAGTTAATATTGACGAGGAATTGGCAGACATTATTAAGTTTCAACATGGGTACAATGCTGCTGCAAAGTTTATTGCTACGTTCAACGAAATGCTCGATACGGTAATTAACCGTATGGGTGTGTAAG
>DUOS01000093.1 GCA_012838745.1 Treponema sp. | reverse complement strand
TTCTCGAGTTTTTTATCTATCAAGGTACTGTTTGTATCCTCGGAAAACAGGGTCTCGATGGTTTCTAGATAGAGTCGGCGTCTGGTAACATCGGGAGCATTACGGTATTCAGCATAAACTGAATTAAAACGTGCTACATCACCTTCTGCGCGGTTAACTCGTTCTGCTGAATATCCACGTGCTATTTGTATGAGCTGCTCAGCTTCACCTGATGCCTTGGGGATTTCAGTGTTATATGCTTCTTTTCCTTCGTTAATAAGGCGATTCATATCTTGTATTGCCTTGTTAACGTCTTCAAAAGCCGCTTGAACACCGGCGGGGGGAACTATATTTTGTAGTTGAACGTTAAGTATAGTTACTCCGAGCCCAAACTCTTTAAGCTGATTATTCATCATAATAAGACCGTTCGCTTCAATTGCTGCGCGTTCCGGGCCGATAACATCTAAAATAGCTCGATCTCCCACGAGGGTATTTATAATTGACTGGGAAACGTCACGTATAGTGGATCGACGAACATTTTCGTGTACATTAAAAAGCCACGCACGCGGATCATGTATCCGGTATTGGATAATCCATTCAACATCTACAATATTGAGATCGCCGGTAAGCATGGTTGATTCTCGCGTTAAGTTATTCTGATAGGTATTACTTGCGGCGGGCTTTATTGTTCGAAAGCCAAATTGTTCTGTTTGAACTATTTTTGTGGGAACCGCGTAGCTTTTGTCTATCCATAAGGGAATCTTAAAGTGGAGTCCAGGTCCAACAGTTGCATTGTATTTACCAAATCTAGTAATTACCGCATCTTCAGTTTGGTCTACAATAAAAAAACCAGTACTGAATAAAAAGAGTAGTAAAACTCCAGCTATAATAAGCTTAACCATGGATGCGGAAATTTGAAAGGGTTTTGGTCCCTCACCATTTCCATCTGTCATTGTCATAAATCCTCCATTTATATAGCACTAATGTAGTCAATTATAGTAGTATGGGCAAGGATTGCGACCTAATCTATTGAATAATCTTTAATAAGTTCGTATACTTTATTTATGATATTTCCACTAGAACAGCTTGTAGAATACACAGGTAATGTGTATGAGATTACTTGTGCATCCATTCGCCGCGCTTACCAACTCTCCATGACACGAGATTCTTCTGTTGAAGAAAATGGCGGGAAGGTAGTTTCCGTTGCGGCTCGTCAGGTATTTACCAAAGTGGTAGAGTACCAGATCGAAGAGGACTAACTCAGTCTTTTATGGACGGTTCGGAGAAAATTCCGGTGCTCGTTGTTTTTGGGCCAACAGCGGTTGGAAAAACAAGGGTCGCCGAAAAGCTTTTTACCGGTAACGGTCCATTTTCCGGTTTGGTAGAGATTATTAGTGCCGATTCCATGCAAGTGTATCGAGGTATGGATATTGGTACTGCAAAACCTGATCATCGTTTTCTTTCCGTATTACCTCATCATGGAATAAACCTCCGTAATCCAAACCAGCAGTTTAGTGCTGGTGATTTTGTGTTTGAAGCTGATGCGTCTTGCCGTGATATTGTATCTCGTGGAAAATTGCCCGTTTTACTTGGTGGAACTGGATTCTATATTAAAAACTTTTTACTCGGTATGCCACAAACTCCTCCATCTAATCCAGAAAAAAGAGAAGCACTTAAAAAAAGAATTCAGGTAGAAGGTTCCCAACGGCTTATGGATTATCTTCGATCAGTTGATCCAGTGAGTGCCGGGAGAATTCATCAAAATGATGAGTATCGGATAGTACGTGCTCTCGAAGTGTATGAAACTTCAGGAAAACCAGTTAGTTCTTTTTCTCTTTCGTGTTCATTTCGAACTGGTTATCGGTTTTTAACCGTGGTGCTCGAAAGAACCCGAGAAGAACTCTATGCGCGTATCAGTGAACGGGTAGACCAGATGTTTGAACTAGGGCTCACAGATGAATTTCTATCGCTTTATCGTGCAGGCTATACTGCTGAGGATCCTGGCATGCAAGCAATCGGATATAGGGAGTTTTTTTGTTTTGATCCTCTAGGAAGTTCTTTAGAACGAGTTCGAAATATGATTTCCCATTCAACAAAACGGTACGCAAAGCGGCAAGAAACCTATGTGCGTGCAATACCTACTATACACCGTGTTCGTGCAGATGATATTTCTAGTCTTGAGCAACTATACGAAGAGTTCTTGAATACAAAAGAGTGAGTACTTGACCTGCTTTCTCATTACGTGCATACTGACGAGACAAAATCGATAAGGAGTGCCGACGTGCCTTGCGGAAGAAAAAGAAAACGAAAAAAGATATCTACGCACAAGCGTAAGAAAAAACTCAGAAGAAACCGGCATAAGAAGAAATAAAACAGCTCCAGGCTTTTACGTAAAAATGTTTTATGTGAACGGTCTGGGCTTGTATTTTTATGCGTAACGATGATTTTATCGTTTGGGAATTCCTTAGAGTTTTCCCGGTGTCCTTTCTGGCACGCGCCCTAAGCCGGCATCTAGAGCCGTTCGGCGTTATGCGCCAGAGAAAAGATCGTAAACTACTGTGTTTACGGTCTTTTTTTTTGCTTTTTCCTATGATATAATGCCACCCATGAGCAAATCCCTACTTTCTGAAATTAGAACACCAGAAGACGTAAAGAAGTTTTCTCAAAAGCAGATTCCTCAGTTAGCAGCTGAAATTAGAAAAAAAATAATTGATGTTGTTGGAATGAACGGCGGGCATCTTTCTAGTAATCTCGGCGTTGTAGAGCTTACTATTGCACTTCATCGAATTTTTTCGAGCCCTACTGATTCCTTTGTATGGGATGTGGGTCACCAATGCTATACCCACAAACTGCTGACCGGCCGATTCGATCATTTTTCAACAATAAGAAAACGAGATGGTCTTTCTGGTTTTCCAAAACATGAGGAAAGTCCTCATGATATATTTAATACTGGACACTCTTCTACGTCTATTTCCGCGGCTCTTGGTTTGCGCATGTCTCGTTCAATTACCGGAACTCCCGGTAAGGTCATCGCTATTATTGGCGATGGAGCTCTTACCGGTGGTATGGCCATGGAAGCCTTATCTCATGCCGGTGAAGAAGGTAAAGACTTAATTGTTATTCTTAACGATAACAAAATGTCTATAAGTAAAAATACGGGTGCTTTGTCGCAATATTTGAGCCGTTTAACTATGGGCGCAAATTATCAGCGTTTTAGATTCCGGGTAGATCATGCAATACACACAATTCCTGGTATTGGAGATCCTCTAACCCGCATTATTCATAGACTTAAGCGAGGGGTAAAAGGAGTTCTTTTTAAGGATAATCTCTTTGTTGATCTGGGGTTTGAATATGTTGGTCCCTTAAATGGCCATAACGTAGAAGAACTCGAAAAGGTTTTCCGTGATGTTAAAATGCTTAGCAGACCCGTTGTTGTACATGTGCAAACTTGTAAGGGAAAGGGGTATAGTTTAGCAGAAAATGATCCTTCCACTTTCCACGGTATTGGGCCGTTTTGTATTAGCGACGGTAAGGTAGAAAAATACCATACTACGAGTTTTACCGAAGCTTTTTCCCGAGAGATGCTTGCTTGTGCAGAAAAAGACAGCCGTGTTGTTGCCATCACCGCGGCAATGGCTAAAGGTACCGGCCTCGCTCCTTTTCAACATAGGTATCCAAATCGTTTTTTTGATGTGGGTATTGCCGAACAGCATGCGGTTACCTTTGCCGGAGGGCTTGCTCAAGGTTCTTTGCGTCCTGTTGTCGCAATTTACAGCACTTTTATGCAACGTGCTGTAGACCAGCTTATTCATGATGTTGCCTTACAAAACTTACCCGTAATTTTTGCCCTTGATCGTTCCGGTCCCGTCCCCGATGATGGCGAGACACATCAGGGTATTTTCGATATAGCCATTTTTAGATCTGTACCGGGTTTATCCATGCTTGCGCCTGCTTCCGTCGCAGAAATGCAGTTAATGTTACGCTGGGCTTTTCAACAGAATAGTCCTGTAATGCTTCGCTATCCCAAGGCTCCTTGTCCCACAGAACAAGACGCTTTTTCTTTACCTATTGAGTACGGTCGCGGTGTATTCGTCCATCGGGAAGAATTAGATACCCTAGTTGTGTGTACTGGTGGCATTTACAGCGAGGTACATGAAGCAGCTAACTTATTGGGCCGATCGGGGAAACCTATAGATATTTTTAATTTGCGTTTTATTAAGCCATTTGATGAGTCTTGGTTTCTTACACAAATTTCTGGGTACCAAAACATTGTATTTGTAGAAGACGGAGTTATTACCGGCGGCATATGCCGTGATATTGCCTCTTTAGTTAAAGCAAGAAATCCTACTGTTAATACAGAGGTTCTAGCTTTTCAAGAAATTTTTTATCCTCAGGGGTCTCGTGAAGAAATTCTTACTTCTGCAGGTCTCTCTCCGGCACATATCGCCGACTGTGTTACTTCACTTCGGGCTAGAACCCTTTCGGATTCGCGATTATGAGAGTATCACTTCCGCTTTCTGGAAAAAGAAGTGTGAGTACTAAGCTTCCAGCCCTTGTAATGGGTATTCTTAATACTACCCCCGATTCGTTTAGTGAAAAAAAACCTATACGTTCCATCGAAGAAGCTGTTGAGCGAGCCTTGCGTATGGCAGCAGATGGTGCTGATATTATCGATATTGGTGGCGAATCAACGCGACCAGGAGCCCAGTATGTGTCTCTTGAAGAAGAACTATCTAGGGTTATTCCTGTCATAAAATTATTACGCCAACAATCCTCTGTTACAATTTCTATAGATACGAGAAAGATGGCGGTCCTTGCCGCTGCCCTTGATGCAGGAGCAGACATACTCAACGATATTTCTGCAATGGAGGACGATCCTTCTATTATGGATTTAGCAGCTAGTGCGGATATTCCTGTAATACTCGTGCATAAGAGAGGCACTCCGAAAACAATGCAGCAAAACCCCTATTACCAGGATTCCCTCATCGAGGTGCGAGATTATCTTTTTTCTCGTGCGTCTATAGCTCAATCCGTAGGGATTCCCGGAGAAAAAATTGTACTTGATCCAGGAATCGGTTTTGGAAAACGTTACGAGGATAATCTTATGCTTATTACGGGGCTTGCAGAAATTGTTAGCGGGGGCTACCCTGTTCTTATGGCACTCTCGCGGAAACAGTGTATTGGTCAAATTACCGGCCGCGATACCGCCGACCGCATGGCCGGAACTCTTGCAGCAAATATGGTTGCTGTACGCAATGGAGCGTCTTTGTTGCGGGTTCATGATGTAGCGCAAACGTGTGATATGCTTAAGGTACTACGGGAGACGGAAACAAATTGGAATTTATCAAAAAAGTAGGCGTCATATACGCCCATGTTCAACCGTTATTGGATATTACTATTCTCGCTTTTTTATTGTACTTAGCGTATGGAATATTGGTAAAAACCCAGGCAATACAACTACTCAAGGGAACGGTGTCTCTCTTTATTGTATATGCAATTGCTTTTATTCTTAAACTCAATACTCTTCTATGGCTTTTAAATATTCTCGCCCCTGGATTGCTCATTGGTGTTGCTATTGTTTTTCAACCAGAACTGCGAAAAATATTTTTAAAAATCGGGCAAAGTGACTGGTTGCGTGTTGGAACGCGAGCAAAGCATAGCCATCTTGATTCAGTGTTGACTACTGCCGAAATATTATCAAATCGCCGGAGAGGAATGCTCGCGGTATTTGTGCGGAGAAATGGACTGCGAGATATTGCAGAAACCGGCACCCGTCTCAATGCTGATCTTTCTTCGAGTCTACTCGTTACCATATTTAGCCACGATACACCGCTTCATGATGGAGCTGTTATTGTACAAGGTGGCCGTATTATGGCTGCAGGATGTTTTTTGCCTCTCTCTGAACAACAGGATATTAAAAAATCATTTGGAACACGCCATCGTGCAGCCTTAGGGCTTTCTGAGGAAACTGATGCGGTTGTCCTCATTGTTTCAGAAGAAACTGGCGCGATCAGTCTAGCCTATGACTCTCGACTCTATTACGATTTAACGTCGGCAGAAGTTACCCGTAGCCTAGAAGAATTGCTCGATTTGAGTAGTGAGGCATCAAAAGTGGAGGATACCGGTAATGAAGTTAAAGAATTTAACTGACAAGCTGCTAGAAAACTGGCCTGCAAAAATCGTATGCCTTACTCTCTCGCTTCTTTTGTTTATGTTTTATCGTATGTCTACCCTTGAACAGCGGGTTTTTTCTATTCCCCTTAAAGTTCAAACAAATGGCGATCTAGTTCCGGCTGTGCCTTATCCGCGAACGGTTACAGTACGTGTACGCGGAGAAATGGATGTTTTATATCCCGTTGAAGAAAAGGATATTTCTGCTTTTTTTGATCTTTCCCATTTAGAACACGAAGGAGAATTTCGCATTCCTATTCAAGTTTCTATTTCTGGTTCTATAAATCACGATGAAGCCTTCGAGATAATGGTTGAGCCAGCAGAGTTTGTAATGCGAGTAGAAAACCGTGCCGTAAAAAAAGTACCGGTTTTGCCAAGCTTTACCGGCTATCCTGAATCAGGATATGAATTCGATGGGTACATGATTAATCCTGTTTCGGTAGAAGTTAGTGGTCCTCGTTCATTTATATCAAAAATTGACGATATGGTTACCCAGCCCATAGATCTTTCAGGTCGCAATGCTAATTTTGAGGGTTTTTCAGGTATCGTTAACCGGAATCCCCTCATTACTGTTAGTAGTGGGGGTACTGTAGAATATCGAGTAATAATAATTAACAAAATTATTACCAGAATCTTTTCTGATTTCGACATTAGTGTTAATGGCCTTGATCCACATTTTAGTATAGAAACGATCATTGATCCTGGCAGAATAGAAATTCGAGGGAAGCAAATTGAACTTGAAGAATGGAATATTACGGAAAATGCTTTATATATAAACGCAAAAAATATCGATCGCATCGGTGTATATAGTCTCCCCGTAATGGTAAGTTTACCTGAAGGTTTTGAGGCGGTGAATTATTCTCCTCAAGAAGTGCAACTTACTGTATCACGGAAGCCTTTATGATTGTGGGAATAGGACTCGATGTTGTTCATGTGTCGCGTCTTGAACACTGGAAGGGCGTTCCGGGATTACTTGAGCGGTATTTTCATCCGGAAGAACTTGCGGCAGCATTGAGCCGCAAAAGTTCTGCAGTTCTTTCTCTTGCAGCTCGGTTTGCAGCTAAAGAAGCCTTTGGCAAGGCGATTGGAACTGGATTACGAAATATTACATTACAAAATATTTTAGTAGTAAATAATCATAATGGAAAGCCTTGCATGCGTCTTTTTGGAAATGCCTTACAAGCATTTGAACTTTCTGGTGGGAAAACAATTCATTTAAGCCTTACCCACGAACGAGATAACGCACTTGCAATGGTGGTTATAGAAGGAGATTCCAATGAGCAAGAAAAGTGATAAAACCCCGACTATAACCTTTTATGCGAAGGATCAAACAGAATGCCCTATTTGTGGCGCGAAGTTTAAACGAGAAGAGCTTAGATCTGGTGGCGGAAGAATGATTGCTGGCAAATTAACCGATGAACTCCATCGCTTGTATGAACCTTCTGCAAAATATGGTGAGATTTTTCCTCTAATATATAATTTAACTGTTTGCCCAAAATGTCACTATTCTGCGTTTACACAAGATTTTACTATAATGGATAAAGAGAGTCTTAACAAAATTTATGAAAACATGCAGGATCGGTATGAGTCGGTAAAAAGATTATTTTCTAAGTTGAGTTTTACTTCTTCTCGCGGCCTGCCTGAAGGAGCGGCATCGTATTATTTAGCTATATTGTGTTATGAAAAAGTAGAACAAAAATACTCCCCCACTATTAAACAGGGCGTTTGTTCTCTTCGTGCTGCGTGGCTTTTTGATGAACTAGATAAAAAATATCCTGAAGAAAACTTTTCTTACTTAGTTACGCTATTGTACCGAAAGGCCCTCTTTTTTTATCGCCGTGCTATTGAGTTAGAAAGTAGCGGAAAAGAAATGATTGCCAACATGAAGTCCTTTGGACCCGATGTGGATAAGAATTTCGGATATGATGGTGTTTTGTATTTGTCTGCCCTCCTTGAAGTAAAATACGGTTCACGAGCAAACTTTGAGCAGCGTAAAGAGCTAATGCAACAGCAGCGTAGGTCTCTTGCAAAAATGTTTGGCTTAGGAAAATCATCTAAAAATAAACCAGGTCCGCTTCTTGAACATGCAAGAAACCTTTATGATATCATCGTGGCTGAACTGAACGAAGAGGAAGAAGAGGATGGGCAAGACTGATCTGCCACCAAGAAATATTGCACTGCGAATTTCGTACGACGGAACAAACTTTTGTGGTTGGCAACGACAAAACGGTGGAAGCGCTGGCTTATACCGAACTGTTCAAGAAGTATTAGAACGCGCTTTAGAAAGAATTCACAAACATCCGGTGCAACTTATAGGTTCAGGTAGAACTGACTCTGGCGTTCATGCTGTTGGACAACTCGCTAATTTTCTCACAGATATACCCTCTATTCCCGAATCTCGTTTTGTTTATGCGCTTAATTCTATACTTCCACAGGATGTTCGTATTCTTTCCTCTTGGAGCGTGCCATTAGACTTTCATTCCCGCTTTTCTGCACGGTCGCGCACCTATCGCTACTTTATTCATTGTGCAAAGACAGCCCTTGCGCATGAACTTCCCTATGTTTGGCATATTGGCAGGTGGCCAAATGTAGCCATTCTTTCACGTATGTCCACTCACTTATACGGTAAAATCGATTGTACTACTTTTGCTGCTACCGCAGATATGAGCCATACAAAAATGCGCCATTTACACGGAGCACGTTTTTTCCCCGATGGAGATAAACTTGTATTTGAAATTACCGCAAATGCATTTTTACAAAGAATGGTTCGCTCACTCACTGGCACCTTGCTTTCAATGGAGAAAAATGGAAAAAATGCTGACGATTTTGCTGCCGTTCTCCATTCACGAGATAGACTTCAAGCAGGTCCTACTGCACCAGGAACCGGTTTGTTTTTGTGGAATATACAATGTTAATAAATAAACTATAGAAGATTTACCGGATCAACATCAATTTCCATATAGAGTGACGGAATCGGCTTATATTCTCTTTGGAATGTTTTTACCGCGTGAATAAGGGGGCCAATTTTTGGACCCTTGAGAATGATTTGATGCCGAAAGTTTCCTGAAATAAGAGAAAGAGGGCATTCTGCCGGCCCCATGAGTTCTCCGCTTCCTTGAATGAGTGGTTCTAGTATTTGAGCTGCTCCGGCTGCGCCGGTCTCTACTGTTTGCTCTTTTTTACTTCTAAATACCAAGCGCACTAGGCGCGAAAAGGGTGGGAATCCCAAGGCTTTTCGGTGAACAAGTTCTTGTTCATAAAACCCTTCGAGATCACATTGGC
>DUOS01000092.1 GCA_012838745.1 Treponema sp. | reverse complement strand
TCGCCAAATTCAGGCGGGAGTTTATAAAAAACCGGTGTTTGATCTTTTATTGTTCAGTTTGCTTACGGGTTTTTTACTTGCAGGAACAGGCTTAACGCTATTTTTGCTCTTTATCTTCCTTGAAGGGATTAGTTATGCCCTGCTAGGCGGGTTAATCCCTCTCGCTCTCGGAGGAAGTCTTATTGCGTTTTACTTTTTAGCGCGACCAAACAGAAAAAATAGTTGAAACCTTCACAAGACCTTCCTATAGATTCGCAGCAGGAAGATTTAAGCCTTTGCGCCGAAATTCTCGCCGGAAATACGGAATCCTTTTCCGTTCTTGCCGAAAAATATCGAAAAAGAATATTTAGTCTGGGGTATGGTTTTTTTCGAAATCCAGATGATGCTGAGGATTTTTTACAGGATGTGTTGGTTAAAGTATATGTATCGCTTGCGTCGTTTCGTGGTGAAGCACGTTTTTCTACTTGGCTTATGCGGGTTGCGCATAATACAGCAATTAATTCAAAAAAACGAAAGCGAGAGTATACTTCCTTGGCAGAAGATTTTGATGTTATGGATACAGATTACACCCCAGAGGAGCAATGCCTTCAAGGGGTCTCTCGTGAAGCAATACGCGATGCGGTTGCTGAGCTTCCGGAACGCTACCGCGTGTGTATCGACTTGTTTTTCTTTTATGACATGCCCTATGCGGATATTAGCGTTGTTACCGCCTTGCCAGTTAATACGATAAAATCGCATGTGTTCCGGGCAAAAAAAATACTACGAGAGAGACTGGACGAAGGAGTATGATTATGAATTGCGAAAAGATGTTTGATCTTTATCTTGCACTCGATAAAAACGAACGAGTTCCCTTTATGCTTACCGTTCATCTTTTCTTTTGCCCAGTGTGTCGTGCTGCGGTGCGGCAAATGTCGTGTGCAGAAAAGATGGTTGCTGAGCCTTTATCTATAAAACCCGCTGATCGGCGAGCAGTAAAAGATCCGATTTTGACGGCTGCGATCGATAAGATTTTAGCGGCAGGACTTTCGTACTCTGTGGATGAGCCGGTAGCAAAACGCGTTTCATTGTTTCGCTGGTTCCTTGTGGGGGTGCTTTTAGCAGGCGGTTTTTTTGTAATACCTTTTAGCGCTACCGGAATCTGGATACAACAAGAATTTGGTTTATCGTTTATGGTCCCATTTTACATTTTATTTGGTTGCGCCGTCACCGCATATGGCGGGCTTTTTATAGGGTCGAATATTGATTTATTTGTTAAGCGTTTTAAAACGCTTCGCGTTGCTACATGATTAATGCCAGAGTGTCGCGGGATTAATCGTTGACCTGTTTTTATACACGGTAAAGTGGAGATGTGCGCCGGTGCTCTGGCCTGTGTTTCCCACAGTACCAATTCTGGTATTAGTAGTTACATACGCCCCTCGCGAAACTAAAAAAGACGAGAGGTGAGCGTACATTGTTTGGTATCCCGAGTGATGTGCAACGATGATGTAGTTGCCATAGGTCACATCGTATCCTGCTCGTATTACCCTTCCACTCAATGCGGCATAAATAGGCGTTCCGTAGGAAGCGGCCATGTCGATACCATTATGAAATGTTCTAGAACCGCTAAAAGGATTGTTTCTCCAGCCATATCGGGACGAAATATAATACCGATTATGGAGTGGTTTGGAAAACAGATCTCCGTTTATTTCTTGCACGGTTACCCAGTCTAGCTTGGCATCTGGTAAGAAAAGAATAGATCCATCTGGGGCTATGTTGTCTTGGATAGTATTAACGAGGGCTATTTTTTCTAGAGAAACCCGATATTTATCGGCAATGGATTCTGGAGTGTCGCCCGGCTTTACTGTATAAAGGATTCCATCGATTGATGGTATTTTTAACAAAGACCCTATTTGGAGCGTTCTAGTATTTCTGAGACGGTTTAAACTGATAAGAGCGTCTTGGCTTACGCCGTGCGTTTCTGCAATTTTTCCCACCATATCGCCTTTTTTTACGCGGTAAACGGTGTAATACAAATTTGGAGTGGCACGCGCCGGTGATCCCGGCTGTTCGGACATAGGTCTGGTATCAGCGCCACCCATGCCGGTAAGCTCTTCTGGGGATTCTGTTTCGGGATTGGAAGCCTGAATGACTACACGCTGATCTTCTTTATTCCCGCATGAAAATAGTGAAAACGCGCACAGCAAAATCATGAGAATATACACGTATGGAATAGAAACCCTGTTTTTCATGAACATAGCCTCGCCATTATAGCATTTGAATAGTGCATTTGTGTAAAGTTTCGGTTAAAAACGAACTGACCTTTATAGTGTTGTTCCATAATCAATTAGCCTTTTAGGCTTTTTTCCCGATTCCCACGAGGTAGGTTTCAAAACTTGATGATCTACATGCCACTGGTTTAAACCCTTTCGCCGAAGAAAAAAGGTCTCTTATTTTTTGAAGATGTTCGCGCTCGCTACCACCTTGAAATATTTTTACGACGAAGTTTCCTCCGGTAACCAGAAAGTTCTCGGCATACCAGATGGCAATTTCCACTAATCCTGACGAACGGGCCGTATCGACTGTTCGGTTTCCGGTGGTTTGCGGTGCGGCGTCGCAAATAATAACATCGTAAGGGCCAAGAGCTTCCGCTTTTTTTCGGATTTCTGCGGAACACAAATCTCCCTGAAAAAAAGTGAGGTTGGGGCTTTCAACGGCCTTGTCCAATGGAGAAAGATCTATTGCCGCCACGAGTCCTTGTTTGTTTAATTGCCTTAGGACAAAGGTCGTCCAGCTACCCGGTGCTGCACCTAAATCAAGGACGCGGGAGGATTTTGTAAACAGAGAAAACTTTTTATCCATTTCTTCAAGTTTATAAACAGAACGGGCTGGGTACCCTTCGGAAAAAGCTTTTTTTGTCCAATGGTCAGGCTTTTCGTATAATTTTGCAGACATTAATTCCCCTTGCAAGAAAACAGATATCGGATACAATGAATATATGACTATAGAGTATACTCGGCGTCTTGAAAAGATTGAAGCGGTTTTAGATGCTTCCTTACCTAAGATATTAGATCCCGACTGGATACACGGCACCTTTTCCCAGCTTCCTTCTGCGGTTCGCACCACTCATATTGTGCCCTTGGTGGAACCCTGTATGGACCTCTTATTACGAGGTGGAAAACGTTGGCGTCCGCTTTTTATGGTTTTATCTTGTGAACTCGCCGGTGGTGGAGACCGGGCATATGCACTCACTCCTATCGTAGAATTATCCCATACAGCGAGTCTCATTCATGATGATATCGAGGATCATGCCGACGAACGACGGGGCGATACGGCTATTCATCATAAATATGGAGAGGACGTAGCAATCAACTCGGCCTCTTGGCTCTATTTTCATGCTCAGTCAGTTATAGAATCTTTTCCTTCTTCTGACTCCCTAAAACTTTTGTTGTTTCGAGTTGCTTCTCGTGAATTACGGCGCCTTCATTTAGGGCAAGCCATGGATATTAATTGGCATAGGAATCCATCGCTGGTTCCGGTTAGAGCAGAATATGAAGCTATGGTTACTCTAAAAACTGGAACGCTTTCGCGTATGGCAGGCGAGATTGGTATGCTTGCGGGTGGAAAAGTTGAATCTTCCGCGGCGACTTTTGGAGAGCTTTCTGCAAAAATTGGTGTAGGTTTTCAAATTCTAGACGATGTGCGCAACCTTCTTGACGGTAATCCAGGAAAAAAACGAGGCGATGATATTGTCGAAGGCAAAAAAAGCTTACCAGTAATCCTTCATTTGGAAAAAAATCCTAAGGATCTTAAAAAAATAGCAGATTCATTTGTTCAGGCACGAAAAGATGGTATTGAATCTCCTGTTGTGGAAGAAGTTATTGAAATGCTCTTAAATTCGGGTGCAGTTGAAGATGCTCGCCTTTACGGTTCTCAACTCATTGAACGAACAAGTCTTTCTCTTCGTGGCCGTTATCCCGATGCTCCTGCAGCAGAACTTATTTGCGGTCTTTTTGAATCCATGCTCGCTGGAATTTCTACACGGTAATAATTTCTCTCAATTTCTTGTTTTCACCGGTCTAGTGTAGTACCATTTATAGTATGGGTGTTACAGACTTCGTTCCTACAAAAATATGGACTATTTCTCAAGAATTTACGGGGAATGCAGTGTTTCTTCGCCCAGAGAATTCACATATTGTCCTTCCAGTTTTTGTAACTGAGAATGATATACAAACTATTTTGATTGAATTGACCCACGTTTTAGCACCCCG
>DUOS01000091.1 GCA_012838745.1 Treponema sp. | reverse complement strand
TCTTAAGTTTGAAACCACGCCCAAGATAAACACAAATAAAGCAGGTACAATCGCTGTTACCTTAGGCTCATTATTTACCCAAACTGGTGTATCTCCTCACTCATCTATTACCGAAACTGGATGGCAGCAGCTATGGACAGACACCCTAACCTACGCATTTTCTCTCGGCGAGCCGGATGCTGCGGAACGTACTGGTAAAACTTCTTTCAAAACAGACTGGAACACCCCATTTTCCCAGAACTCCTTTGCGGCACTCAACGCAATCCGCTTTACCACCGAAGCAGAATCCTGTTATCGTTCTGCGGCCACAGTATCCAGAACCTCACGAGGAGATGCATCATTAGCATTTCCAATTCGAATAGGAAAATCTGTACTAACTCCTTCTTGGATTCGCAGTATTGGCGGTGAACGCCCCGTAACAGTTGGTGGCGAATACTGGTCAGACACGCAAGAGCTCTTTTCAGATCTTAGTAATATGGATTATATGTTTACAATAGCGCCTATTTACGACCTGTTTGCATCTAACATGAAAGAAAAAATTCGCGACACCAATACACATAGTAGCCGTCTTTTTCTAAATCGTTACAGCCTGTCTTGGTTTCGAATGACCAGCTCAGGGCTCAAGGACTTATGGATTCCTCTCAAAATCGAAACGGCTATTTCACGAAAAACAGAAACAAGCGCCGCGGCTGATACAGCACAAGATATTTGGAATACTTCAATTCAAGCCGGATTTACTGCACTAAATATTGCAGGTACTTATGGAATTGTTCCAATTTTTAACTGGTTTGAACAGGATGAGTTCTCCCAACTGTATCGCTGGTCTTCTTCATGGGGAACTGGTTTTTTTACCTGGAATATGGACACTTGGCATTCAATCCTTCTCTTCTTTTCAAATGGAGCAACCGTGTCCTTGGAAAATGCATTTCATTATGATTCCCCATCAATTTCCGGAGCGAATGAATTAACCCGAGATACCCTTGCCTTTATATGGAAACGACCGGGTCCTGATTCTTTCGTTGTGGGGCTCATAAGACGCATAACAGAACTTCCACTAACAACACGACGAGAGGATTCTCTCCGGTTTATTATTACAAAAAGCAAAGAAATCACCATTGGTATTAATTGGAATCATACACTAACAACAGGAATTGGTACCAACGGAGAAGTGTCTCTTACGGGTGGAACTGGTTTTTCGCGAAATCAAGACGGCAGCGCTGTACTTGAGTTACTTCTAGGAATCGGCGGTAAACTATCGTATTGATTATTTAAGCGGGGCGAAATATCCGGTTTCATCCCGACCTGAACGGTTCATCAAATACACTTCGACTTCTACAGGCAAGTATGCACGACCAAAATCAGTTTGTAACGCTGAATCAAAAGAAAGTATATAGACCCCATTTGGAGCAAAAAGAATATCACTAACCAAGGAAGAAAGACCTTCGTTCCGATACACATAATAGGAAGAACCACCAGTGCTGTTTGATAAATATGAAATTTCCGCTGGAGGCGGAGTTTTATCCATAAAAACAGTAGAAAAAATAATTCCGTTATTATTAAGATAAGCAGCAAGATCGTTGAGACTGTAATGCTCAAAAGCCATATCGCCAACAGTTCCTGTACTTAAAAAAATAACTGCTCGTTTTTTAGCCGCTGTTATTAAATCGTTTGCAGCTAAACGCAAACCAAGATCAAAAGCCCAACGAGATGATGGCGCGGCACGCGACACAAAATCATTCCAAGTTCCGGTTGCAGGATTTCCAGCACCTTCTTGAACAGGGATTTCTCCGGCCGAAACAATTCGCAGCGTTCCTCGACCCTTCATAGCCACAGCAATTTCAGAAATTGCATCGCGTATTTGAGTATGGTATGCATTTGATTCAGCAGAACGATCAATTAGTATGGTTATATCGCACTCTGTATCTTTATATGCGGCACCTTGAAATTTCATATTGGTAACTGGCCTTTTTCCCTCTGTTACCATAAAATTTACATTTTTTAAGCCTACCACCGGATTTCTGTTTCGATCTTCGATGCGTAACTCCATAGAAACTGCTGGAAATTTATCTGTGTAAATCCGTTCAATTTGAACAAACAATCCACCAACCAGTTCATCCATGCGTGAAGTAATCTGTATAGTTTCACCGCGATAATCAGTTAAAAGAATATTTCCGTTTGCATCAGGAGCTACCCCTGTTATGCGCATAGGTGCATTACCGAGGCGAGCAATATCAAAATACTTACCAGTTGTTGGCTCTATATATACTGCCCGTGTTGGCAAGGCTGCTAAAAGGGCCCCCTCCCACGTACATAACGATTCACACCCAGGGATAGAGCCTTCGGGAAGTAAGGTTTGAACAAAATTACCAGCAGTATCAAAAACATACACAGAACCTACAATGGTATCCACAACAAAAACTTGATCGTTAAGAATTGCGATGCCACCGGGAGTGGTAAACCCACTGAATTTTGCGCTTGGTTTACCAAATGAAAAAAGAGGATCTCCCTCACGATTAAACACGACAACTCGAGCATTGCCAAAATCTGTAACATAGATATTTTCAACCGAATCTAGGGCTATGTATTGAGGACCTAAAAGCTCTCCATTTCCGCGACCTTTTTTGCCAAAAGAGTTTATATACGTTCCTCCCGGAGAAAGAACAGAAATTCTATCCCCGGCCATTTCAGCAACAAGAATTCTTCCATCAGAAAGCTGGGCGAGACCAAAGGGACGATCAAATCCACCGAGAGGCCCACGAGAACGGGATAAAATTATACCATTTACATCGAAATGGAGTAGTTCATTAGACCCGTAAGCACTAACCCAATAGGTACCATCAGCTAATGGATAAAGCGAAACAGGCTGGCGGAATAGAATATCTGAGTTGGTATGGGATGGGATAAAACCTGCTTCAACATAGCGCACTGTTTCGTCAAATTCGGGCGATATAGTTCGCCTTTCTCGCACTGTTTCAATCCTATTCTGTAAGAGTAACTGCCCCGGAGCAGCTTCCTGAGCGAAGCGCCATTGTTGGAGAGCGGCGCCTTCTACACCGGTGCGATAATAGGATTTTCCAAGCCACTCGAGAATACGGCTCTCACCGGGAAGGAAGGATAAGGCTTTTTCAAAGACCATAACAGCGTCATTAAAGGCACCGCGGTAATATGCTTGTACACCCCGCCTAAATTCTTCCGCCGCAGTTACCCGATCGGCATTTGTAGGTTGAGACGCCTGCTGAGCAAAAAGCGGTAAAGACACACACACACATAGGAATATCCGCAAGAATCGGTTTTTCATGTATTGAACCCTCCTACAGATTGTATTTCCTTGAGATGCTTTTGAATTATGAGATTATTAGGTGATTTTTTAAGAGCGCGTTGGGTAAAAGTTAAGGATTCTTGTTCAAAGCCAAGCTTATGATACACCCAGCCTACAGAATCTAGATAGGCATGATTATCTGGATCGGCGTCGAGGGCTTTTTTACACATAGTCAATGCTCTAGTGTAATCAGCACCAGTATCAGCTAGCACAAAGCCAAGACCATTAAGGGCTGTTGCATTAGACTCATCCAGAGAGAGAGCTTTTTCATACCATGTTATAGCCTCTTCGCTGGAACCATTTTCATAAGCCACATAACCAAGGGAACAATAAACTTGTGGAGATTCATACCCTGCTTCAATCGTTTTTTGAAGTTCAAAACTGGCAAGACGTGTTCTACCAGTAAGAGAATAAACTAAGGCAAGAAGAATACGACACTGATAAACTCGGGCAAGATCGGTATCGGCAGTAACTACTTGCTCTAAATACACGAGAGCGTCTTCATAACGTTCAAGGCGGGCATAACAAAGCCCAATAAAATACGCCAACTCTAAATTGGTAGAAACTTCTCCCGCAGGATGTTCTAAAAATTGAATAAGTGCGTCAGCATAACTGCCTTTCCGGTAAAGCTTGATTCCATTTTTCATTGCCTCTTTCATAATGCCTCCCGGTTCCCCCTAGTCTGCTTGTTATACCGTAAACCGCGGAGTTTTAATATCGGCAGCTGCAGCGCTCATCGGCTGAGCGTAAATACACGAAACTGAAACATACCCATTTGCCACCGCTATCGAATCAGAATTATCATCTCCATTAGTTTCGATAATTCCTCCACGGAAAAAACTATATTTATTTCCATCGGGTCCATCGCGCATTATAAGGTTATCCCGATAACTTCGTGTAGAAACTCCAGTAATTCGAACCCCTTTATACGAAGCAAGAGAAGGAGCATTAATGTTTACAAAACATTCTGGAGAACACAGAGAAATCAAGGCTTCCAAATTATTAGAAACAAAATTTGCTAGCGGTTCCCAGTAATACGGTTCCTCTTCTACTACTAGAGATACAGCAATACCTGGCAAGCCGGAAAAAACAGCCTGGCGGGCCGCCGCAGCAGTACCGGAATACACAATATCGGTTCCCAAATTTGCACCGAGATTTATACCAGATAAGACAACATCAGGGCGTTCCTTCATTATTCCGAAAGAGCCCGCTATTGAACAATCGACGGGAAGCCCAGAACAGGAAAACTCGCGCTCGCCGAATGATTTGTACTGCAAAGGATCAGTCATAGATATACCATGCCCTGCTCCAGAACAGTTTGTTGATGGAGCAACTACCCATACATCATGCTTGCGGCGCATCAACGCTGCGAGAACTTGAAGCCCTTCACTGGCTAGTCCATCATCGTTAGTAACAAGGATTCTCATAGCTTTAAGTATATCATAAAATCCGTACCCCGTCAGAGGGGGTTATCTTATAGACTAAAGGCTTGAAGCCAAAAATACGTTCATAGTCATCCAGTTTTTTTATATAATTCAGCTCTTCCTCTCTACGTAAAATCGTATAAGTACACCCACCAAATCCACGTCCTGTCATACGTGAACACATAATCTCGGGAACATCGGGAACAATGAACTCGACTGCACGTTTAACGAGCCAATCTAGCTCAGGGCAAGATATTTCAAAACGATCCCGTAACCCTTCATGGGAACGGTTTACAATACGAGAAAAAAGAAGCAGGTCTGAGGCATTTAAAGCGTTAACAGCATCACGAACATTTTCAGATTCACGAATAATAAAAATTACCCTCCGTCGAACCGACTCAGGTATATCTGTAATTTCCTCAAGCAAGGATTCTGTTAATTGATTAAAATCTGACGGGGCATCGGGATCCGCTCTCACAAGGTCGTAAGCGCGGATACATTCCTGTATGCGTAATGAGAGTTCCTCACGGGCAAGAAGACGAGGAACTTTAGAATCGGTTAATATAATTGAATATCCGTCTGTCGGAATTGGAACAAGTTCAGCATGTACCTTGTGGTGGTCTGTACGGATACAATAGCCTTTTTTTGCATTTAGCGCACACAAAATATCTGCTCTATGCGCATATGTTTTTAAAAAATGCGTATTAGCGCGTTCCAAAATAGAAACAAGCACTGAATCCTCAATGTTTGGAGCAAACATTCTTTTAAGCGCGATTCCTGCTGCAACCTTCATCGCATTTGGCGTGCCAAGCCCCGCATCAGGGGGAATTTCTGATAATACCGTTATATTAAGGCCAGAAATTTTTATATCGCATTCTACAAATGCGGCAACTACCGCTTTGAGGGAATTAGCCCACCGATCTTCCTTACGGTATTTAAGGTTTGAAGATGAAAATTTTTTACGTTCCTCTAAAGAAACCGAATAAATACGAAAATTTTGATCGTTTCGGCGTGAAACAGACAAAAACAGGCTATGATTGATAGCCATTGACAGGGTATCCCCTCGAGCAAACCACGTGTGTTCACCAAGTAAATGGAATCGTCCGGGAACAGAAACCATGATATCAGGCGCTACTTTATACTCTTCGTCATGAAACGCAGCTATTTTCCGCATAGATCAATAATAGAGGCAATATTGAAACTATTCAAGAAAAATGATTAAAATGAGAGTTATTATGAGTATTAGCCGTTCAACTTTTTTATTATTACTCTCAGCTCTCATGCTGTCCCTCGGAATTCCTAACGAATTCTTTAAACTGGGTTCGTCAATCTTTGGTATTTTTTCCCTTGTACCTCTGTATTTGGCAATTAGAGATACCTCCTCCTACCGTCGGGCAGGAGTTCTTACAGGAGCCATGTTTTTTCTAGTTCATCTAATGTCTAGTTTTTGGCTTGCTAATTTTAAAGACTTTGCTTTGTTTACCCTCGGTGGTTCTGCCATGTTCTATTTTTTTCTGGGCATTCCTATAGGTTGGGCTCTCCGCTATAGTTTCCGTTTTCCTCCCTCTTGGAGGCCTTTTCTCTTTGCAGCCATTTGGACTTTGTGGGAATGGGTTAAATCCATTGGCTTTCTAGCGTACCCTTGGGGAACCCTCGTTATGACATCTCGAGAATTAATCCCCCTTATTCAAATCGCTGATTTATGCGGGAATTGGGGAATTGGATTCCTCATCTGCCTTTTTTCAGCAGTATGCGCAGAACTATTGGCAGCGAAAAATCGTCGTTCAGTAGTTCCTGCAGCCCTTTTTACCCTAGCCCTTATCCTACTTTCAACAACATACGGACTAATACGCCTAGCGAATCCTCCTGAAATGGAAACAAGCCTCGATACTATTCTTGTCCAAAATAATGCAGATCCTTGGGAAAACGGTGCAATTCGAAAAAACCTTCTTTCTTCTCAAAAACTAACTCGTAAAATGATCCCAAAACCAAACAATCCTCCCGATCTGGTAGTTTGGAGCGAATCAATTCTTAATCTTCCTTACCTGAACAACCGTGACTATTACGAACGTATACCACGAGAGGATCCCTTTGTCAGTTTTCTAGGTGATATCAACGCTCCTCTTCTTGCTGGTTCGCCGGTCATCGTTGATGAATACTCGAATCTCTATTCCAATTCTGTAATCCTTATTGATAGCGATGGGACACAATTAGATTGGTACGGTAAAATCCAACTTGTATGTTTTGCTGAATATATGCCCTTTACTGAATACAAATGGGTACGTTCCTTTTTTGATAGTATTGTAGGTTTTTCTTCAAGCTGGGTACCCGGTTCTGAGTACAAGTCTCTTTCTCTAGAAAACAAAGAAGGAAAAACTATCCGTTTCGCGGCTCCAATTTGTTTTGAAGACGCTTTTTCCTCTCTCACTGCTCGTTTACACAATACAGGAAGCAACCTACTACTAAACCTGACTAATGATTCCTGGTCTAAAACAGAAAGTGCCGAGTATCAACATTTTGTTATTGCTTCGTTTAGAGCAATCGAATTGCGAACAACCCTTGTTCGCTCTACCAACGCAGGATATTCTGTGGTAGTAGACCCCTTTGGCAGAGTCTTGTACGATATGCCACTGTTTGTTGCCGATTCTATCCGTGTCCCTGTTCCGATTTACCCGCATACAAAAACTGTGTACGCGCGATTTGGGGACTGGTTCCCCGCCTTCTTGGCGATGCTCATTATCGGCCTCTTTATTGTATATCCGATCGCAGTCCGGCTTCGCCTTGTAAAAAACCTCGGCAAATACGGAATAATCAATAACACTGTTTCGAGATAAAAGGAAACCTGTCATGCAAAAATCTTCATTGCGCTCAGTATTTACCTCCTTGTTCGCCGCACTCATTTGTGCCGGAACTTTTTTTTCAATTCCCATCGGCCCTATTCAAATTGTGATACAAAATGCCCTTGCTATTCTTTCCGGTCTCTTGCTAGGCCCAGTTCAGGGCGCCGGTGCTGTTGGCCTTTTTCTCCTTGCAGGAATTTTAGGCTTACCCGTTTTCTCGGGAGGTCAAAGCGGAATTGCAGTATTGTCCGGACCTACCGGCGGGTATCTTGTGGGGTATTTTGTGGGCGCATTTGTTGCTGGATATGGTATGCGCCGAGCAAGCACCACCGATTCAAGCCAAGCGATTCCTGTTATAATTAGCTCAGCAATTGCTGGTTTTTTCTGTATTTACCTACCGGGAATACTCTTTTTGCGACAAAGTATGCAACTTTCGTTTCCTGAAGCACTTGTAAAAGGAATTCTTCCATTTTTACCAGCAGATGCGATTAAAATTATTATTATTGTTCCAGTAACCGCGAAACTTAGACCCATCATTCATCGTTATCTTAATCAACATGATTAATATTTCCTCCGTTTCTCGGCGTTTTCCTGGAGCTCCAATTGCTGCAGTAGATCAGGTTTCCTTTTCAATCAACGCTGGAGATTGTGCGGTAATCAGTGGAGCAAATGGTTCAGGAAAAACAGTACTCATGCACTTAATCGCCGGTCTTGATAGACCAGATACCGGAAGCATTACTCGTGCTAAAGATGAATTGGGGAAACCAGTTCGCATTGGACTTGTTTTTCAAGACGCTGCAGCCCAAATTCTCGGCGATACTCCCATAGAAGACGCGGCTTTCGGCCCTCTTAATCTTGGGCATACCCGAGAAGAAGCTCACCGTATTGCCGTTGATTCACTAAAACGTGCTGGCTTAGCTGGTAAAGAAACTTATCCAGCTCGCACCCTCTCAGGAGGAGAAAAACGTCGCCTAGCCGTTGCTGGAGTTCTTGCCATGGATGCCCAAGTAATTATTTTTGACGAACCTTTTGCAAATTTAGACTGGCCGGGTGTTGTACAAGTAAATACAATTATTCGTGAACTACACTCAAGCGGTAAGACCGTAGTTGTGCTCACACACGAACTAGAAAAGGTCCTAGCCCTCTCTAATCGCTTACTCATCTTGCATCAGGGAAAACTGGTATATAACGGCACCCCAGAGGACGCCCTTTCTAATGCCCCATTCGAAACTTGGGGAATTAGAAATCCTCTGGGTTCTTATACTGGAAAGGCGGATCTTTTATGGGTGTAACGGGCCGTTTCTATATACCACTGTTTCGACACCAACCAGGTACGAGCCTTGTACACTGTACTCCCGCAGGAATAAAAATCCTCTTCCTTATGGGCCTCACGGTGCTTGTTTTCTCTGGTAATCCAATGCTTTTATGGGCTTCAACAGGCTTTGTACTTGCTGCAGTAGTTACTGCTCGTGTACGCCTGGAAGCACTTCTTCGTATTTGCCGTATAATAGTTTTTTATGGCTTTTTTATCGGTGCAGTACGAATAATAGGAAAAGACCGCTCAGTATATCTACGTGAATTAACTCAAACAGGGATT
>DUOS01000090.1 GCA_012838745.1 Treponema sp. | reverse complement strand
TGCTCGGATCCTGTGTTAACAAAGAAAATTACTTACCCACGGCCAACCGTGGGGTTTTAGACCTTTCTACATGGGACTTTCCTGCTTCTGAACCTGTCGCACTCAAAGGAGAATGGGAGTTTTACCCGGGCAAACTTATCACCCCAGGACCTTTTTCAAAACCACAATATGTAGAAATGCCAGCTGCTGGGCTATGGTCTTCTGTCTCGGTAAAAGGGGAGCCTCTTTCCATATATGGATACGCAACATGGCGCTTAATACTCTCGTTGCCCGAAACCCACGACGCGATTGCACTTCGCCTACCAGAAATATTTTCTTCCTCACGAGTATTTTTAAACGGAAAACAAATATTCTCGGCAGGGACACCGGGAAAGACCGCTGAAGAAACAACTCCCTGGTACCGCACTGGTGTTGTTCGCTTAGATTCTGTCGCGGGGGACAACGAAATCGTAGTCCAAGCAGCAAATTTCGCCGAACGCCGCGGAGGAATCAACCGTAATTTTTGGGTCGGCTCCGAACAGTCGATATTAACGTCATATATCCAAAGCCTCGCTGTTGATCTCATCATTTTCGGATCGCTTATGACCATAGGACTCTATCATCTGTGCCTTTTCTTCCTTAGAAGGAAAGATCACTCACCAATGTGGTTCGGCCTTTGTTGCATTATAATAGCAATACGAAGCCTACTTTACGGAGAGCGTTTTGCTTTAGACCTCTTTCCTACAGTTCCTTGGGAAGTTTTTAATCGTATTGATCATTTAACCTTTTATATTGGTATTCCCGCATTTAGCACCTATATTATGCTCATATTTGATAAAAAAATTATGCGAATCCCGATGTACATATATCAGGGACTCGGCGTTATCTTTGCCTTATTCCTATTTTTTCCTCCCTCTGTATTCAATGTAACGGTAATAGGATACGAAATAATCACAGGGGGATACATTGCATACGTTCTTGTTATTATAATCCAGGCAATAATTCATAAAAAAGAAGGTGCAGGCACCACGATGATCGGTATCGCGGTCTTTCTCGGGTTTGGTCTTAATGAAATATTATTTAACATGGGACTTATCAATACCTTCAATTCTCTTTCGATTGGGTTGTCAATATTTTTATTCACCCAGTCAGTCCTAATTGCAATACGTTTTTCGAAGGGCTTTACTCAATCGGAAAAACTGGGTAGCTCCCTACTTAGCCTTAATGCATCCCTACGTCGATTTATTCCTCAAGAGTTTTTTGTGTTACTTCAAAAAAAAGAAGTTGACGAAATTAACCTTGGAGATCAAGTAGAAAAAAAAATGAGTATCATGTTTTCTGACATTCGTAGTTTCACTATGCTTGCTGAAAATCTCGGTGCTGCTAAAACCTTCGATTTCTTGAACGATTATTATAGTAGGATTGGCGAAGTAATCCGAGCAAACGGAGGCTTTGTGGATAAGTATCTCGGCGACGGCTTTATAGCACTGTTTCCGAGTTCACCAGACGCCGCCCTCC
The DNA here is from genome assembly GCA_012838745.1 of Treponema sp. Lineage (GTDB taxonomy): Bacteria > Spirochaetota > Spirochaetia > Treponematales > Treponemataceae > Teretinema. The sequence continues at coordinate 740 of DUOS01000090.1, read as the reverse complement.
AGGCCGCAATTGGAATACAAAAGGTAATTGTTAGCTTTAACGAAATCCGTGCAAAAGAAGATCTTTCTCCCATCGACGTAGGTATTGGATTAAATTACGGTACGCTTATCTTGGGTACTGTAGGCGAAGAACACCGAATGGACACCACGGTTATTGCCGATTCCGTGAACCTCTGTAGCCGCCTCGAAGGTCTTACCAAACATTACGGGAAGGGAGTTGTTGTACCCTTTGACTTCCTCGATATGCTCAAAGATCCCGATGTATACCATTGGCGCTATTTAGGACTCATCCGCGTTCAAGGTCGGAGAAAATCAATCGAAACAGTTCATATCTATGATGGCCTTTCTGAAGAAGATTTTACTATGTTCGACACTAGCAAGGACGCCTTTGAGGATGCACTCCATGCATACCGCAACGGAGAATACGAAGAAGCAATACAAGCATTTCGTAATCTTGCAATGCAAACACCAGAAGACCCAGCACCCTTTACCTTTATGACCCAGATTCGTCGCCTCATGTCCTCCGGCCTTGCTGGAGAATGGGATGGGGTTGATACACTAACAAAATAATCAGAATTTTTCTTATTACTATTAGTTTCTATTTTACGGTTATTTCTATTGAATGCTCTTCATTGCCAAACATAACTTTGAGCGTATGGTGCCCTTTTTCAATGGGAAGATAAAACGAAAAAGGTCTTTCAACTATAATTGTTTTTCCCTTTTCTTTGAGAGGCGCATTAT
>DUOS01000089.1 GCA_012838745.1 Treponema sp. | reverse complement strand
TCTGGCGACTTTTACGAAGAGTGGGAAAGTATTAGCAATCGATGGAAGACCTTTCACGTTGAGTTGATTACTGCCGATCCTGTTTCGTTTATAGATCGTTTCGTTTCTTCTTGGGAACGCTCCCTCCAACAAGTGTTAGGCGAAGCCGCTGTGTTACGTAAAAATGAAACTGCTTCTCAATGGCTTAAAACGGCACGCAGAGAGGGAGATATAGGAAGTATGCAGACTTGGGTAGTTGAACGACCCAAGGTTATGAAAGACTTGCTTTCAATGCGCCCCCATCTTGTGTTAGCCACAATACCGTGGATACGTCTCCAAGAACTCATTTCTCTAGTCCCCAAAGAAGCAATGAACCAAAAACTGTCCAATGGACAGACGGTACAAGCATTTATAAAACGATTTTCTCGAGAATCTCTGGAATTTTCTGGGGCAATGAACCTTTTTTACGCACTTGAAAAACAATACATGCGTAGAAATGATGGTTTATCGCCGTTTATGGACTTTTAATTGACTTTGTTTCAGGTCAAAACTATACTAATAAAACGGATGGTTACTATTGTTACAACTAGCGTTTGTTAATTTTAGAAAAGGTTCTTATATCCTCGTAGAAGGTAAAGCCGAATCGAGTCGCTTTTTCATTATACAAGGTGGAAAGGTTCAGATTACCAAAGATACTGAGGTAGTCGCTGAGGAAGGTGGAAACGTTCTCGGTGCTGGTGATTTTATCGGCGTTGTTTCCAGTATGTCTGGGCATAGCCAAATTGAAACAGCGATTGCACTTACCGATGTTACCCTCATTTCTGTAAGCAGAGACCAGTTTCCAGAGCTAATCGAGAAAAATACTCCGGTTGCTATGAAGATAATCTATTCTTTTACTAAAAAGATGCGCTATCTTGATGAAGCGCTTACTCGGATTACCCTTAAAAAAAATATAGAAAGCGATATTACACACTTGTACTCAATTGGCGAATATTACGCCAAGCTTTCAAAGTATTCTCTTGCCCTTTATGCCTATTATCATTACCTCAAAAACGCTCCGAGTGGGCAATATGCCACAGCGGCACGTGAACGGTTTATGGCGTTAAAGTCTATGGGCGTTGCTGTAACTGCTGATTTACTTGAGCCAAAAACTAACGAAATGACTCGGGTTTTTCAACAAGAGGCTATGGTTTTTTGTGAATGCCAGCCCGGAGCTGAATTGTACATTATTCAAAAGGGCCAAGTAAAGATAACCAAGATAGTAGATAACAACGAAGTACTTCTTGCTGTACTCAAGACGGGGGATATGTTCGGTGAAATGGCCCTGCTTGAAAACAAGCCTCGTTCCGCTAGTGCTATCGCCCAGGAAGGAACCCAGCTTCTCGCTGTTAACCGCCAGAACTTTAACCAAATGGTTTCGACGCAACCGCAACTCATTGCGCGCCTTACAACCACTCTTGCCGATCGAATTTGGCTTATGTACAAGCAACTTGCTAATACCCTTATTAAGGATCCAGTAAGTCGCATGTACGATATGCTTATGATTCAAGAAGAAAAGCTCAAAGTTACTTTCCAGGCAGGAAAGGCGTATACATTCGATTTTGGACCCACAGAACTAGCAAATATGTGTGGAATCTCCAAAGAGAAGGTGCATCAAGTTGTTGGTGAGTTTTTACGTGAACCTATAATCAAAATTGTTGATGACAGAATAATGGTTACCGACCTTCTCGAACTAAGTAAACAGAACGCCTACCGGAAAAAACTGATGGATATGGAACGCTCTCGTAATGAATCTCGTTCCACTAACAGTACAGTTCTCTGGTAGATTATAGTTTACGGTATTTTTTTCCGATACTAACAATATGAAAAGTCGCATAACTGTATTAGCCGCCGTAATTTGTTTAACCTCATTTTTGTACGCTCAGGAAGTATCTCTTCCAGACACCTACCGGGCAATATCTCTGGGAATGGATTTGGAAACAGTACAGGAACAGTTAAAAAAGGACGGTATTTTTGGCTACCGTGGCGAGCGTGATGTATCCTTATTACATTCAGCGAATCGAAGTCTTATAGAGACGATGGGGCCTTCTTTTATTTCACGCTCATGGTTTCAATTTCACCAAGAGAATCTCTATGTTATGATTTTTAAACTCGATACTACTCGCATTGATTATTATTCCATGTACACTGCATTGGTTAAAAAATATGGTGAGCCCAGTATCCTCGACCCACGCAAAGCACTGTGGACCGATGAACGGATAACCCTAACCCTCGAACGACCGCTAACGGTAAAATACGTAGACATGACAGTTTTTTCTGAACTGACAGAGGCAGATACTTCTGAGCGGGCGGTGTCTGATATTCTTCGTGAGGAATTTATTCGTGGTTTCTAGAATTTCGCTACCCATGCTTGCTTTTTTACTTTTTCTTCCGGTTTTAGCTTCTTGCACTGGTAAGCAGTTACCCGTTGAACGCCTTGTTTTTATTTCTGCTGATGGCTCGAACGTAACGGTTGATGCGGAAGTTGCACGAAGCCAAGAAGAACAGGCTCAGGGCTTAATGGGTCGCAAACATCTTGGTGAGGGGAGCGGTATGCTTTTTTGGCATAATGCCGATACTCGCATGCATTTTTGGATGAAAAACACTGTAATTCCGCTATCCATTGCTTTTATTGATTCTACTGGAACGATTAGAGAAATTCACGATATGAAACCATTAAGTGTGAAAACAATTTCGAGCGAAACTTCGGTTCGTTACGCCCTCGAAGTGCCGCTTGGATGGTTTGAACGTAAGAACATACAAGTTGGATCGCGGCTTGATAACGAAAGCTTGGACCTTTTGATTTCTAGTGTCAGTTTGGCTATTTAACGCTTGGCTTAGTATCATCTCGGTTACGGGCAAGCATTTCACGGGCAAGAAAGTCGTTTGGATCTAGTTCTACCACAGTTTTGAAAAAGCCATCAGCCTCTTCCTCATTTCCAGCACGGAGTTCAAGCATTCCGAGGTTGGAAATAACCTTAGTGTTTTCAGGTTCTCGCTCAAGAGCAACTAAAAGAAACTTTCTGCTTTCCTCAAAATTTCCAAGTTCCATGAGGCAAATAGCCAATTCATTACAAATATCAGTTGCACCAGTATTGCCACCAGATTCATCCTCGGTTACGGTTTCGTCTTTTTCAAAAAGCTCAAGGGCCTGAATAAAGGCTGCTCGTGCATCTTCCCATCTTTTAAGGCGACGGAGAGCCCATCCGAGTAGGAACCATCCATTCCAAACTTGTGGGTGGCTTTCCATAAAGGTTCGAATTTGTTCGAGAGCCAATTCTTCATTACCCATGATGATATTGTCGTATGCGGTCTTAAACATGTCGTCGTCTAAGTTGCGAGATTTAATTGTTTCAATAATTTCCGCCGCTTTTTCTTTTCTAAATTTTGCTGTGGGTGTTGTGGCAGTTTCAATGGATAGAAATGTTTGTAGGGATTCTCTGGCTTTTAGAAAGTTTTTTTGCTTGAGATAAAAATACCCCGCATTAAAAAAAGCATCTGGTATCGCTGGCTCGCTAGACATTGCGATGCGGTAATGATTAAAGGCCAGAGCATCTAGTGCATCGGCCTGTTCATCAAGACCAGAAGAACGCAAGGATTGTGCTTGTTCATCGTACATGAGGGCAATGTTTAATGTAGTGATTCGGTCTTCTGGATCAAGACCTTGAAGCGCGAGAAAGATTTCTTCTGCAAGGGTAAAGTCACCATTATGTATTTTCAATATTGCAGCTTCGGTCATTTCAGTGCGGATAGTAGGGTGAACGGTTTTAATGAGAGAGCGGTAGTACTCAAGTTGTGTGTTCTCCTGATCGTATGCGAGCACTGTTAAAATACCGGCGAGAATCATTTCACGGGTAATGCCTTCGCTTTTGAGAGGTTGATCTGGAGCGCTCAGTTGAACTGGCAGTGGAATTGCTGGATCGAAACCCGGTAGTTCTGATGAAAGACGATGCTCTTCAGGCATGGTAAAAAAAACAAGTGAATTAAGTGGATGTGGCATTAAAACCTCTGGTTCGGCTATTGCTGTTGTTCGGATTCAGCTTGGGACGCCGTTTCCGCAGCCGCTAAATCCTGATTAGAGGGGTCTTTTAACTCCTCCGCTTTTTTCGATTCTTTTTCGGAAGTTTTCTTTTCACTAGATTTATCCTCAGCTACTCCGGATCGATCGGGTTTGCTGTATTGTGTGAGAAACGCATTGACCTGCATCTTGTAAACCATAGGTACTTCAGTATTGTTGTACTGTATGGCAAGGGCAACGAGTTCTTTGCGGTTTTCAACATTTTCGGTTCGTACTACTTTGCCCTTTATGCCTATGGCAGCTCTGGGTTCATCTAAATCAATGCGAAGTACAACATCCTTCCCTTTTATAAATTGGGCTATACCAACCATAATTACTTTGGCGCCGGAAAAAGAAAGATCTCGTAAGATACAGCGTCGAGGGATTCCATCTATAAAGACAATGGTTTCTTTTTGTGTAATTCCCATTTTTCGAATAGCATTCGGGGTAATGAGAATACGATCTTCGCTCCGTTTTTTTGAATTGATATTTGCTTCGAGTAGCGTTCCGAGCCTCTCTATTAAATCGTCTGGGGCTCGTTGCGTATAAGAAAGATTAATGAGTACTAAATCGGGAGAACCGGAATACTGATTCATTCCTGTTAC
>DUOS01000088.1 GCA_012838745.1 Treponema sp. | reverse complement strand
TACTTAGCCAATGAACCTCTGGGAGATGATGAGTAAAAAAACTTAGAATTCCTGGCCAATCCTCCCTTTTCTTCCCTATAAGCAGGTATGGACCCAATCCAAGAAACTGCGACGCGTGAGTTTGGTATACCCTATCTTTTTCCCTGGCAGCGGCTGGTAATCGCGAATATTATGGATGCAGTAGAGGCTGACGAGCAGTTCCGTGCGGGAACAATCTCTAAGGATGATCCCGATGGTGAACTCTTTGACGAAGACGGTGTGCATCGGGGAAAGCAGATTGTGCTTCTTCCCACAGGGGCTGGAAAGTCTCTGTGTTTTCAACTCCCTGCCCTCCACCTTGCCGGGCCCACCTTGGTTATTTACCCTCTTCTTGCCCTCATGAGCGATCAACTCCGCAGTATGACGGAAACGTGTCTTGATCCAGCGTTATTCCGTGGGAAGCAAAGCTCCGAAGAGCGAGAAGCTCAATTTCGCCGCCTCGATGGAACCGACGGGAGAAAGCCCGCACGCTTGATAATTGCAAACCCAGAAATCCTTTCCTCGGGAACGGTTCTCGATCGCATTATCAAGCGTAAAGTTTCCCATCTTGCAATTGACGAGGCCCATTGCGTTTCCGAATGGGGGGACACTTTCCGCCCTGCCTACCTAGAACTTACAAAGATTATTGAAGCGGTTGAGCCATCTGCGGTTACCGCATTTACTGCGACTGCCTCGCCACCAGTACTTGAGCGTATTGCTCAGGTGCTTTTTTCCGGTTCCGCGCATCTGGTACGAGGTGATTCTGACCGGCCAAATATCCGCTATCATGTGCGCCATTGCCGAGCGAAAATGCCAGCTCTCGCTATAGAAGTGTGTACTCGTAAACGGCCCATGGTTGTCTTTTGCGCAACTCGCGGTGGCACAGAAAGAACTGCCCGGTTTTTGCGCGAAGTTCTGCGAGACGATGATATAAAATTTTATCATGCTGGCCTTCTCCGAGAAGAAAAGGCAGAGGTTGAAACATGGTTTCATGCCCATAACCGTGGGATTTTATGCACAACATGCGCCTGGGGAATGGGCGTTGATAAAAAAAATGTGCGCACGGTGATTCACCGCGACGCGCCGCCAACGGCAGAAGCATACATACAGGAAGCGGGGCGTGGTGGGCGAGACGGCAGCCAGGCGGAAGCCGTGCTGCTGTGGAGCCCAGAAGATCGGCTGCGGCAGGAACGATTAAAAGAACCGGCGCGGAGCCGAGCTCTTGTGCTCACGTGTTTTGCACAAAGCACCACATGCCGCCGAGAGGTTCTCTTAGAAGCTCTCGGCGACCCGCGTGCTGGGCCCAGCGCACCCGATGGAGAAAGAATAGCTTGCGCCGGATGCGATATTTGCGAAAACACGGCGAAAGGTGAAACAGGAGATGAACAGCTCGTGCGCACGTTTATTTCTAGAAACCCACGGTGTTACACTCCTCGCAAAGCGGCAACATGCCTTACAAATGCGGGCAACCGTTTTTCACGTGAGCACTACGGCATACCAGTGTGGAAAAATTCAGATTTTATGGATTGTATTCGTGAAATGGAAAAAGCTAAGATTATCGTTCAATCACGTTTTTGGCTAACTAAGGGAACGCTTGTACTACCGCGCTAAACTACTCATCGTCCTCGAGATAATCATCATCATCTTCGTCGTCCTCTGCGTCAGTTAATATAGGTTCTGAGCCTTTCCTAATAACTTTGCGCCAAGGTTTTTTAGCCCTAAAAGATTTCTTTCGATACCGCACTATATACAAAACCAAGTTCATATAGAGTGCAATAATTATAGTAATAATTATCACTTCTGGAGAAAGTATAATTTTTTTTAAAAGTGCAAACAATTCAAAAAAACTCATCGTATATCAAGTATCGGCATTTCTTCTTGAGGTCTTGAATCTGTCTTTTTGAACAAAAAAAACGAGCTGGCCGGGCGGGATACCCCGCCCAAAACCAACCCGTTCTTGGCTCAGCCTATCGAATCAATCAAGACCAAGCTGGCCGAGGGGGTTGTTTTCCCCCATCTCTAAATCTTCCGTAGTTGTTTCTTCTGCTGCGAATAAACTTTCCTCCGATTTATCAAAGGTAGCGCGCAAGTTTCCCGAAACCAACAGAACATCGTTGGATGAATCCAACTGACAATACGTTTGCATCATAGTAGCCGAAGTGTTCCCCACAATAATCGTTCGAACTTTTTTGCCCGATGAAAACGCGGAAACAGTTATAGGTGTGTCTAAACCAAAAGCTCCGCTTTCTGGATTACCAGAAACACGACCAAGGGTTTTTACCGAAGAAATGGCAGAAAGCATCGCACCAACGGTGTTGTTATCTGCACGTATTCGGTCTTCGGACACATACCACTGCCCGCCGTCGTTAACTAAGCTGATAGGGCCAGTAGCCTCATTTAATATTTCGATTGCATCAACCGTAGCATCCAGCGTTACAACGCGTACGGCGCCGTCGCCCCCAAGGGTGAGTTGCAAAACATACACAATGGTGAGCACAAAAATTGAACTAATAAGCAGGAGTTTTCTCCGAGATAGGGTAATCATACTACACCTCCTTTACCCGCAGTTGCGCTTTCTTGAATCTTGCGGCGCCGGCGAATACGCCGTCTCCACGCAATAAGACCGGCAAGCGCAGCAAGTACGGGAACTCCGTATAAGTTTAAAGCCCGCGCTACAGAACGAATACGAGGCGTTGTATTTTCTAAGGTATCAAGAGATAAACCCTTCGTACGCATCCGTGCAAAATCTGCGCGGCCATTTAGATAATCAATCGCATTCCGTACAAACAAGGCAACGGGTTGTTGCCCGGCCTCATCCATAACCTGTGGTGTCGTTATAGCGGAGGTTCCAATTACGAGGAGTTTTCCCGGCTGAACGCTCCGAGATAGATGGTCGCTCGGCGAAAGAACGGTATCAATTTCTCCTTCTTCCTCGTCATTTGGTGGCTGTGAAAACGCACTTTCAAAAGTACCTTCCAACAAAACAGCCAATGGCTGCGCTTGCAGAGAATCCTCTTCTGGAATCCGCATTGCATAGGGCGAAAGATTTATTTGATCGGCCATAAGCCAAGACTTTGGTGAACTGCTCGCAAGAGTTACGGTAGTGCGACCAGAAACAGAATCATTTATTGTAGTATCTACCGAGGCTGCTTGAAGGAACAAAACAAACCCTAGGTTTTGAGATATTGGATGGTGAGCGTTTAACCCGTCCTTACCCACAACAGGCACATAATATAAGGGAATCTTACCAACACCCTGTTGCTGAGCCTCGTAGCAGTTTTTATCTAGAACATAGTTTTTGCCAATAGAAACTCCATATCGTTCAAGAAGAGGTTCGAGCCCTGTAGTAACCGGAACAAAGAATGACTGCCCACCTTGCATTTGATCTTGGCTGCGCATTTCTTCAAAGGGATCAATGAGCATAAATACGGATCCACCCCGCATTAAAAACTGATCCAAAACATATTTTTCCGATTCGGAAAAAGTCTCACGCGGGCCATTCACAATGAGGCTAGAAATATGAGAGCTAACCGCGCCCGCAGAAAGATCGGTTGGTTCAAGGGTATAGGTATCTGAAACGAGCATGGCAAGGCGCGAAGGCCCACTTCTCGGATCATCGAGCTCGAGTTCTCCGTGGCCGGTTACATACCCGATTGTTACCGAGTTAGCCATGAGAAACCGCAAGTTATCGGCAAGGCTATCCTCGATCGTATCCAAGCCAGAAATTGCGTACCCGCCAAAAAGCGTCCTCGTCAGTTCTATGGGAACCGTACGGAATCGGCCTTCGTATTCCAGCACAATACCTAAAACTCCGGCACCACCCGTTTCTACAGAACCGTCTTTAGCAGTGCCTGCACTCCAGTTAATTTTTTGAATACCATATTTCGTTGCAATCTCGTCAACAAAAGATTCCTCTACTGGATTAATGCGTTGCCATTCAATCTTATCCATACTGCGGCGATTCAAACGAGAATATGCACTTTGGGCTTCCTTTTCCAGTTTATTAAAACCGGCGATACCAAAATCAGCAAGCCTCTCTGTGGCATATAACGTTACTTGAACCTTAGAGGTAAGCCCCGCAAGAGAATTCGTTAAGGCCATCATTTTGGCCATGGAAGTAGTAAGGCGATATTCCAGCCCTTCGGTCATTACGAGATTATCAAGGACTTCCACACGGTCGCTATAGGTAAGAGCAAGCCCCATCCACGCGTTCCGGTAACCAACTTCGTCGTCCTTTACCTCGCGAATTTGAATCATAGAAATTCCATACGATTGAGCAGTCTCGCGATTCTCGGGTTTTTCCATGTCGAAAAACTCATAGGAAAACCGTTTGTTACCTGCACCAGCATATTCTTGGAGCAAATCGCGCATGTACCGTTCTACCCCGTTATAGGGAGCGGGCAAGTGTTCCGAAAAGAACACTTGCACAGACAAAGGCTGTTCAAGGTTTTGCACAAGCTCTCTACTCGCAGAAGACAATGAATACGAATGGAATCGAGTTAAATCGATACGAAAAAAAGTATTTGCTGAAACTAAATTAATAAGCACGAGCAAAACAACAAAGAGAAAGAAGTCGCTTTTAGGGCCACTGAGCCAAGAAAGAAATAAGTCTATACGTTTTTTCATGCCTTCCTCCCTGCATCAAGTGTGGCGACCGTTAAACCGAAAAATAGTGCGGTAATTGAGAGAAAGTACACGAGATCTCGTGAATCTATAATTCCCCGCGCGATTGATTCAAAATGCCGGCTTGCAGAAAGGAACTCAAGAGGCCCCACAACTATCGCCGGGAGAAAAATGAGAAACCGATCTACCATCGCAAGAAGAATACATAGGGTAAAGGCTATAAAAAATGCCACAATCTGGTTTTTTGTGAGTGACGAAGCAAAAAGGCCGATAGCCGAAAATGCCGCTGCAAGGAACAGCGCACCAAGATACCCGCCAACGAGTGGCCCCGGATCGGGTGAGCCCATGTACACCACAGAGCCCACATATACCAAGGTAGGCAAGAGCATACCAATAGTTGATATAAAGGCTGCAGCAAATTTACCTGCTACCACATCGAACGATGAAACCGGAAGGGTCATCAAAGTTTCGATACTACCGCTTCTAGTTTCTTCAGAAAAAAGGCGCATAGTAAGAGCGGGAACAAAAAAAGAAAAAAGAATGGGAAGCATGGAAAAGAAATTTCTAAGCTCAGCCCGGTTAATTAAAAAGAATGTGGAAAAAAACAAAAAGCCAGAAAACGCTAAAAACAGCACTGCCACAATATAGGCAATAGGACCGGAATAAAAAGCGCCAAGCTCACGCCGCGCTAGTACCGTCCACACGGGTTGTTTCTTAATCATGCTTCAACTCCTCCGGTGGTTAAACTTCTAAACACATCTTCCAAGCTGTTACGCTGAATAGACATTTCGTAGAGTATCCATTGCCGATCGCGCACAAGAGAAAAAACGCTTGGGCGGATATCCGTATCGCTTGAAACAGAAAGTAGCACGGTGGGAATTGGATTGCCGTCTGCCTCATCGCTCGCTACAATAGAACAAGCGCTCACCCCTTCCAACGCGCCAAGGGAAGCAGAAAGCTCATCGGCAGTGCACGGCGATGCCGCGACTCGTAGCGTTGCGTGTTGCCCAAAACGCTGGCGAAGCTCTGCGGTTGGGCTATCAGCCACAATCTTTCCTTGGGAAATAATAATAACGCGATCGCACAACATCTCAACCTCGCTGAGAATGTGTGTAGAAATAATAACGGTTCGCGTCTTACCAATTTCTCGAATCAGGTTTCGCACTTCGATAATCTGGTTAGGATCGAGCCCAGATGTGGGTTCATCCAAAATTAAAATCTCTGGGTCATGGAGAAGAGCGTGTGCAAGACCTACCCGCTGGCGATACCCGCGAGATAGCTCAGAAATATTCTTATGCAGCACCTCGGTGAGCCCGCAAACCGCAGCAATGGATGGCGTCTTCTCTGTTGGAGAAAGCCCCTGCACCCGAGCTACATACGCAAGATAATCGAATACCATCATGTCGCCGTACAGCGGCGCAGATTCCGGCATATAGCCTATACGGCTTTTTATCTCGGGCGTATTGTTTCCAATATCCTCACCATCGATGGTTATACTTCCGTCGGTTGGATTAAGGAATCCAGTAATCATTCTCATGGTTGTGGTTTTACCCGCACCATTCGGCCCAAGCAGCCCAACAATTTCGCCCTTCTGAACAGAAAAGCTCACGTCGTCTACCGCAAGAAAAGAACCGAACGCACGGGAAACGTTTTCTACTTCTATCATACATCCTCCCTTTTAATAATAATTATTCTATAACGCAGATGGTTACATCCTGCGCTAATGCTCAAGAATCTGTGCCTCCAAAATATCTGGCACGGCTCGTTGGTGTTTCGTACACATCAACCGCATATAAAGGAAGCTGCGGCCAGCCAGTTTGTATTGCATTAAAAATATAGCGGGCAATACGTTCCGCACTCGGGTTACCGGCGAATTCATCAACGTCATTAAGATTTGAATGGTCCAAAGTGGCACACACTTCGCGAAGCGCACCCTTGAGAATTCCAAAATCAATGAGCATACCGCCATTATCGAGTTCCGTTCCTCGTGCATGCGCCAAAACGCGGTAGTTATGCCCATGCAAGCGCTCACACTTGCCGTGAAAATCCGATAAAAAATGCGCGGCAGCAAAATCCGCCTCTACTCTAACTTCATACATAGGGGTAATAATATCGGGAAGGTGTTGCCAATACAAGGGCGCATCGGTACAATTCTAATCATGAATAAACGCCTGTCGCAATTTATTGGTGCCGTTTCGATTCTTGAGAAAATTGGCGACCATGATCCAGAAATTACAGCACTCATATATGACTCACGCAAAGTCGTGCCGGGAACACTTTTTTTTGCCTTAAGCGGTCTCCATACTGACGGAGCCAGCTATATCCACCAAGCCATTGAAAACGGGGCGCGGGCCATCATTCATGCAGCCCCCATAGGCAACCCTGATCCCAGCATTGTGTATATCAAAGTAAAAGATCCCCGCTTTGTAATGTCCGTCCTCGCTGCAACGTTTTACGACCACCCATCCAGAGATATAGCCGTAATTGGTGTTACCGGAACCGAGGGCAAAAGCACGACGGTTTCTTTAATCTTCCAACTTTTACGCCTTTTAGGGAAAAAAACAGGATTTTTCTCAACAGTAAACTATTGTATAGACGATGAAGTTCTTGCAAATCCTGAACATCAAACTACACCTGAAGCCACAACCGTTCATGAAAAACTCGCCCAGATGCGGGATAACAGAGTTGAATATGCTGTGTTAGAATCGTCATCCCACGGGCTTTCTCCCCTAACCAACCGGCTTGGAGATGTCGCCTTCGACGTGGGTGTTTTAACGAACGTAACTCACGAACATTTAGAATTCCATGGAACCCATGAACAGTATAAAAACGACAAAGCAAATCTTTTCCGTTTTCTCGATACCGTTGAACATGTTAAAAACGGCCGGATTATCCCGTCATTTGGAGTCGTAAACGAAGAAGATTCTGCGTCAGTATATTTCCGCGCTGTTACTACAAAACCGGTTTTCGGCTTTTCAACCTGGGCAAGTACCCGAAAAGGCGTGTCCGCTTCTTTTATTAAAACTGACGCTCTGGGCAGCGATTTTATTATCTCTTGTTCTGGTAAGGATTATCCCGCACGAATTAACATTCCTGGGGCCTTTAATGTGTATAACGTTTTAGCAGCTGTTATTACCGTTTGCCGCATCCTAGAAAAAACCATCGAAGAAATACTTCCACTCCTTCCCCAATTGGAACCACTTATTGGCCGGATGACTATTGTTGACGAAGGCCAACCTTACGAAGTCCTCGTAGACTATGCCCATACGCCAACCTCATTTCAGACGGTTTTTCCTCCTTTACGCAAACGCATCACCGGTAAAATTATTAGCGTATTTGGTTCTGGTGGAGAGCGTGATACACTCAAACGCCCAGAACAGGGCCGTATTGCCGCAGATTATTCCGATATTGTTATCCTTACCGATGAAGATCCCCGCAACGAAGATTCCCATGCTATCCTTGATATGATTGCGGCAGGCTGCCTCGGGAAAACACAAGGCGAAGACCTCCTCCTTATTCCGAATCGCCCCAAGGCAATTCGCACAGCCCTTTCACTCGCAAAACCGGGAGACCTCGTTCTCCTTTTAGGTAAGGGGCATGAAAACTCAATTATTTACCGGGATCACACCGATCCCTACGATGAAATCAGCGAAGTGCGTACAGCACTCAACGAAGCAGGCTATGGGGGAACACGGTGAACATTGTAATTGTATACGGAGGAAAATCAGGCGAGCACGAAGTATCCCTCGTTTCGGCGGCTTCAGTCGCGCGCAACATACCGGAGGCGGGCAATACTGTTTCTTTGATCGGCATTGCTAAAAACGGCGCCTGGTATCTCCAAGATTCAGCTCTTCTTACAAAGATTCGAGAAAATACTACATTACCCCTTTCTATCCAAGGCGACGAAGTTCATCGCGTGAATATTGTGCCGGGTGGAGGAAGCGCAGGAGCCCTTGTTTGCTCAGGCACCCCCATCCCAGCAGACGTTGTTTTTCCTGTCTTACACGGAACCTACGGCGAAGATGGTACAATTCAGGGGCTGTTTGAAATGGCAGAAATTCCCTATGTGGGTGGCGGCGTTATGTCTAGCTCTCTCGCCATGGACAAAGAAAAAACTAAGATTATCTGGCAGGCATTAGATCTTCCTATAGTCCCCTTTGTGGCACTTACCACACGCCAATGGATCACAGATGAAAAAAAAGTTGCCGCTTGCAACTCAGTTGAGCAAAAGTTCCCATGGCCAGTATTCGTAAAGCCAGCCTGTGCAGGTAGCTCCGTGGGAGCGGCCAAGGCAAATACCCGGGAAGAACTCATTACCCGAATAAACGAAGCGTTTATCTGGGATAAAAAGGTGCTAATAGAACCATTTATTTCTGCTAGAGAAATCGAATGCTCGGTAACGGGTAATGGAAAAGCTACCACCTATATCCCCGGCGAGATTGTACCAAACCGTGAATTTTACGATTACCAGGCGAAATACCAAGATCCCGACGGTGCAGCTCTTACCGTACCCGCGAATCTCTCCCCCGAACAAACGAAAAAAGTTACCAGCCTAGCAGCTAAAGCCTACGAAGCACTTGATCTAGATGGAATGGCTCGAGTAGATTTCTTTATAGATAAAAAAAATGGAGAGCTTTATCTCAACGAAATAAATACTATACCGGGGTTCACCCCAATTTCTATGTTTTCCCGAATGTGCGAAGCCGGTGGGCTGAACTATCAGGACCTTGTTATGGCCCTGCTAGACCTAGCCCGTGAACGATTTACCAGTTCGAGAACCCTCCAGACGGATCGACCATGATTGTACCCTTTTACAAAATGCAACTAGCCGGAAATGGTTTTCTCTTAGTTGACCTAACCGCGCTGGAAGCAAAACGCGGCGATACCAAATCCGAAGAGGGAAAACCTAATGGACCGGTAGGCCCAGGCTTGCAAATTAGCCAGTTTGGAGAAGCCGCTCGAATTCTATGCAATCGAAAATACGGTATTGGGGCTAACGGAACAATATTTCTTTCTGCAGATAATACCATCAGGATGTTTTCTCCTCGGGGAAAACCGGTATATCCAGCAGACGATGCAATGCTGTGCGCAGCCCGCTTTGCCTTTGATAGCGGCCGAGCGGCGAGTAGTGTCATTGAATTTAATACAATCCGAGGTCCCCTCCACGTTGACGTGCTGGGAGCTCATCAGTTCCGCCTTTCCCTTGGATCGCCTTTTTCGCTGTTAAACGGTGCCCTCATAGGCCCTGATTGCGGAAAACTCGTAGAAACAATTAAACACGAAGATATTGAAATATCCTGTTCCGCCGTTCATATCCGCCAAGATGTGGTAACCGCATTTCCGCGCTCACTAGGAACACTCGATTACTCCGGCTTTGCAAAATTAGTAAAAAGAGCCTTCCCCGAAAAACGAATTATCCCGGTTATCGCACAATCCATAACTCGCGACACGGTAATACTCAAAGTGCGCCCCCGCCACGAATCAGCTGCCTGCGCTAGCGCCGCCGCGGCACTCGTTACCGCAGTATGCTCCGGTCTTTCTGGGTATGAAATACTTGTATTGTTTGAAACACCGGGATCAGACGGGCAGCCTAATGCCATTGTAGCTCGAGACCGCGATAATACGAATAAACTCGCAGCACGATGGGAACCAAAAGAAAATGAATTATATGTTATTGGATCAGGTGGCTATGTTTTCGAAGGAAAATTTGATCTTCATGGAATGTTATCTACTGAATAACGACATAATTGAAATTACCGCACCCGACCCGATCATTATGCAACCGGCCGAAAGAGAAGACTTCACTAGCCAATCATCCGAACTAGTGTAATCTGCAATTGCCGCAGTAATAAGGGCAGAACCACCAAGAATGAACAAAGTAGTTGTAAGTATTGTAGGAATACTTCGGTTTTGAGGCTTCTTACTAACCTCTTCTCCATCGTTAACAGAACTATCGAGCCGTATTACCGGCTCTGTAAGAGACATAAGCACAGGAGACTTACCGCTAAACGGTCTTTCTTCCCAAAACTCCCGTATTTCCTTATTTATCTCTTCTTTTTCGAGAGCCGCTTCATCTATATCTGTCTTAGATAAAACCTGTAATTTCTCTACTTTTTCTCCAGCAGAAAGAAGCACCGTGTTGAGTTTAGGTGCGGAAAAGTCTCCTACAAGCACCGAACCCTCTAAACAAAAAACACGGTGAAGTATGGCCGAATGGCCTTGTTGTGTTGAATATTCGTTATTATTACTCTCGATCGAAGCCTGTGGCACTTTTACTGAAATAACATCGAGGCCAAAGTCTGTACCGCGCACCCCGGCAACAAGACTCGGAGAAGAAATACGATAGGTTGCACCCTTTGCAAGGCGCTCCACCTTGGCCCGCACACGTCCATAATAAAGCTCGCCAGTTACCTGTTTTTTTTCCGGTTCAACACCGCAACGAAAAGACGTATTCTCGGCAATTTTTATCGTAGCTCCTACAGCATACACAGCAAATTCGAGCATCGTTTCTTCAGCTGTCTGAAAAATATCTCCAGCCATAATTTCCATACCAAACACACCGCTAGAATCCACCGCAATCACGCGAGGGGCTCCATCTCGGATCAGGGTAAACGATTTACCCTCGGCATAGACAATACTACCGTAGGGTTCAGCGGCAAGAAAACCACAGCAGAGAAAAATAAGTATACTAAAAACAATGCTTCTATTTCGTTTCATTCTACTATATTATAAAGCCCTATGGGCGGGAATACAAGTAAGAGAACAACATCCAGCACAGACTCTGCAATAAACTCCGTATTACGGAACGCTAAACCTCTGCAACCCCAAGAAAATGATACAACTGTATTCTATTTTAACCAGGGAGAAGACCAGTTTATCCTCCTCGATACCCCTCTTCAAGTTCTCGCTCTTCCCATTCATCATAACTTAGACAACCCCCAACCCCCTAAAGGCTACAGAGAAGCAATTCACGATCTTGTATCCTTTCTTGCTAAACACACCCCGCAGCTAATAACTCAAACTCGTTGGACTTTCGATCCCCGAACCATCCACACCCCTACCTTTTACCGGGTAGAAGAATATGAAGGGCAAGCATATCTATACATGGTACTCATCGACCTAACGTGTAGAGCCCTAGAAGCTGAAATAATTGAACCGGGTACCAACGACCGCACCCATGCCTACCGTACTAATAAACTCTATTTCGAATGCGACTATTTCCCCTTAAATGGGCTCGATCCTGATTCTCTCGTCCTTAATCAGACTATTCCGGTTACATGGAAAGGAGAATCCGGAGAAGGCTACATGGTTCATGGAATTTGGATGGACTCAGACATAAACAAGTTTTTCACTAAGCTCGTACTACCTACCGGGAAGCGTAACCATCCGTATTATCCTATTACGTGCAAACAGCATTGCGTGAGTATGAACGCTTACGGCATGGATAGCCCCGCCCTGCTCCATAAAATACGCCCATTCATTGAAGGCAACCTAGACCGAATCCTACAAGAACTCCAGCACAGCCCTTTTTCAGAAACATCTCTACTGTACAACGAAATAAAAGCAAGCTTCCCCGATAAACTAGGAAAACGATGGGAAAATCTAAACGTAATCCCTTCCCTTAATGAACGAGACGAAAAGGAGTATTCCATTGAATTTTAATAACCCTCCGTTCACTTCCCTTTCTGATCTAGCAGGGTTACGAGTTACCGTAATGGGCCTCGGTTTAAATGGCGGAGGCTTAGCTTCCGCCCGCTTCTTTGCCCAACACGGCGCAAAAGTTACTGTTACCGATATGAAAACCGCACAAGAACTAGCACCGTCAATAAAATCGCTTGAAGATTACCCCAGCATACGCTTTGTCTTGGGAACCCATGAAATCGGAGACTTTACTCAAGCAGACATGGTAATAAAAAACCCTGGGGTAAAACTCGCTGGAAACATCTATTTAGAAAAAGCTCGCTCTATCGAAACTGATATCACGGTGTTTCTTCGCCTCTGTAGTGCGCCTATACTTGCCGTTACCGGCAGCAAAGGGAAATCCTCAACCGTGAGCGCCCTGTATTTTGCCATGAAGGAATTGGGCTTCCCCGTTTTCCTCGGAGGAAACATCACGGTGAGCCCGTTAAGTTTTTTGCACCAAGTAAGCGAAAACACCCCGGTTATACTCGAATTATCCAGTTGGCAGCTTGCCGATCTCAAGGATCGCAACTTGCTCAAACCAACCATAGCCCTCATAACGCCCATCATGAGCGACCATCAAAATTGGTACGGGAACATGGAAACCTACGTTGCGGATAAAAAGCTCATCTACGCCAACATGGATCATAGCACCCATCTTTTGTGCAATGCGGACGACGGCTGGGGCACAACCTTTGCCTCCGAAACACAGGCGCGCGTGCACTGGTACACAAACCGTGAATCCGGTGGTACCACGAAAAACGACAGCATTACACCCCGTAAGCGTGATGGCGCATGGATCACCCCCGATGGGCGCGGCATGATGCGCACAGAAAATAGCGAAGTTGAAATTCTGCCCGCAACACTCTCCGTTCCCGGGGCCCACATGCGGCAAAACCTCTTAAATGCTGCACAAATGATGGTATTGTACGGCGCTAACCCCGCAAAAACGGGTGCAGCACTCGCATCTTTTACTGGCACAGAGCATAGATTGGAACTTTTTAAGGAAGACGCGGGAATACGGTATTATAATGATTCGGCAGCAACCATCCCAGAAGCGGCAGCTGCTGCTGCAAATGCCTTTGATCAACCGGTACTACTTCTCGCAGGTGGAACCGATAAGAACTTAGAATTTACCCCGCTCGCCGAAGCAGCGCGAAACGTAAAACGCTTATTGCTTTTATCAGGAACTGGCACAGAAAAACTCATTCCACTCCTTAAAGAGCGAAACATAGCCTTTGATGGCCCATATCCCTCAATAGCGGCACTTGTGGCTGCGACAAAAAAAATCGCACAACCCGGAGATATTGTTGTTTTCTCTCCGGGTGCAACGAGTTTTGGCATGTTTAAAAATGAGTTTGATCGGGGAAACCAGTTTAAAGCAGCGTTTTAACTTATACCTCAAACTTCCCAAGACCGGTAAAGTCCAGGGTTGCAAAATAGTCTGCCTCAGTCTCACGGCGGCGAATTTCAACAATTTTTCCATCTTCTCGTAGCAATAATTCTCCAGCTCGGAGCTTGGCGTTATAGTTAAAGCCCATAGCTCGGCCGTGCGCACCAGAGTCGTGAATAATAATAAAATCGCCGATGTCTATCTTTGGTAGCGAGCGCTGAACGGCAAATTTATCGCAGTTTTCGCACAAAGACCCCACCACATCGTACACCTGATCATGAGGTGCTTTTTCCTTACCGAGCACGGTAAGATGATGGTACGCACCGTACATACCAGGGCGCATAAGATCCGCCATACTGGCATCTACCCCGATATACTCGCGGTAAATGTGCTTTTCGTGGATAGCCTGGGTAACGAGCCAACCATAGGGACCAGTAATCGGCCTTCCACATTCGAAGAAGATCTTAACCTCACCCAAGCCAGCGGGCCCCAGAATTTTGTCATAGGCTTTCCGCATGCCACGAGCTATATAGTCATAATCAATTGCGGTTTCTTCTGGTTTATACGGAATACCAATACCACCGCCCATATTTATAAACTCTACAGAAACGCCAGTTTTTTCCTGTACTTCTACTGCAAGCTCAAAAAGCAAAACTGCTGTTTCAATAAAATAGTCGGGGTTCAGCTCGTTAGACGCAACCATAGTATGCAAACCAAAACGCTTTGCTCCCCGTTTTTTAACATCGGCATAGGCTTCAAATATTTGTGGCCGGGTAAGCCCGTACTTAGCCTCTTCGGGGTTACCAATAAGAACATTCCCCGTTTTGAGTGGCCCCGGATTATACCGGAACGAAATGAGCTCAGGGATAGTACCGAGAGCCTTCTCGAGATAGTCAATATGAGTAATGTCATCAAGATTAATAACAGCACCCATGAGGTTCGCATAAATAAATTCTTTTTCCGGCGTCTCATTAGAGGTAAACATTACCTTCTCGCCAGTAAGCCCTACCTTTTGAGATAGAATAAGTTCGGGCAAGCTAGAACAATCCGCACCAAACCCTTCCGAAGCAAGTATTTTGAGAATATAGGGATTTGGACACGCCTTAACGGCATAGTATTCACAAAACCCAGGAAACACAGAAAAAGCCGCTGAAAACCGGCGAGCATTTTCTCGCATTGCCCCCTCATCGTACAAGTAAAAGGGTGTAGGATATTTTTTTACCAAAGCCTCAAGCTCAGGTTTAGTGAGGGGAAATGTCTTCTCAGTCATACAAACTCCTTGTTTCGATGCAATTAGGAAATATAGCCCTTTGACTTGAGGAGCTCTGCATTAAGAATACCACCACCGGCGGCACCACGCACAGTATTGTGCGATAAACCCACAAATCGAATGTCGAAAACTGGGCATTTGCGCAAGCGGCCAACGCTCACTGCCATACCCTTGTCTTCGTCGCGATCGCGGCGAGGCTGGGGCCGATTCTGCTCATGGCGCACAATAATTGGCTGGCGAGGTGCAAAGGGTAAATCAAGCTCTTGGGGAAGGCCACGGAACTCGGTCCATATCCGCTCGATCTCTTCCAGGCTCGGCTTCTTTTCGCCAAACTCCAAACTCACGCAGGCTGTATGCCCATTGATTACCGCAACGCGGTTACAATGCGCAGCTACAATGGGCCCGTCTGCATTCACGATCTTACCGTCTACTACCGAACCAAATATTTTGAGAGGTTCTTGCTCGCTTTTTTCTTCTTCTCCACCAATAAACGGAACCACGTTGTCTATCATGTCTAAGCTGGGAACGCCAGGATAGCCCGCTCCAGAAACAGCCTGCATGGTAGTCACAATCATCCGCTTAATTTCGTACCCAGCCTTCATAAGAGCCCACAGAGGCGCCACATAGCTTTGTACAGAGCAATTAGGCTTTACCGCAACAAAACCAGTATCCCAGCCATGAGCTTTTTTCTGAGCATCAATTACGGCAATATGTTCTGGATTTATTTCTGGAATAATCACGGGCACATTGTCTGTCCAGCGATGGGCAGAAGCATTTGAAACTACGGGAATCCCGCGTTCAGCATAGGCATTTTCTAAATCGCGAATTGCATCCTTTGATTCAAGCTCTATTGCACTAAAAACAAAGCGGCACTTACCGATAGCGGTATCTGGATTGTTTGCATCTTCGATTACTAAATCTGCAACAGCCTCAGGGATATTGGCACCTAAAAGCCAGCGAGTTTGCACAACATCGCGGTAAGCCTTTCCCGCAGAGCGAGGGCTTGCGGCCACATAGGTTACTTCAAACCACGGGTGGTTTTGTAGTAAATAAATATAATTTTGCCCAACGGCACCCGTAGCGCCGAGAATTCCAACTGGTATCTTCTTGCTCATAGCCTATCTCCAATTCGTCATAATAAAAAATAATAAAAACAAACAATACTGGCAACAGTATTGAGTTAAAATCTATAAAATTCCCGCTTCTGTAAATGCGGCACGCACCGCAGGCTCGTTTTGCGCCATAAGCTCACACAGAGGAAGGCGAAGTGTTCCTGCAGGGAGACCCTTCATAGCCATTGCAGCCTTTATAGGAACTGGGTTCGTTTCAATAAATGCGCCCCGGAAGGCGGGAAGAAGGCGATAATGAAGGTCTCGCGCCGTTGTAAGATCCCCGGCTAGGGCAGCTGTTGTAAGAGCGCTCACCTCTGCCGGTGCAATGTTAGAAACAACGGAAATAACCCCATCACCACCCAAACAGGCAAGCGGAAGGTTAAGCGCGTCATCACCAGAAAGAACACAAAAACCGGGTTTTTTCCGGGCAATAGTAGTAATCACGTCCGTCATCTGGGAAATATCACCGGAAGCTTCTTTTACACCGGCAATATTTGGTAGCTCTGCAATACGCGCTAAAAGCGGAGTGCAAATATTCTTTCCCGTACGCCCGGCAATGTTGTACACGATAATAGGAAGACCCACCTCGGCACAGGCAGCAAAATGGCGATAAATGCCTTCGTCGGTTGGTTTATTATAATACGGTGTAACAACCAGCGCATAATCTGCTCCGGCATCTTTTGCACGTTGTACGTATTTTACCGCGTCGCGAGTGTTGTTACTCCCCGCTCCAATAATAACGGGTACCTTCCCGCCAGCTTCTTCCATTACCATTTCAATAATCTTTTTTTCTTCGAAATCATCAAGCGTTGGGGTTTCGCCAGTCGTTCCCAACGGCACAAGACCCGAAATGCCGCTTTCGAGTTGAAAACGTACAAGCGTACGGAACCCGTCAAAATCCACCGATCCATCGCTATTCATCGGAGTGATCAATGCGGTAAATGTTCCTCGCAGTTTAGTCATGGTGCCTCCTGTAACTTTATACCAGATTATTACATATTTATGCATTACTTCAAGTACTTGAGAGTAACTTTCCTATAAAAACCGCTGTAAACTCTCGTCATAAAGCGATATACTAGCTCGGTAATGCGCCGAAAAAAGAACTTTGCTCTAGTTAGTTTACAACGTCTCTATATAACCTGGGAATCTTTTCTGGGCAATGGCCTTTTTACCTATGCATCAGCCGGTGCATACAGTTTTTTTCTTTCCGCACTTCCTATGCTTCTCATGATTTTACTTATTCTAGTAAGAGTTCTGCACACGTCCCCACGAGCCATTCAAGATTTAATTCTAGAAATCGGTTTTAATTTTGAATCTCTGGATATGCCTCGGTTTATCAACTCTATTACCTCAATTAAAACAATTGGTCTTTTCGAAATCATCATCGGTATTACTATATTTTGGATGGCTCGTCGTTTTTTTGCTTCTATTCAACACGGAATGCGCATGATCTACCGGAAGCAGGGAAAAAAGAAACCATTAAAAGATAATCTCCTTGTTATTGCGGGTGAAGTAATTCTCGTTATACTCGTAGTGCTCATGTCTATCTTCTTAATAGCAGGTAACGCTTTTTTTCATTCGGTGCTTTCAGAAAACCTCCTTACACCCTATGTGTTCCATCTTTTTAGAAACCTTTTTAGGTTTGTACCCTTCGGCATTATGTTTCTGTTTGTTTTTTTAGTATACTTTTTTTCACCACGCCGCCGTCCAAACATAAAACACAGTGTGCAAGCCTCAGCAGCCTGTACTATTACATTTTTTGTCGTGCAACTCATATTTAGTTCCTTTGTGAACTTATCTCGCTATAATCTTGTGTATGGTATTTTAAGTAATGTAATTGTCGTTTTACTCGAAGTATATATCTTTTTCTTTTTACTCCTGTTCTTTGCACAGTTTCAGTATGTGGTACAATTTTTTGAAAGCTTTTTACTTGCCAGGCTCTACTTATTACCCGCCTACGATAATCCACTCATTCGCCGTCAACTTGAACGCATTATGTTTATTAAGCCACCTGTTTTCTATCCCCAGTACGCCATTAAACAACGAAAAGGGGATGTAATTTTTACCCTCGGTGATGACTCAACAGATCTGTATTATGTAATGAATGGCATAGTGCGAATGACCCTCCCTAACCAAGTTATAGAAGCATCCTATGGGCAATTATTTGGAGAATTTTCCAGTATGATCGGTGGTAAAAGAACCTCCACCGCCACTGCCCATACCGACGTAACCCTGCTTAAAATACCTGCACGCTTATTTCGAGAAACAATAGAAATCGACGGAGCTATGTCGAGGCGCACCCTCAAAATGGTTACCGATTATATTAGAAAATCTAACCAAATGCCCCTTTATATCGACTTAGAAGAGTAAATTATCCTGCATATTTCTTTACAAAAAGAATCATCAAAATGCGAGAAAAGATTGATACACTGCACATTTACTGCTACACTGAGCCATGAAAAACGACAAAATTTTAGTGCTAGACTTTGGAAGCCAATACGCCCACCTTATAACGAAACGCCTCCGCCTCCTTGGGTATTATTCTGAAATAGCCCTACCCTCCGACCCAATCGACGCCTTCCAAGGCGCTCGCGGCGTCATACTTTCGGGAGGGCCCGCGTCTGTCTATGGCGAAAATATACCCGAATTTAATACTGAAATTCTCAACCTCGATATACCAATACTGGGCCTGTGCTACGGGCACCACCTCATGGCAAAAGAATATGGTGGCAAAATAGAAAAAGCCGCTCAAGGCGAGTTCGGCACTACCCTTCTCCTTAATACGAGCGAAGAAAGCACGCTTTTTGCTCAAAGCCCCCTCCTTAGCGGTGTTAAATTCCCCACCCAGGTTTGGATGAGCCATCAAGACGAAATTACTACCCTACCAGAAGGCTTCCGCATAATCGCACGCACCCGCGACTGCCCTTACGCAGCCCTCGAAGACCAAAAACGCCGGCGATGGAGCCTCCAGTTTCACATAGAAGTAAAAGACACCCCCCAAGGCAACCGCATCCTGTCTAACTTTGCAGAAATATGCGCCATGGAAAAAAACTGGAGCCAAGATCACGTCCTCGAAACTATCACAAAAGAAATTCGCACACAGGCAGGAACCGACCGCAAAGTACTCCTCTTTCTTTCTGGCGGCGTCGATTCAACCGTAGCCTTCGCCCTCCTCAACACCGTCCTTGGCCAAGATCGTGTACTCGGCCTCCATATAGACAACGGCTTTATGCGTAAAAACGAAAGTGCCATCATTTCCCAACGCTACCGCGAAGCAGGCTTTACCAATTTTATTGTAGAAGACGCAAGCGAAACTTTCTTAGCAGCAGTTGCCGGCCTCGTCGATCCACAAAAAAAACGCATGGCCGTTGGAGAAACCTTTATCACCGTCCGCGACACCGTAGTTGCCCGCCTCGCCCTCAACGAAGATGAATGGCTTTTAGGCCAAGGCACCCTCTATCCCGACATCATCGAATCCGGTGCCACAAAAAACTCCCAAGTTATAAAAACCCACCACAACCGGGTAGAAGGCATCCAAGCCCTTATCGAAAAAGGCCTCATCATCGAACCCCTCAAAGACCTCTACAAAGACGAAGTACGCCTCATGGGAAAAAAACTCGGCCTCAGCGACGAAATGATCAACCGCCATCCCTTTCCGGGCCCTGGCCTTTCGATCAACGTACTCGGCAACAAAGAAATTAATACTGACACAGCAACTCGTATACGTGCGCGAAATCAACTAGGGCAAATCAACCTCACCGGGGTATTTAAAACCTGCGAAGGGGAAACAAATGGTTCACCGCAGGCCAATCTCCCCCAGCTTGCTGGCATCGATGTACTACCGGTTAAATCCGTAGGCGTTGAGAACGATTCCCGTACCTACCGCTTCCCTGCAGTACTGCGTTTTTCCAATATCTTTACCGCATTCCCCGCTTGGGAAGACCTTGGCGCTGCCTCAGCTAAAATCACCAACGCAAGTAGCGAGGTTAATCGCACAGTACTCGCACTGTGGGAGTGCCCCGCTTCCCTCGACGGTTCAACCCCACTTCGCTTGCACGAAGGCTACTGCGATAAACCTCGGCTGGATCAAACCCGCGAAGCCGATGCCATCGTTCTCCAAGAACTCAAAACTACCGGCTGGTACCAAACAATCTTCCAGCACCTCACTATAAACCTGCCCTGGGCCACAGAAGGTGGGCACTGTTCGATTGTACTGCGACCCGTTGTTTCCGAAGACGTAATGACCGCCCGCTTCGCCCATCTCGATCTCTCCGTCCTTAAAAAGATTGTTGATCGAATCGCCGCGCTCGGTTTTGTAGATGCCATCTACTACGATATAACCAATAAGCCCCCGGCAACCTTCGGCTGGGAGTAAAAATTGTTTTTTATGGTTAAATCACTGCAGGTGGGATATACTTTAGGGTGATACGGAGGTATTTCCATGAAAAAATGTAACGGCTTTGGTCTAATGTTTTTTTCGGCGATCCTTGTTCTACTCACTCTTACCTGCTCCATGGATCTCGAGCCCGCCAAGAGTGGTAAAACTACTCTCGCGCTTTCTATCGGAACTTTCATTCCGCCGGCAAATGCACAGGATCCTG
>DUOS01000087.1 GCA_012838745.1 Treponema sp. | reverse complement strand
GGAGGGAGCGTTCCCAAGAAGAAACGAAACGATCTATAAACGAAACAGGATCGGCAGTAATCAACTCAACGTGAAAGGTCTTCCATCGATTGCTAATACTTTCCCACTCTTCGTAAAAGTCGCCAGAGGGGAATGCTCCTGTGCTAAGTTCGCCTGAATCAAGTATTTCTACCATGGTTCCCGGAATTGCGGAAACGCCTTTTGTTGAAGAATGCGGAGAGCAGAATACATCCCCCTCACGACAGGCAACGAGCGTGTTGCCACTCAAGGTAGCTGCAGAAAACTCAGTTCCCCGCACACCAAGAACAGATGATGCTGTACGAACTCGCATTGAACTATTGTTTCCGCTCAATCGTTTTACTTTAAGAGAAACCGAACCGCCGAGAAGATAGACATCATTTGAAGGACCTGCAACAAGGGAATCACGGCGAATAATCGCCGAGGATTCGGTGGAAATATCTAGTGTTCCGGTAATACCTGAATCAGGCAGGAATGAAATAGTCGCTAATGAATCGCGTCCGGTAGTAACATGATCTAGGTTTTCAATTGGAAAACCGATAGCAACACGGCCAATTTGTCTACCATTTCTCACAACTTGTACACGACCTTCGCAATAGTCAATTTTTCCTATTGTTTGGGAAAAAGTAATTGCCCCTAGACACAAAAAAATAATTCCGCAAGCCGCTAATCTTTTTTTCATCTACTTCTCCCCAACAAATACTACTTCCGGTTCTAAAATAAAACCAGTTTTTTTAAAAACTTTTTCTTGCACCTGTTCAACGAGAGCACGTATATCGGCCGAACTCGCATTTCCTCGATTTATCACTAAGTTACCGTGCCAAGGTGCTACTTGGGCATCGCCAACACTAGCACCGCGTAACCCTACCTCATCAATAATTTTTCCAGTTGGTTTTCCATACGCCCGGTTATTTTTAAACATACTGCCCGCCGAAGGAAAGCGAAAATGCCCTTTGGCCTCCCGATCGCTCACACAAGAATGCATAACAGCGCGGATAGCTTCCGGATCTCCGGGTAAAACACAGAACGATGCAGAAAGAATCACCGCAAGATGGCCAATCTCTATTGCGCCAGTCTCAACGATACCTCTCTTGCTACCACTTGTGTTGTTAATGGCTTGAAAAGGAGACTTCTTATAGCCCCATCCGCCGGTATTTTTACCGACAGTTTCAACTGTATACCTTCCATTGCGGAAATACAGCACATCTGCTTCAAAAAATATATTTGATATTGAGCGCTCGTAGCATCGAGCATTCATGTATACGGCGCCACCCACTGTACCCGGTAATCCCGCAAACTGTTCAAAACCAGAAAAGCTGTGTTCGGCACACCAAGAAACGAGATCATCCACCAGCATCCCCGCACCTGCAGTAACTCTAGTTTTTTCCTTGTTTACCGTAACAGACTGAAAGCCGGCGATAGAAACACAAACACCGCGCAATCCCTTGTCGGAAACAACCAAGTTAGAACCACCTCCGGTAATCCACACCGGCACTCGCTCCGATAAAAAGACGGAAAGCACTGCTTCTAGTTCAGCGCGAGTCTTTGGTTCCGCAAACAAATCTACAGGTCCTCCTGTGCGAAAGGTAGTGTGAAGAGACATGGGTTCATTAAAAAGGACTGACGAGGCAAATTGTGGAAAATTTTCCGCAATGTTGCAACTTTCCCATATTTTCCGTACATTGTTCATGTTCTTTGCAGTATATACTATTAAAGAGCAAAAGACGATACCGGAGGGAAACCGTGCCACTAGAACTATATAATACCATGGGTCGTACAACACAGAAATTCACTCCACTTGTTCCGGGTAAAGTCAGTTTTTATGGCTGTGGCCCCACAGTGTACAACTACGCTCATATTGGAAATTTACGCGCATTTGTGTTTCAGGATACTCTCTCCCGTTCACTCAGTTTTCTCGGCTACGAAGTAACTCACGTCATGAATGTTACTGATATTGGTCATTTAACTGACGACGCCGATGACGGCGAAGACAAGATGGTTACCAAAGCACGAGAACGCGGGCAGTCAGTTTTAGAAATAGCAGACTTTTACACCAAAGCTTTTTTTGATGATATTGACCGCCTAAATATCCAGCGCCCCACTATCATGTGCAAGGCAACCGATCATATACAGCAAATGATCGATTTAATTACCAGAATTGAGGCAAATGGGCACACCTATTTTGCAGGTGGTAACCTGTACTTTGATATCTCAACATTTGCAGACTATGGAGCGCTTGCTCATTTTAAGTCTGATGACCTTAAAGTCGAATCCCGTGTCGATATAGACACAAACAAACGAAACCCCTACGATTTTGTTCTTTGGTTTACCAAGAGCAAATTTGAGAATCAAGCTCTTGTGTGGGACTCGCCCTGGGGTCGTGGCTATCCGGGTTGGCATATTGAATGCTCGGCAATGAGCATGCACTACCTCGGAGAACAGTTCGACATACATACCGGTGGTATAGATCATATTCAAATACATCACACCAACGAAATTGCCCAAAGCGAAGGTGCAACCGGAAAAAAATGGGTAAATTACTGGCTCCATAACGAGTTCTTAATAATGGACAAGGGAAAGATGTCCAAGTCTTCTGGTAATTTCCTAACACTCCAGTATCTAATTGATCAGGGGTTTGACCCGCTCGACTACCGATTTTTCCTACTCGGTGGCCACTATCGAAGCCAACTCACTTTTTCTTGGGAATCTATGGAAAGCGCACGTAATTCTCGAAGGAACCTCGTTCAGCGTATCGCACGAATCATGGAAACAGATGCAACTGATCAAACAGACCTTTCAAAAACCGCAAAAGCACACGAATGGCTCAACAGGTTCCGCGAGCACCTTGAACAAGATATTTCTACGCCACGCGCACTTTCTGAGCTTCAGGGGCTTGTTCGCGATAATACAGTTCCACCAGCAGAGGCGCTTGAAGCTATTAAGCAAATGGATACCGTACTTGGATTAGATTTACTAGATTCAGCAAAAAATCTTCTTGACGCGTCACATTGCACAGGTGGAATGAGCGAATCTCAAATAGGAGAATTGATTTCGGAACGTACAAAAGCCAAAAGTGAAAAAAACTATTCTAGGGCAGACGAAATCCGTAACCAACTAAATGAAAGTGGAATTTTGTTGGAAGATACTCCTTCGGGAACAACCTGGAAACGGTCTATTGGAGAAAACTCATGAGTTGTAACCTTCCTGGGGGAACCCTTGTTTAATGAATCAAAGGCTCTTGATGCAAACAATGATGCGCATTTTAGAGAAATTTATACTGTAACAATGCCTCTTTTGTTTAAAATTTCTTATCGTATCGTAGGCAGCGAAGAAGCCGCAGAAGATCTTTGCCACGACTCTTTAATAAAGATGACCGAGAAAAACATGCAGTTTCCCTCGGTTAATGATGCAAAGTACTGGTTGATCAGGGTGGTAAAAAACGCATCCCTTAACTATGCAAAACGTAAAGGAAGAGAAAAAAAGGCATATGAACGAGCACTCAGAGAAGATAAGCGGACAATTGATTCCGGAGAAACTGAACTTCTTAAAAGTGATACCATTAGCCGAGTACAAGAAGCACTTGCAAAACTTCCGGTTAATCTTCGTGCAGTATTGCAGCTCAAAGAATATACTGAGTTAAATTATAAAGAAATTGGACGGGTTCTCGGAATAACCGAGGGTAACGTAAAAGTGAGAGTTTTCCGTGCGCGGGAACAATTAACCAAACTGATAGGAGCGGACGATGTCTACATGCCCTAATTCGGATTTATTTTCGGCCTTTGTTGACGGAGAGGTTCCCTCTCCCTGGAGTGAAAAACTCGAAAAACATATTGCATCTTGTTCTAAATGCGCCGAACGTACCGAACGGTACAAACGTCTACATCTGCTACTTTCAAACTCTCAAACAGAACCAACCCTTGATCTTGAACAGTCGTTTGCTCTTCTAATGGAACGGCGTTCGGCGAAGGGGACACAAAAAAAACGACCAACCCTAGAATGGCTACACCAGTCGGTACAAATTCCTCTTCCTGCAATAGCAGCGCTTTTTTTACTTGCTATAATCCTTCCCGCATGGTTTTCATTCCGTGCAGGCGTACACAGCAATCCAACCCAACATATATTTTCTCCAGGCTTAGCCTCTCTATCAGAAAACAACGATGCGCACCTGCTTATGTCCTCGATGGATACAGGGTTATTCAGTACAGACTTTCCCCTACAAGGAAAATCAACCTCGTTTCTTAATCAAGAAAAAAAACTGTTCACCGTTGTAAATTACGCCCGTCAATTTTCACCTGATTCCAAGCTCTTTGAAGACGCAGAAATTGTAATTATTCGCCTCCCTAATCTTGCAAGATTCGCTGGCGACGACCAGTTTTTGGTTACAGACGATTCGCTTGTACCTATTATGTTTTTCGATAAATGATACGCTCTAGGCTTACGCATCTTCTCAAAAAGTCTCCCTTGGCGCGGTTTATTATCATACCAGCGGCATTTCTGCTCTTTCTCGGAATTCTTTTTAGTATTAACCTAATAACTAACAAAAAACCTGAATTACTTTCTCTCGATCCCGCAATCGGTGGTCCAGGTGAAGTTATACGTATTCACGGGAAAAACTTTGGAAGTGATAACAAAAAAGGTTGGATAAAAATTGCCGGAGACCGCCTTTCGGCAAACACCGTCTTAGAATGGGATGCTACTACAATCATGATTGTGTTACCTGAAACAATTCAAGACGGCCTCGTTTATGTTAACACTGGAGCTGGTAAAAGTAATCCCCTCATTTTTGCTAATAAAAGCAACATCCCAATTAAAAACATCGCACAAGCAAGCGTCGGGGTACCAAGAATAAAAGAGTTCAGCAACCCCCGCATAGAAACAGGCAAGCGACTCATTATATATGGAAAGAACTTCGGTCTTGCACGCGATGATTCACAGGTATTGTTTACGTGGAAAATTGATCCAGCCCTCCCTCTTTCTACTCAAAACAGAATTAGCCAAGCAAGCATCGCTTGTAGCGAAACCAGTTTTGACTACGAGTTCTGGAGCGATCAGGAAATACGTGTGCGTGTTCCAGATGGCGCTGGAAGTGGCAATGTCTTCATCAAGACACTCAGAGGTTTGAGCAATGGTGAGCAAGTGCAAATTGTTAACCAGCCAGGAGAAAAACTGTATACAGAACAACGTACATATACCGTTTCACTCAACGTGGATATAACAGACGTAACGGCTGGAGACGGTAATATGTTCTTACTGCGCATTCCACGACCAGTTACCACCGCAGCACAGCGAAATATTGAAATAACCCGTTCAGACCCCACCCCCTACCTAGAAAATTACAGAGGAACCATACTCCATCAGTTTGAAAACCTACGCTCTGGTAAAACACTCAGTGTTTCTCATACTTTTTTAGTTACTGCGTATGGAATACAAACTGAAATACTAGCAAACCAAGTACGGCCCTATACCGATACAGATTCCCCCCTCTATTTAATGTACACAGCCTCAGACCCAGCTGTTCCCTCTAACAATGCCGACATCCTAATCAAGGCTTCAGAAATAATCGGGAAGGAAAAAAATCCTTACCGTCGAGCAAAACTTATTTATACATGGATTACTGATTCAATCACTTACAAAGAGCACGACGATCCAAATAGAAGTGTTATTGAAGCGCTTTCTGAGCAAACCGGTTCAGCATGGGATATGGCAATCCTTTTTACTGCCCTTTGTCGTGCATCTGGTATCCCGGCAATTCCTATTGCCGGCATGGTTGTTGACGCGAATCGCGAATCCCGCGTACATTGGTGGGCAGAATTCTATTTGGAAAACTTTGGCTGGGTTCCGGTTGATCCAGCACTGGGCACTGGGAACCCCTTCCCTACCGCACAGGAAAACCCCACCGAATGGTATTTTGGCAATATGGATCCTTATCACATTGTCTTTGACCGCGGATGGACTGATCAAAAGCCCATGACGCAAAAAAGCAGAGTTGTGCAGCGGTCCCGTTCGTATGCTTTTCAGCCTATTTGGGAAGAATCGGGTGGAAACTTAGAAAAATATACTTCATTTTGGGGAGATCCCCGCATAACGGGCGTTTACTAAACACCCAGTACTTTAAGGAGTTTATCATGGTAACAGTACTTTCGCTCGGCGGTTCAATCGTTGCCCCGGATATGCCCGATACCGAATTTCTCACTGAATTCTCTACCCTTGTTCGCGCTTGGCTCGCAGAAGACAATTCTCGCAAACTTATTATGGTAGTTGGTGGTGGTGGCCCTGCCCGTGCCTATCAAAAGGCATATCGCGAAATTAGCCCTACTATAAGTGACGAACAGGCAGACTGGATTGGCATTATGGCAACACGGCTCAACGCCCAGTTACTCCGTGCAATTTTCTCAGATATTTGCCCCACAGACGTAGTTTATGACCCTACTCAAGTTGATGTGTTTTCTGGTCGAATACTCGTAGCTGCCGGCTGGAAGCCAGGTTTTTCCACAGACAACGACGCAGTATTACTCGCTGAACGATTTGATGCAGACACCGTTATAAATCTTTCGAACATTGCAAAGGTATATACTGACGATCCACACACGAATCCAAACGCCAAACCCATAGATGCTATTTCTTGGGCAGACTTTCGAAAACTTGTGGGAAATGAATGGGTTCCTGGAAAAAACGTGCCCTTCGATCCAATAGCAAGCTTACATGCACAAAAAAGCGGCCTCACGGTAATATGTGCCGCGGGCCGCGATATAGAAAATCTTCGTGCAATTTTAAATAACGAATCCTTTGTGGGAACCGTAATTAAATAGCTTAGCTAGTACAACGTTAATAGCGGTACAATCTACTCAATAGCATGGCGAGTTTTTCTCCATACTGACGATCGGCGGCCCACGTGCCGCCTAAGGCACCGATAAAAGGAGCCTTACCTCGTGGTGAAACATACCGATACCGTGAATCAACCAATTCCTGCACAAGAAGATCCGAGCTTCCATATGCCTGTAAATGCTGAACATGAGCGCGAACGCCAATACGCTCACTGGGAAACGAGAGCCCCGGCTGCCCAGGACCAATAGAACCGAGTCCGCAAAAGTTATTCATATCTTCGGTTACTAGCCCACCAAAACGTAAAAACCCCGTTTCGAGACACATTTGTACAAAGGCAACATCTGAATTGACGCCCTCGATAGCTGCTTCTTCGCGATAATATCCTGCAAGACGGCAGACCTTACTTTCGTCTGCGTCAGAATTACTTTCCATAAAAAATGCAACAAGACCCTTAGAATCTATATTGCCACTACCCATAAGCGGAAAAGAAGTGTCTACAAAAACTTCTCGAGCTGGTGGCGTAACTTGACAGGAAATCAAGACAAAAAAAACAGTGCCCACACACAAAGCGAACACCCCTGACCGAAAAGAAAATAATAAATGCTTCATAAAAAAATTATCGGTAAAAACAGGCCAAAACATGAAATGCCCGCATACATTACTTGCGGAGGAATTCCTGCATGAAAGAAACCGAAAAACCCAAAATTCGTGAGCAGTTAAAATTACGAGGTGCACGATACTTGAGCGACTATGAACTCGTTGCCTTAACCCTGCGCACTGGCACACAAAAGATGCCAGTAATTCCGCTCGCTCACCGCGTAACCCGAGTGCTCGATACAGCTAACGAGACCCTTACCCTCCAAGCACTGAGTGCGCTTGATGGCATGGGAGATACTAAGGCGGGAACCATCCTTGCTGCACTGGAACTGGGGCGACGGTATTCTGGAATCCTGCTGCAAAAGATACATAACCCTACGGATGTGTATCCCTTGGTGCAGCACTATGCAGATAGAAACCAAGAACACTTTATTTGCATTTCCCTCAATGGTGCCCATGAGGTGCTTGCTGTACGAGTGGTGAGCATTGGCATATTGAATAAAACGATTGTGCATCCTCGGGAAGTATTCGGCGACCCGCTGTCTGACCGAGCAGCGGCAATTGTAGTTTGCC
The DNA here is from genome assembly GCA_012838745.1 of Treponema sp. GTDB lineage: Bacteria > Spirochaetota > Spirochaetia > Treponematales > Treponemataceae > Teretinema. Next base: position 1,823 of record DUOS01000087.1, on the reverse strand, counting down.
ACAATCATCCCTCGGGGCAGCTTGAACCATCAGAGGAAGATATTAATATCACAAAAAGACTTTCCAACGCAGGGGACTTACTCGGTATTAATCTTCTCGACCATTTAATCCTGAGTCCAAGAGGCGGTTACTTTAGTTTTGTGGAATCGGGTATTCCCATCAGTTAATTCCATGGCAACACTCTCATAAAAACAATTTTTCTTGTCCTTAGGGGAAATAGGTGGTATTGTTTCGTATCCTAATTTCTTGTTTCCTTAAAGGAGGAACCCACTACAATGGAAAAGCTTTTTAAACTAAAGGCGCATGGAACGACTGTCCGAACAGAAGTTCTTGCCGGTATTACCACTTTCTTGACTATGGCCTATATTCTGGCTGTTAACCCCGGAATGCTTGCAGAAGCCGGAATGAACCAGAACATGGTATTTACAGCAACTGCACTTTCGGCCGCGATTGCCACCTTTGTTATGGCATTTTCGGCGAACTTGCCAATTGCTCTCGCACCGGGAATGGGCTTAAATGCCTTTTTTACCTACACGGTAGTTATGGGTATGGGATATTCTTGGGAAATAGCACTTACGGCTGTTTTCCTCGAAGGTATTTTATTTATAATTCTTTCCTTCTTTAATGTACGGGAAGCGATTATTAATTCTATTCCAATGAATCTCAAACGTGCAGTAGCCGTTGGTATTGGTATTTTTATAACCCTCATTGGTATGAAAAACGCCGGTATTATTGTATCGAACGAAGCAACCCTTCTTGCTCTCGGAACGGTTACGAGCGGTACGGCCCTTCTTGCCTTTATCGGCTTAATAATCATGGCAGTTCTCTATGTAAAGAAAGTACCTGGTTCCATCTTGCTCGGTATTCTTATTACTACGCTTATTGGTATTCCTATGGGCATTACTGCTCCTTTCGGCGGATGGGAAGGCTGGAAACTATTCAGCACACCCGCTGCTCCGTATTTTTTTAACTTTGACTTTAGCGCAGTGTTAAGCCTCAAGTTCTTTACCGTGTTCTTTGCGTTCCTCTTTGTAGATATCTTTGACACCGTGGGAACCCTCGTTGGAGTAACGACACAAGCCGGCCTTACCGATAAAGACGGTAATATCCCCAATGTTAAACAAGCCCTCCTTGCCGACGCTGTTGGTACAACGGTTGGTGCCGCTCTTGGAACCTCAACCGTAACCAGCTATGTAGAAAGCTCCTCGGGTGTAGCAGCTGGTGGACGCACAGGACTCACCTCTGTAGTAACCGGAGCGCTATTTATCCTTGCACTTCTTTTCTCACCCCTCTTCCTGCTTATCCCGGGGGCTGCAACCGCACCTGCACTTATCCTCGTTGGATTTCTTATGATGAAACCAGTTGTTAAAATTGATTTCTCTGATCCTACCGAAGGTATTCCTGCCTTCCTCGCAATCATCATGATGCCTTTCTGCTACAGCATTGCCGAAGGTATAGTATTTGGAGTTCTTTCCTACGTTATCCTTAAGGTGTTTACTGGAAAATACAAACAAGTTACTCCGGTAACCTGGATTATCTTCGTCGTATTCATCTTACGTTTCTTTATGCATTAATCTTTTCTTTTTCAGCCCGGAGGAGTATCATATAAGCATGAAATCTCCCGGGCTTTTTTTATGCTTTTTTATTATTGCGGTTTCAGCACTCAGCGCTCAAACAGAGGCAGTCGTGAGAACCACGATTCAAAAAATTGGCGGAGAGAATCCTCCCGCGCGCCTCACCCTTATATCTGATATTCCTAAAACTGAAGTATACCTACACGGAAGCTACGAAGGGTTTGCACCATTTAACCTTGATCCGGCTCC
>DUOS01000086.1 GCA_012838745.1 Treponema sp. | reverse complement strand
TTTTTAACCAGGAAGAAATCCCCTTTGACGAGATCCAGTTTGAGGTAACTGAATCTGCGTTTCTTGAGAGAGCTGGGGTGAGTGTTGCCAATCTTTCCTATTTACGTTCTAAGGGGTGCCGTATAGCAATGGATGATTTTGGGACTGGTTATTCTAATCTGGGATATTTACGTAACTTGCCAATCGATAAAATAAAAGTTGATAAAGCTTTTATCGATTCGGTTCCTGGAGACGATTCAGCCGAAGGACTTCTCAAGGCAATGTATGACATTGGTAAATCCTATACTATGCAACTTGTGGCAGAAGGTGTGGAGACCGAAAAACAGCGTGATTTTTTATACTCAATCGGCTTCGATGAGTTTCAAGGATTTCTTTACAGCCAAGGACTCCCTTGTAACGACCTCTTGCGGTATCTGGATTCAGCTGGTACATCTTAAGGGAAGAGAGACCCTCAGGCTAATTCCCTAGATAGTTTTCAGGAAAATAAGCATTCTTCTGTTTTAAGACATATTTCAACGATTTTTTTATCAAATTGAGTACCTGCACATCGTTTTAACTCAGCAATGGCGTCTTTTTTTGACATAGCTTTACGATACGGCCGGTTATTCACCATAGCATCATAAGAATCTGCAATACAGAGTATTCTAGAACCGAGAGGTATATTTTTTTCTATTATTTTAGAAGGATAGCCTTTACCGTCTACTCTTTCGTGATGGTGTAAAACCAATTCAGCAATAGATTTCAAAACCGGTGTTTTAGACAATGATTTATACCCATAATGTGAATGTTTTTTAATGAGTTCAAATTCTTCTTCCGTCAATTTTTCTTTTTTGATAAGTATATCGTGAGGAATAATTGTTTTCCCTATATCATGAACGAGCCCAGCAAAATAGATTTTAGAAACTTCTTCTTCGGGTAACCCCATTGCCAGTGCAATTTGTTTTGCTATTTTAGCAACGTTTTCACTGTGATTTTTTGTATATTTATCATGAATCTCTAATAAACTCGTAAGAGAAATAATAATGTTTTTCATTAAATCCAACTGTAGCAATTGATTCTCATTTTCTTTCTCTTGTAATTCGTTATAAAATTTGCTTTTTGTATTCGTAAAGCTTGATATAGTGCGCAACATAGATTCAACTTGGAAATCATGTATATTAACGTGATTCGTATCAACAACATCAAAATAGAACGGATTGTGATGAACTTCGCCTTCCCAAATAATAATCTGATGAACATCTATAATATGTTTTATCATCTCACTCGAAAACTTATTAAGATTATACCTGCACACTGCAGACACTGGGTACGTACCAAATATTTCATTATTTAGTTTGTATTCGTACTCCATAATTTTTTCAAATCCACTCTCATATTGTAAAACCCAACTTATTTCGCCAGTAACTGCAAAAGCGTCGTACCCCTGTTCAATAGCTTCTAACGACATCTTCTTAATTAAAGCAATCATATTGTCTGGATTAAAGCTTCCATCTTTTGAATATGCATCACTTTGTTTAAAAATAGATATATGCCCTTTGTAAATCGCTTTTTCAGTATCTATAAGTAAATTTAATTTCTCGAGTAGTAATTTTTGATCATCGTCCCCAGCAATATACAAACACTTTTCATTACGCATAACTCTGGAACCAATATAAGCCGCAATTATTTCTGCATTGTACTCATCATTATCATACAGAAGAACCATATGATCGCCTTTAGAAATAAGCTTAAGCTCTTTTAGAGTATTAGAAAAGTTCATTAAACCACCTTCCAAGTAATAATAGGAATTAGTAATTCTTCTTAAAATTATCCAAAAGGATATTTTAAGTTAAAACTTAGGATTATATATGCAATCTGTCAACAAAAACACTACACTTACCCTAGCTTATACCATTTTTTCATTTTGAAAGGAGAACCCCGAATATGATTAAGATTACAAAGAGATTAGTAATTTGTATTTTGACAGGATGCTTACTAGGAGGACTTTGCGTATTTGTTGGTTCAATACGGTTTGGGGCTACGATTTCGTCATATATGTTATTTTCATTATGGTTTAACAGATTGCTAATGGGTATCGTAATTGGTGCTCCCTGGGGAGACGTTAGTCTTCCAAAGTCTCTTTTAAGAGGAGCACTATTAGGAATAACAGTATCTTTTGCATATTTTATTTCAACTGGTTTTTCCGATACAATAAGTTTTTTCCCAGGGCTTATGCAGGGAATTATAATGGAAACCGTAGTTTTTTTTGGTTCAAAACGTAGTAAGAAAAATAAAAATGTATCTTGATCCTATGGCGGCATTAGAAGCGAAATACCCCGGAGTAGTCTTTGTTTATATGACTGGCCATGCTGACGGAACTGGCCTTGAAGGAACATTACATAAAAATAATCAGCAGATACGGTCATGGTGTGTTGAAAACAATAAGTGGCTTTTTGATTTCTATGATATCGAATGTTATGATCCAGACGGTAATTATTACGGGGATAAATCCGTAGACGATGAGTGCAACTATACAGATGGTAGCACGAGTGGAAACTGGGCAACTGAGTGGCAAGATGCCAATCCAGGAAAATGGTATGATTGTTATTCTGCTCATTCTAAAGCAATCAACGCAAACCTCAAGGCATATGCTGCTTGGCAACTATTCTCTGCAATAGCGAAAGAATTTTAGGGAGGGCCCTTCACCACTACAGTGTAGATTTCTGCTCTGCAGTGGCCTCCTGTAAAAACTGACGTAACACGTAGTGCAAGATCCCGCCGTTGCGGTAGTATTCAATTTCAATAAGCGAATCGAGGCGAGCAATAGCCGTAAAAACGATCTCGTCCCCGGTGCCTTTTAGAGCACGTATTTGCACTTCTTTGTGGGGTACGATTTCGGCGGAAATTCCGGTAATGGTAAATGTTTCTTTGCCGGTGATGCCGAGACTTTGCGCAGTTTCCCCATTTTTATATTGCAGGGGTAATACGCCCATGCCCACTAAATTACTGCGGTGAATGCGTTCGTAACTTTCAGCGAGGACGCATTTCACACCTAACATAAACGTACCCTTTGCCGCCCAGTCGCGCGATGAACCACTGCCATATTCTTTTCCTGCTAAAACCACTAAGGGTGTTTTTTCAGATTTGTATTTTATGGCAGCATCATATACGGTCATTTCAGTTTTTGATGGCAAGTGAACCGTATACCCACCTTCTTTGGTAGCAAGCTCATTTTTAATCCTGACATTGGCAAAAGTTCCCCGTACCATCACTTCAGCATTTCCACGGCGCGATCCGTAAGAATTAAAGTCTTTCCTTTGAACACCCTTTGACAACAAATATAAACCTGCTGCAGAGTGCTCATTAAAGGCTCCAGCTGGAGAGATATGGTCTGTGGTAATGCTATCGCCCAAAACAAGGAGAGCCCGTGCATTATGGATATCTTGTGTTGGTTCAGGATTAGCCGGAATACCATGAAAAAAGGGAACTTCTTTTATATAGGTGGAGTCTAGATTCCAATCGTATAAGGAACCTCTGGGCGCTTCGAGTGCTCTCCATAAATCGTTGCCGTGGAAAATTTCGCTGTAATTCTTTTCAAAATCGCTCGGCGAAAGAACACGGCTGAGAATCTCATGTATCTCATCGTCCGAAGGCCAGATGTCTTTTAAAAATACTGGTTCTTGATTTGAATCGAAGCTAATAGGTTCGGTGGTTAGATCAATATCCACGCGGCCGGCGATTGCAAACGCCACCACGAGCATGGGCGACATGAGGAAATTCATTTGTACTTGCGGATGGATTCTCGCTTCGAAATTCCGGTTACCGGAAAGAACGGAAGCGACTACGAGATTATGATCGTCTACCGCCTTTGAAATATCAGAAGGCAGTGGACCGGAATTTCCAATGCATGTGGTGCACCCATACCCCACCAAGTCGAAGTTGAGGGCTTCTAAATCTTCCATGAGATTTGCTTTTTCAAGATAATCGGTTACTACTTTGGAACCGGGAGCGAGTGAGGTTTTTACCCAGGGCTTTACGTTAATTCCATGCTCGCGCGCTTTTCGTGCAACGAGCCCGGCACCAATCATAACAAAAGGGTTTGACGTATTAGTGCACGAAGTGATTGCCGCGATTGCGACGGCACCGTCACTAAGCATAAATTTTTCTTGCCCACGGGTTATCCAAACCGGTTTTAATTCTTTTGGTTCTACCCCAAAACCGGTGATAAATTTTTCTTTAAGATCTTTTAATAAAATAGTATCCTGCGGGCGTTTAGGACCTGCAACAGTGGGTTCAATAGTTGAAAGATCGAGTTTTAGAACATGGGAATAGGTAATTCTTTCTTCATTTTCGCGCCAGAGCATATTGGTTTTGCAGTAAGTCTCCACACGTTGTATTTGTTCTTTTGAACGATTGCTTTTTTTCATGTATTCGAGCGTTTTAGTATCTATGGGGAAATAGGTAATCGTACAACCAAATTCAGGGGACATATTACCAATGGTTGCCCGGTCTGGTACTGAAAGATGATCTAAACCGGAGCCAAAAACTTCTACGAATTTTCCTACTACACCAAATTTTCTGAGCAAGTTGGCAATAGTTAGCACAAGGTCCGTGGCAGTAGAGCCCACGGGGAGTTTTCCTGTGAGCTGTAAACCCACCACTTCTGGCATGATAAAATACAGAGGTTGGCCAAGAATTGCAGCTTCTGCTTCGATTCCGCCAACACCCCATGCTACCACCCCGATACCATTTACCATGGGAGTATGGCTATCGGTACCAACCACGGTATCAGGAAACAATTCGCCGTCTCGTTCGATTATTCCTTGTGAGAGATATTCCAAGTTCACTTGGTGGCAAATGCCCATTCCGGGGGGTACAATCTTAACGTTGTTAAAAGAGCTTTGAGCCCATTTTAAAAACTGGTAGCGCTCTGCATTGCGTTTGTATTCTTCTACAATAT
>DUOS01000085.1 GCA_012838745.1 Treponema sp. | reverse complement strand
CATAATTTTGCTGAAGAGAGGTGAGCGTAGTCCTAGAAAGAAGATCGTTAATACCAAGAACAGCATTCATAGGAGTGCGTAGTTCATGAGTCATATTAGCAAGGAAGGTAGCCTTAGCCCTCGTAGCGAGCTCAGCGTGTTCACGTGCATTTACTAATGCAGTAGTATTAGTGGCTAGATTTATATACCCAAAGTTTTCTTGCTGATAATTAAGTTCATGGAAACGGTAATTTAAAAATGTTTTTCCCTCTGGACTGTCTAACGTTAATGTATTGTGCCCCTGCTTAGTATCGGTAAAACTATCTCCTGAAAAAAACTCAGCAAATTTAGCCTGGTTTTCCCCAGTATTGTTAAGCAGCTTTCTCCAAGGTTGATTAACAAGAGAGCGCCAATCATCAAAACCTAAGGCCTCACCAAGATTATGAGACATGTATTCTATAGTCCCTTGCGGGTTAATAATCGTAATAATATCTGTAGTAGAATCCATAAGGGCTTCTAAAATAGCCTTTGGTTTTATTTCGTTTGTAATATCAAACAGGGTTAAAATAAAACCAAAGGTTCCTGCAAAAGATTTAATAATCCGTAAATCTGCATGATACCAACGAATCCCGTGCCTAGGGCGATCTGTTTTAATTGTTTTTTGAATAGGCTCATCATGTAAAATTAACTGATCTAGCATTATTTCAATTTTTTCCACGTTCAAGCTTGGCACGTCTCTTATAGAAAGTCCCGTCAATTCTCTCCATGAGGAAAAGCCATTTTCTTGAGCAAGAGCATCGCTCGAAAAAAGAATAAGAAGATCTCGATCAAACACCAAGACAGTCCCTGGAATAGACACCATAAGTGTTTCCAATATGTTTTTTTGAGTATAGAGCTCTGTTACATTATTAAGAAAAAAACATTTACCGATAATCTCGTCGTGTCGATATACTGGTTTTGCCTTTACTGAATACCATTCAAAGCGATTAAGACCTTTACGTACAATTGGGAAGGTTTCTTCCACGAGAGAACCCGCATCCAGCTCTAAGGCCCAGCGCTTCATGAGCAGAAGTAAAATTGGATCTGTTATAAGCTGGAATATTGTATTGCCACGAGCCATATCAGGACCTGAAACACCAAAGTACTCGCACGCAGTTGTACTAATTTCCTTAACAATGTTTTTTCTATCAAGAAAAAACACTAAGGCTGGGGTCATTTCCAGAATTATTTCAGTACCTATCTGACTATTGTCAAAATCTTTGCGAGGCAACTGGTTTCCCATAAGAGAAATAGTATACCCTTTTATACGGCATATATCAATTTTTATACACTTTTTTTGTAAATTCTGTTAAGGTATGCAAATTATGACAAGTTCCAACACAGATTTTGCTCTGCAAGAAATCATGGAAAATGATAAGCTCTGCGCTTTTTTCCAACCCATCGTAAGTCTCAAAACAGGTAGTATATTTGCCTACGAAGCTCTTATACGCGGAATCCGCGATGACTCCCCAGTATTAATTCCTCCGCTAGAGCTCTTTAAAAAAGCTAAATCAAAAACAGAATCACAAGAACTAGATCACCACTGCAGAAAAAAGGCCTTAGAATCGTTTAAACAATTCCATACAGAATCTAATGCAATGATGTTTTTGAATATCAATACATCCACAATTGGGCCAGAAAACCCTGAACATCCCCAGATTAACATAGTTGCAAATCAAATGGGCTTTGATCCGCAACATATAGGCCTTGAACTTATCGAATCGGAGTCTTTTTCTTCAAAAGAATTAATCAGTTTTGTTACTCATTATAGAGAATCAGGATTTCTCATTGTGATAGATGATTTTGGTTGCGAACATTCAAACATTGACCGTCTTATACAAATACATCCCGACGTAATTAAGGTTGACCGCAGTATTATCGCCAATATTGAAAGCGATCCCTATCGTCAATCTATACTTAAATCGATCAACTCCCTTGCACAAATGACCGGAGCCCTCTGCCTAGCCGAAGGTGTTGAAACAATAGAAGAAATACAAACATGCCATTTACTCGGAGTAGATCTCTTTCAGGGATATGCCTTTGCACTTCCTAATCCAGATCTACCCACTCTTGAGAAAGAAACACTTGCCCGTATTAAAGAAGTTCAAGATAAAATACGTCAAATTACCTTAGACTCCTTACGTGTTCGCAGAAGACTCACCGGAGATATTAACGTTCTTGCAGAATGGCTTGTTCGGCAAATTGACCCACATAAATTTGACTGCATGAACCTAGTTTTTCAAGAGTTCATGGCAATGAACAGCGAAATTGAATGCATTTATCTCTTAGATTCTTTTGGTGTACAGATTTCTGATACTATTTCGTCACCCGATGTTCTACGTCGCAGGCGTCCTATTGTATTTTATCCCGCACTCAAAGGCACAAACCACTCATTCAAACCCTATTTCACTTGTTTTGAAGCCTTACGTGTCAAAAGGTATCTTACTGATGTGTATCTTTCCCTTGCATCAGGCAACCTCTGCAGAACTTTTTCTGTGCAAATTGAGAACGATTTAGAATCATATATCATCTTGTGTATAGATTTTTTAGAAGAGAAAATTCTCATATCCTGACAATTCTCTGCAATTAAACAACAATAAATGCGAAATTCTCCACCCAACCGCAAGGTTTTCGTGTTTTGCCCTTGAATGTTTTCTCTAATCTATCTATAGTAACTTCGTGATAAATTATAAATGTAAGAGCGCGAAGACCAGTCGTTTTCCTCCTCCTTTCGGCTGGTCTTTTTTTTATCATATTGCAGAAAACTAGGTTTCAGTATATT
>DUOS01000084.1 GCA_012838745.1 Treponema sp. | reverse complement strand
TAAGCTCCGAGAAAAGCTTCAGAATGCCCCCCCTCACCCAAGGTCCCATCTATCATTAGCGGGCGTTCGGTTTCCGGTTCAAGCATTTGGAGACATTCTTGTAATAGTACTGACGTATGAATTACTTCCATGTTTATCACAAACAAATATTTCCGAGGCCTTCAGTTGCCTCGCGAAAATCTGCTTCACTCTCCCCTAAATAATTTTCGTATTCCTGAGAATCCCACAATTCAAAATATTTATTAATTCCCAAAAATACACAGTTTTTTTCTATACCAGCGAACTCCCGCAAACTTTGCGGAATCGATATCCGGCCAGTCTTGTCGATTTCCACCTCTTGGGCAGGAGCGACAAGACGACGCAGAACCGAACGTGATTGTGATTGAAACAATGATGCTGATTCCATAACCTTATCGGACAGAATCTTCCATTGATCCGGAGGAAATAGCCAAAGACAGCGGTCTATTCCGCGCGTCAAAATAAGTGAAGTTCCCGTTAACTCAGTTCGCAAACGAACAGGGAACATAATTCGTCCCTTTTCATCGAGTGTGTTGCGATACTCTCCCGTTAACAATGTATTTTCCACTTATTACTACTTTCTCCCACTTATTACCACTTTTACCTAGTTTAGCATTAAAATTTGCAATGTCAATCTTTTTTATACTTTTTTTTGATAATTCGTAAATTAAATGAAAATTACAGGGTATAGTATGAATATGACCTTATTTGAAAACCATATTGTGTATCCCGAGGGAGAAACTCGGGAAATTGATCATCAACTTAGCGTCAACGATATTGTTGATATAAATGGCTATCCTCTACAAAAGCCCCTGCCAACAAACCGAATGATTGCCTATCATGTTTGTAGAAAACGTACGGCAGAAAACAGAGGACTTATTGTTACTTGGTTTTTTCTTGAACAGTTGAATGCAGGGGAGCTGCTTGAATATACATGATTAACACGTATAACGAAACGAGTTTGCATGAAACACTCAAACATAGTTACTGCGATCACGGTGGCGCGGTGGAAGTTCCCCTAGATGGCGTAATCTGTGATGTAATTCGTTCAGATGGAAAAATTGTAGAAGTTCAAACATCAGGATTTGGTCAAATTAAAAAGAAACTCGAAAACCTTCTTTTAGTTAATAAAATTGAGTTAGTGCACCCTATTGCGGTAAATTTAATCATTGAAACCTACTCAGCCGATCGTACGCTTATATCTCGCCGTAAAAGCCCCAAACACGGAAATGTTTTCCAACTTTTTAATGAACTCACCGGTATCTACACCCTACTTTCTCACCCCAATCTTACGGTAACAGGTGTTTTTACCGATGTTAGCGAAACTCGCATACAAGACGGAACAGGCAGCTGGCGCCGTAAAGGCGTTAGAATTGAAAATAGAAAGCTTATTACCATTCACGAAAAAAGGAGCTTTTCCGGGCTTGATGATTTCAAGGCACTTATTCCAGACACCCTTCCCTCTCCTTTTACCGTTTCTGATCTTAAAAAGGCCGGTGCAGGAAAACATGCAGGAAAAATGGCTTGGGTACTTAGAAAATGTGGATGCATTATTCATACAGGAAAAAGAGGGAATGCCTTCTTATACGAAGTTTCCCCTGACAAATAAAAAAGACCGCCAAGTAGGCGGTCTTTTCTTTATGTTCTACTGACTTACCAGTTATCGAACATATCATCAACGTCACGAGTTTCTAGTTCATAAAGATCTGAAACAACGCGAAGATCATCAAAATACATGTAATAACTTCCGTAGGCGTCTGTTGGATCACATTCAACACGGAATCCCACAATTTTTAGCCCCATTCTGGTGCTATAGTGGTAATCTTTTTGAATGATCCCCGAATGGCCATCAGGACTTTGAGGTGGAATAGCTACACTCATCTTCTTCCAACCGGAATGATTAAGTTTGCCCATATACAACTCAAATTGGTCTCCCCGATAGTCTTCAAGCAAAAGTTTGAGTGTATGGTTATAGTTTCTTCCTACAACCCATATACTCACAACCTTGGCGATTCCTTCAACAGGAAGAGGTTTCGCTGCACACACTGTAAAGGTATTATACCCGCGTCTAAAGAAGTCTACACGAGCACCGTACACCTTATCGTCTGGAATGTTCAGCTCTTCTTCTTCTGGAATTAGAACTTTCCCTGCAGGAGCACCATCGAAAAGCCGACCTCGAATAATCCCTTCATCTGCCGACATGGCCGTAATCCAGGTTCCTTCGCTTTCAAACTTATCAACAGATACTTCTTTAAGCTTCTGCTCTGCAGAATCTGCTCCAATCATTGTGGGATCAGCGGCATCGAGATCTAGATCTTCAGATGTTGTCTGCGCAAAAGCCCCTAACAGCAAAAAGCAAGCGAATACACCGATTAGTATTTTCTTCATTTGCCAGCTCCTTGTTGTGATGATTCATTTTTTGCATCTGAAAAGTCCGAACCAACAAGATCAAATCCGTCATATGACGGCATATACGTGTCGGTAAGTGCCTTGAACTGATCAAAAAAGATATAAAACGAATCAACCCGTTCTGTAGGCCGTGTTCTCAATCGAAAGGCAACAAAAGTTAAGCTTTGTATGCCATTAAGATAAGAAGACCTTTGATTAATACTAGTCGGGATGGCAACAGACATGTTTTTCCATCCTTCATGATTAACCAGCCCGAAAGGAATAGTATGCACTCTGCCATTACAATCGCGAACAAGAACTTCGAAATCGTATGCATAACTAGCACCCCATACCCATAGATCAAGACGCGATATTCGCCCCTTGAAAGGTATTTCCTTACGAACGATATCGCCACCGGTGTCTTTCTCAGTGGGTACAATATCCACCCAGTTGTCACCTTTGCGATCAAACTTAACTTCTAAACCGAGGAACTTGTACCCAGTGTCTTCTTTCGTCTGCATAACCCGTATTGCATTGGGCATACCGTCAAAGTACTTTAAAACAGGATACCCGTCGGTTACAAACTTGCTTCCTGCAGCAAACCATGCCCATTCGGACGCATCGGGATCATCAAAGTCATCCACAATATACGTCTCGTAGTTCACTGACCTGCTTTGAGCCGCGAGCGGCGCAATAAACAGGGAGAACAGAAGGACAAGGCCCGCGATGATTAAACCGCCTTGTTTCATCCCTAACTCCTTTTAACTACATCTATCATCATAGGAAAAAATACAGTCAAGACTTATTATATGTTGAAGAAATTGCTTTGTCAAACCGTTTATTTTATTGTATTGACCAAAAACTAGGTTATCCTTACTATTAGTACATCTTTTTATTAAACAAGGAGTAACTTGTGACCAACTATAAAGACCTCGGTCTTGTTAACACTCGCGATATGTTTGCAAAAGCGATCAAGGGTGGATATGCTATTCCAGCATACAACTTCAACAACCTAGAACAACTTCAAGCGATAATTCAGGCATGTGTTGAAACAAAATCACCCGTAATTCTTCAGGTTTCATCCGGCGCACGTAAGTATGCTAATGCGAACCTTCTGCGCAACATGGCTCGCGGTGCGGTAGAATATGCTCACGAACTCGGATTCGATATTCCAATAACACTGCACTTGGATCATGGAGATACGTTCGAACTATGCAAAGACTGTATTGAAAGCGGCTTTTCGTCTGTTATGATCGACGGATCTCATCTTCCATATGAAGAAAACGTTGCCCTAACCAAAAAAGTTTGCGAATATGCACATAAGCACGACGTTACCGTTGAAGGCGAACTAGGTATTTTAGCAGGTGTTGAGGATGATGTTTCTCATGAAGTAAGCCATTACACCATGCCCGAAGAAGTTGAAGACTTTGTTAAGAAAACAGGTGTTGACTCTCTCGCAATTTCTATAGGAACGAGCCATGGACGAACGAAGTTCACTCCAGAACAATGTACTAAAAATGCTGACGGCGTTCTTATTCCCCCTCCCCTACGTTTTGACATCCTCGAAGAAATTGAAAAACGTATTCCTGGATTCCCAATTGTACTTCACGGTTCCTCATCGGTTCCGATCAAATACGTAAATATGATTGAGCAGTACGGTGGAAGCCTTCCCAACTCAGTAGGTATTCCCGAAGAACAGTTGCGCAAAGCTGCAAAAAGTGCCGTTTGCAAGATCAACATTGACTCTGACGGTCGATTGGCAATGACAGCCGCTATCCGCAAGGTCCTCGCAGAACAACCAGAAGAATTTGATCCTCGTAAATATCTTGGTCCAGCTCGTGAAGAGCTCAAAGAATTGTACAGCCACAAGAACAAAAACGTTCTTGGTAGTGCAAATCAAGCATAAATCTACTGATAAAAAAAAAGGCTGCCGATTGGCAGTCTTTTTTTTTGTTTCATGAGCAAGAATTTAAAAATATTTTCTTATACGAATACCGACGGAAAACAAAACCATTACAAAAGATGGTATCCAATAGAAAAAAGATGGAAAACAAAAATACCATAGGCACACAAGAACTGGAAGAATCACGATAAGGGCCAGCACAGGTAACTGGGCAAAAAGGACGCTCTCAAACCGCGGGGTATATCGCAAGGTACTACAGTAGTGTTTAAGAATAAACTCTACCATAAATATAAATGAAACATAGAGAACCGGTACCATGAGCACAACCCAGATATCAAATACTGGTAATCGATAAAAAATAATATATGGAAGATAGAAGGAAAAAATCCCAAAAAGCTGGGGAACAGTACGTAAAATTCTATCGATAGGTTGTGCAATAAACACAACATTTAACAGTGCTGGCCCCGCTATAAAAGGAATAACCAGCAATGAAAATAGAATTAAAGTATACTGCACTAAAAAGTTCGCAGAATTCCAGGGAAAAAGACCCATAATTACTGAATCAAAAAAAATGAGAAGGATTCCGCAAAGCAAACCGGACAAAAATGAAAGCCGATACGTAGGAAGATTCGAAAACCGATTTCCTGCAGAATAATAGACAAAGGCTGCTGGGACCAATAAAACTGTCAGTATTTCCATAACAAATACCGTACCACAGTGATATATGATCTTGCAAGCTAGAACAGTGTCCTTGACAGGAAATATGAATACTTGTTATAGTCCTCGTGTAAACTTTTATTTTGAAAAAGTGCAAAACAGCTTCTATTTTGGAGTATGCACAAGGGGGATCGTTGGCGGACAATAGAGGATTGCGAATTAATGAACAAATTCGCGTAAGAGAGGTCAGGCTTATTGACGAGAAGGGCGTACAAAAGGGTATAGTCCCTACTCTTGAAGCGCTCAACATGGCTCGAGCTTCTGGCTTAGATCTAGTCGAAGTTGCACCGCAGGCTAAACCGCCCGCTTGCAAGATTCTTGACTACGGCAAGTATCGTTTCGAAATGGAGAAGAAGATTCGTGACTCCAAAAAGAAACAAAAACTGCAGATGCTCAAGGAGATTCGTATGCAGCCCAAAATCGATAGTCACGACCTCGATTTTAAGGCCAAGCATGTTAGTCAATTTCTTGCAGCAGGAGACAAGGTAAAGGTGACGATCCGGTTTCGCGGACGCGAACTGGCACACACCGAGCTTGGTCTTGTTGTTCTCAATAATGTGTTAAAGAGGCTAGGTGATGATTTCGTTGTTGAAAAACAACCGGCTATGGAAGGCCGGTTTATGTCGATGACAGTCGCACCAAAAGCCAAAAAATGATGAGGTAGTTATACTATGCCCAAGATGAAAACTAAAAGATGCGCAGCAAAGCGTATGTCACTTACCGGAACTGGTAAGATTAAGTACAAGAAGATGAATCTTCGCCATATTCTCACAAAGAAATCGGCTAAAAGAAAGAGAAATCTTCGTCAATCAGGAATTATTTCCAAGGCTGATTCCGCTAAGATCAAAAAACAACTTTTACCGTACGGTTAATCTTTCAGGAGAAATAAAATGCCCAGAGCAATAGATGGAAGCAAACGAAAAGACCACCGCAAGAAAATATTAAAACTTGCGAAGGGTTTCCGCGGACGTCGCGGAACCAGTTTTAAGGCAGCCAAAGACGCGGTAACAAAATCCCTCGTACATGGCTATGTTTCACGCCGTGATAGAAAAGGAGATATGCGTAGTCTTTGGATTTCGCGTATCAATGCAGCGGTTCGTCCGGAAGGCATTTCCTATTCACGTTTCATTCAAGGATTGAACAAGGCTGGAGTAGAGTTAAATCGAAAATCATTGTCCAATATGGCAATAGAAGATCCTGTCGCCTTTAAGGCTGTGGTTTCTACTGCTAAAAAAGCAATGGAAGCCTAGTATGCTTACACTCGATCAAGTCCGTCTTCTTGAAAACCGTGTTGAAAAAGCAGTTGGGAAAATTACATCCTTAACTGAAGAAAACAACCGTTTACGTTCGCAACTTTCCACCCTGCAAAGTCGTACGACTGAGCTGGAAGGATTTGTAACAAGCTTCAAGGATGATCAAGGCAAGATAGAGGCTGGAATTCTCAACGCGCTTGAACAGTTAAGCGTGTTTGAGGATTCACTTACTGAAGAAGAATCATTAGAACCCGAGCAAATTACCCCGCCTGTAGATACAGAGCAGGAAACTTCGAACCCCATCGTTACGGATAGCATTTCCGAAGAGGAAATTGATACTGAATCTCCTACATCCACCGAAACAGAAGATAACGGGCAAATAGATATTTTTTAAGGGCGGATAATTATGGCAAAGGGTACATTGCAAATAGACTTGCTGGGAACTTCTTTTGCTATACAATCTGACGAAAAAGATGACTATTTAGATGCTATTTACAACCACTATAAAAATACTATTGTTCGAGTAGAAAAAACATCAAATCTTACTGATCCCCTCAAAATTGCAATTATTGCAGGAATACTCGCCGCAGATGAATACCACAAAGAAAAAATGAAAAATCGTAATCAAGATGAGACATTAGACCTTTCAGAGGTAGAAAAGCTTGCTCTGAAAATGATTTCGCGGATTGATCAGGTTATATGAGTTGATTAAACAATGGTTTTTTCTTGAAAACACACAGCGCCCCTACCCGTGGGGATCTACCGATGGTATACCAACTGTTATGGGCTTTGAGAACCCTAATTTACGCCCCATAGCAGAACTTTGGATGGGAGCGCACCCTTCGGCACCAAGTACCATCATTGATGGCAATTTACGCCGTCCTCTTGACTCTGTTATAAACAAAGAACCAGAATTATATTTAGGTAAAGCCTGCATTTCAAATTTTGGAGAACATCTCCCCTATCTTTTAAAAATTCTTTCTGCAGCACACCCCCTTTCAATCCAAGTTCATCCTGGAGAAGGCCAAGCTCAAAAAGGATTCAAAAAAGAAAACAACCAGGGAATCCCTGTTGATGATCCTACGCGGAGTTATAAAGACCCCTTTCATAAACCTGAAATCATCATGGCGTTGACTAATTTTTCCGCGATGTGTGGATTCAGGCATATAGATGCAACTGTAGAACTCTTTCGTCAATTAGGATGCAAAGAACTTTTTCCTGTTGTAGAGGAACTAGAAAAAACGCAGGATTACAAAAAATTTCTTTCTATGCTCTTTATTTTATCCGAACAAACAAAAGACACAATCTTTGATTTATTAGAAAAAAAACTTTTCAATTACCAACCAAATAAAGGCAACACGCAACTAGATCCGTTTACTGTAGTTGAACAGTTGATGCGAGAATATCCGAGAGATATGGGGATTTTAGCACCCTTATACTTGAATTCCATACTGCTTAAACCGGGCGAAGCAATCTATCTACCCGATGGAATTATGCATGCGTATCTAAAAGGAACTGGAATTGAATTAATGGGAAACTCCGATAACGTTCTCAGATGCGGATTAACAAAAAAGCATATCGACATACCAGAACTCCTCTCTATTCTCAATCCAGAGCCATATATGCCCGAAATAATTCTTCCCATTAGTGAAGGCTCCATACCTTTTTATAAGACTCCAGCAAAAGAATTTGAACTTTCTATTATACAACCGAAAGATATACCGATCACGGTGACTATTTCTACCCCTTCTATCCTTGTGTGTTTAACCCCGACCTTACGCATTACCGGAGCATCCGGTGCTTATACCGAAATTAAACAGGGAGCAACACTGTTCTTTCCTGCAAACGCAGGTTCAATTACCTTTTCTGGCGATGGTAGTGGGTACATGGCTTGCGTTCCTGTTGAGAATTTATTAAAACAATGACGTTATGGATTGATGCTGATTCTTGTCCAATACAAGTTCGCGAAATGATTTGTAGAGCAGGCAAACGCCTTTCGATTCCTATTAATTATGTAGCAAACCGCGAGATTCCTCGCGATGAAAAATATGATGTAACTATGATTATTGCAGACACAACTCCCGATGCTGCAGACGATTATATAGTGGAAAACGCAAATATCGGAGATTTGGTTATTACCCGAGATATTCCATTTGCAAAACGTCTTGTTGACCGATCTATAGCCGTTATTAATGACCGTGGGTGCATATATACTACTGAAAATATTTCTGAACGACTTTCAATGAGAAACTTTATGATGGAACTGTGTAGTGTCGGTATTATTCCAGAAAAAACTGGTCAATTTGGAAGAAAAGAATTAAACGAATTTGCAAACGCACTCGATACAGAAATAACCAGGATACTTAAATAGGCTCATCATCATCTGGAAAGCGATCATGAATGGTCTTGATGGTTGGGAGTATTTCGAAGAAAGCATCTACAACGCTCGGATCGAATTTCTTTCCTCGCTGGTTTTTAATTTCTTCTAGAACTTTTTCTTGATCCCACGGCTCTTTATATACCCGCTTACAAGAAAGAGCATCATACACATCGGCAAGAGCCACAATTCTTCCAGATATAGGAATTTGTTCTCCCTTAAGGCCTTTGGCTTTACCTGTTTTTTTATTCACATCTATTGGAATACCGGTTTCAACATTCACTTTTCCTGGATAGCCAGTGCCGTCCCAGTTTTCATGATGGGTTAAGGCAACTTCACGAGCAACACTATCTACCGGGGACTCAATTTCATTAAAAAGATTTGCACCAAGCCATGTATGACCCTGCATAATAATATATTCTTCTTCAGTAAAACGAGCTGGTTTTTTTAAAATTAAATCTGAAATAGCAACCTTGCCCACATCATGAAGCATTGCTGCAATTTTAAATGTATCGCGAAACTTTTTAGTCTCACTCTCGGGTATCGAGTTATTAAAGGCCCAGCGATCATAAATTTCAACTGCATAACTTGAAACACGATTAACGTGAGGGCCTGTTTCCTTGGGGTCACGAAGTTCCGACATACGAATCATACGTAAAACCATTGAACGCGTTAAGTGTGCATGTTCAAGAGCTACGGTAGCATTAGACGCAAAATGACTGATATATAATTCGTCATCCTTGCTAAAGAACGTTACATTACCTTCGTCATCTATAGCATTTAATACTTGAAGTACACCGAGGATTCTTCCACTAGAAGTTCTCAAAGGTATAGTAAGATTAGAAACAGTGCGATATCCGGAAACGACATCGCTCTGCCGGCCAAACTTATAGGGTTTATCTGGAGATATTTCGTATACATCCAACTCATTAACTAATTGATTAGTAAGGGCACTGTAACCAGCAATAGTTGTTTCGTTTATGGGAAAAGAAAAATACGAATGTACAATTTTTTGTCCCGGAGGTAACTTTTTTTGGAGGGTGTCATTTTGAGCATAATGAATGGCAAGCCGGTCTCCATCATGCACATAGATAGATCCAGCATCAGCGCGAACGACCTTTCGGGCTTCGGTTAAAATCTGTTCCATCAAAACATCAACGTCTTGAATTTTATTGAGCAGAGCTTCTGTTTCAATAATTCCCGACAGTATTTCTTCTCTCGATAGCTTTGAATTTGACATTATGAAATACTCCTGTATAAACATCTGAACCAAGATTTTATTACAGTTAGTATATTGTTCAGATTAAGTTTCATGTTATACTATATACCATGATACAAAATGTTTCACCTATCGAAAGAGAATTTCTTTTTAAATCTGCTGTTCAAAACGAACAACCTGTACGTTTCCACGGGGTTTCAACCGTTGGAACTGGAGTATTTACATTAGTTGATCGCTCATTTTTAAGTTTCACCCTAATTAGTACTATAGATGATGCCTGTTTTTCTATTTGTGAACGGATTATGGGATACTTTGACTGTCACGGAAAAACCTATGCCTTTGAGACTGTTGTACGAGAAACTCGGGAAAAAGAGTTCAAAGTTGATGTTCCAACCCGTCTTATACGAAGCTTACAACGAAAATTTATTCGCGTAAAAAAGCCCCGAGATGTAAAAGTTCAATTTAGGCTACCCAACGAAGATATAAATCTTTCGTATCCCGTGTGTCCTGAATATATCAGTATTGATGATCTTGATCTTTCTTCTGATTTCCGTGGAAAAACGCTTCCAGAAGTAATAGCTCGTTTTAAGCGAGATGTTGCACTTCGGTCATCGGAAAACACTATAATTATGTTTCGAACGCAAAAACCAGTTCGATTTGAAGAAAAACTTATTAGCGAAACAGGTAAGGTTCTTTTTATACCCTCTACTGAATCATCTTTACCTAAAAATGACCCCTACCCTGAAGGAAGAATCATTACCGAAAGTTTAGAAGAAACATTTGAAGATCCTAATTTCTTTATTGAGGGGTCTCATTTTGAAAAACTTCTTATCGAAAAAAAGACTAGTGGAATATCATCTGAAATTTGGTGTCCTATTGTTTATTATCAGTATGTAGTTGGGTATATTTATGTTTCTAATAGAAATGGGGATTCCTTTGACATCACTATGGTTGACCATCTTTGGGATTTCTCACGAATTCTTGCCTTCTATCTCAAAGAAACGGGATACATTTCAAAAGAAGAGAAACAAGTACAGGCTCCCGGCCATTCAGCTCATATACTAGATATGAGTCCTGGTGGTATGCTTTTTTCACTTCCAAGGTCAGAAATTAGAACTCCTATACGAGAAGGCTCTATTTTTTCTATTGAGATTCAACTTCGCAAAAGATCTGCCCCCATTATCTGTTCGGCACGGGTTATTCGCAGATTCGAAGAAACGAATTCAATGACGTATGGAACTAATTTTCTCAACCTTTCAGCACAAGATATGATTACCCTGTACGAAACCCTATACAGAAGTCCGTATAAGCAAGGTGAAAATGTCGGATATGAAAATATTTAAGCAATTTTTAAGCCTCCATCTTTCTCACGAGAGAAAAATAGAGCGGACCCGATCCTGCCGAAGTATCGGGTAGAATAATCGTACCATATTCAGTTTTTTCTGGAACATGGTGAACGAGTGCTGGATGTTTATCCTTTGCTATCCCTACAAGCTCAACATCAGAATACTTTTTTACAAGCTTTTGTATTACTCCATCATTTTCTTCCGGCGACAGCGCACAGGTAGCATAGAGAAGATACCCGCCAGGAGAGAGCACAAGCCATGCACCAGACAGCAATGCCCACTGGCGAAAACTAAGATTACGGATCCGGGCAGCAGACCATTTTTCCAAATGTGCAGGGGAAGATAAAACGTGGCGCTCAGAAGAACAAGGAACATCTAAAAGAATACGATCTCGCGTGGATTTTTCGTAGCGAGACCAGCGGCTACCGTCATTACCTGTTACAGAATAGCGAGATCGAAGCGGTTCAGGTACATAGCGTTCTAATACAGAAACAAGGCGAGCTCGTCGATCCCGAGAATATTCATTTGCAGTAATAGTTCCCGCATCCCCAACAGTACTGGCAAGAACAAGAGATTTACCTCCGGGAGCAGCACATAGATCTAAAATATTTATTCCACCTGTAGGGAGTGCTCGCGCGGCAGCTACACTAGCACTATCCAAATAATACGGTTCTAAAAGTTCTTCTTCCCAACCAATTTGTTGAGAGGGTTCTAGCAAAGCTTTTTTGAGAGTGCCCCACCGAGCTCCAAAAAGGTTGGAATAGTAAGCCTCGAATGCATCTGGTCCCGAATTTTTCTTTTTACGGTTTCCCATCAGCTTCCTCCAAAATATCGCATGCTCTTTTTTTAGCGGCAAAGAAAGCATCGTCATTAAAGGTCCTGTATGCTGATGATGCTGATAAACCACTTCGAGAGCGGGCGTAGGCTTCAAGCCTAGTAGGCAAAAGCCCTGATTCAAGTTTTACACGAAGAATATTTGCAACTGCTTCGTCTAGGCGGCGAGCAAATACGTGATCCTTATGGGATTCATCTATAATACTGGAAACAATTTTTGAAATATCGGTGTCCGACGTGAGTATCATATCGCAACCTGAACGCAATGCCTGTACAGCATTGTCTGCAGAGCTTGTTCCCTTACCTGCGAGTGCCGTCATGGAAATATCGTCGGTTAACGCTAGGCCAGTAAAACCGTGATCATCCCGAAGAAAACCCTGCACCCCCAATGGAGAAAGACAAAAAGGACGGTCAGGGTCTATTGCATCTACAACGGCATGAGAAATAAGTATTACCGGTGCATTTGATTCCATAATTGTAAAAAAAGGATGGCAATAAATAAATTCTAACGTTTCTCTGTCTACATCAAGAACTGTTGCCCCTGTGTGGGGGTCTGTAGAAGAATTTCCGGGGAAATGTTTTAAGACAGGAATAACACCCGAATTACGGTAACCACCAAAGGCAGCTAAAACAAAACTCGTAACCTCATCTACCGATGATCCATAAGATCGCGTACTAAGAAAGGTAGTATTTGTATCGGTAAGAGTTTCTGCAACAAGACCCAAGTTCATGGGTATTCCAATTTGCATAAGCTGAAGACCAGTATAATAATAAAGCTCTTTTGCCTGTAATGGGGTAAGGCTTTGGGCAATAGTGCGTGCTGAAGGCAAAGGCGAAGTAACTCCAGAAAGCCGGTTTACAACACCTCCTTCATGGTCAATTGAAAAAAGAACTGGAATGCGACCTATCTCGGAAAAGGCTACATGGCACGATGCAATATAGTCATGTACCTTTTTAGGAGTCGCTGCAATATTATAACTAAAGAGCAAGATAGCGCCGGGTAAAATTCCGTCAAAATGACGATACAAGTGTAAGGGAAATTTGGTATCTCCATCTATTCCCGTCATAAGCACTTGTGAGGCTTTTTCTTTTTGAGTAAGTACATTTGTTTGTTCTATAGATTCAAGAAGCAACCACTGTTGTTGAGTATATGATTGGGGTTCAAAATAGAAGTTTGTGTCATGGCTACTTTCACCCCGACACGAAAAGAAAAGCATCTGAGAAAAAAGAAAAAGAAATATATACGGCTTAGAAGACATGTACCGTTGTTACCATCCTTAGAAAAAAGGCCGCCCATAAGGGCAGCCTTTTAATATTTTAGCCAAGTAATTACTAGCTTACTTTACAACCTGAGCAATAACTTTGGCTGCCGCTTCGCCATATGTAGAAATAAACACACCGGCTGCAATAGCCGTTCCAATGACACCAGCAACGTTTGGTCCCATGGCATGCATGAGAAGGAAGTTACCAGGATCATATTCGAGACCAACTTTGTTGGAAACTCGAGCAGCCATAGGCACGGCAGAAACTCCAGCAGAACCTATAAGCGGATTGATTTTATCCTTAAGGAAGAGGTTCATAAATTTAGCCATAAGAACACCACCCCCGGTCGCAATGCAGAAGGCCACAAGACCAAGAATTATAATTCCTAAAGCATTGGGGTTCATGATTTTTTCTGGGGTCATTTGTGAACCAACACCCAAGGAAAGTAAAATTGAAACAATGTTTAAAAGTTCATTTTCCATGGTCTTAGAAAGACGGTCTACAGTACCGAGTTGCTTTACAAAGTTTCCGAATGCAAGCATTCCAATAAGAGGTGCTGCAGGCGGTATAAGAAGGATGGTAAGAATAAGCAAGCCAATAGGAAACAAAATCTTTTCAGCTTTAGATACATGGCGCATTTGCTTCATCTTATACTTGCGCTCTTTCACTGTGGTAAGCGCCTTCATTATGGGGGGTTGAATCATAGGTACGAGAGCCATATATGAATAGGCTGCTACCGCGATTACCGCCATCATGTGTGGTGCAAGTTTACCCGCAAGATAGATAGAGGTAGGACCATCTGCACCACCAATAATGGCAATGGCAGAAGCTTCAAACATGTTGTAGCCGATTCCCGGGATTAGATTGAGCAAAGCTACCCCAAAAAGGGTTGCAAAAACACCGAGCTGGGAAGCTCCGCCCAAAAGAGCCGTCTTTGGATTCGCAATGAGCGGACCAAAGTCTGTCATTGCACCAATTCCCATAAATATGAGCATGGGGAAGAATTCGTTACCAACACCGGCATCGTAAATGATCTTGAGCATACCAGAATGTTCCGCATACATTCCCGCTCCGGGAATATTCACAAAAACGGTACCAAAACCAATTGGAATGAGTAACAGGGGTTCAAACCCCTTACCGGCGCCAAGATAAATAATTAAAAACCCTATAGCCATCATCACTAAACGTTGCCAACCAAAAACAATGTCATTCTTGGTGGGATCAATTAGATCGGGGACTTCTTCTACGCCAGTTGCAATAGCTTTGAACCCAGTATTCGCAACGGTATTAGAAAGAAAATCCGGAATGGAAATAGTGGGAACGCCTTCTGAGCCTTTTAATTTAACGTTAAGATTAAAATTTGAGGCATGAGGTGTATCAGAATCTGACGCAAATACAGTGCTCACAAGCGAATATACTAGCGCGATAGCGAGTATCGCGGCAGTAATATTAAGTATATGGCGTTTTGACTTAATGTTGCCTATCATGTAATCCGCCTTATTTAATTTCCGCTAGGATTTCACCCGCGGTAATCTGAGATCCAGGAGCGACGAGGAAATGAACGGTGCCTGCAGCAGTTGCCTTAATTTCCAGTTCCATTTTCATCGATTCAATAATAATAATTGTCTGTCCAACAGTAACTGCTGTTCCTTCTGCAGGTACTTGCTTGAAAAGAGTTCCAGCTACCGGAGCAGGGATACCAACGCCACCTGAAGATGCAGGAGTAGCTGGAGTAGCATTTGCAGCGGGAGCGGCTACTGGGGCAGCAGGTGCACCTGATCCAATAGTTGCAATTGACTGACCGGAAGTAATTGGAGAACCTTCTTTAACATGAAAATGAACAGGACCATCGGCAGTTGCCTTTACTTCAAGTTCCATTTTCATCGATTCAATCAGTATTATTGTTTGTCCTGTCTTTACAACGGTTCCGTCTGCAAGCAGGTTTTTAAACAAGGTACCGGCAACTGGTGCGGCAATTTCTGCACCACCGGAAACTGCGGTAGGAGCCGCTGCTGCTGAACCTGCTGGCTTAAAGGCGACATTGTATGCAGTTCCATTTACAGTAAGATTCATAGTTTCGCCTGCAGGGCCAGAAACGACGTTGTAGTCGGTTCCGCTTACATTTACCACATATGAACCACCATTCGAAGAACCGTTTGCCGATGCAGAAGGAGTATCAAAGACGACTGGTCCATTTTCTCGTTCTTTAAAGAACTTAGGAGCTACCTTGGGGAACATTGCATAGGTTAAAACATCTTCTACCGAATCGCCTGCACCGTTTTTGCGTGCTTCTTCGGCCATTTTATCAAATTCATTGGTAATTAAATCTGCAGGGCGTTGTGTAACAACAGCTTCCATCTTGTTTTCTTCAAGTGCTTTTTTAACAAGATCAGCATTACATGCTGCAGGAGTTTTTCCATATTTACCAGTAAGTAAATCACGGGTTTCTGCAGTGAGGTTGTTATATCGACCAAACAGAACATTAAATACCGCCTGGGTACCAACAATCTGACTCGTCGGAGTAACGAGAGGAATAAATCCACAGTCTTTTTGAACGAGGGGGATTTCCTTGAGAACAGCATCAATCTTATCTGCTGCGCCCTGCTCTTTAAGCTGACCTTCTAGGTTAGAAAGCATTCCACCGGGAACCTGTGATACAAGGATACGAGTATCCGCACCAAGGAAACTCGATTCAAACTGTGCGTATTTTTTACGTACTTCACGGAAATAGGCCGCAATTTCAAGAAGTGCCTTAATATCGAGGCCGGTGGCCATTTCTGTACCGTTGAGCATTTCAACCACAGTTTCGGTGGGGCTATGAGAAGTTCCCATAGACATTGAAGAAATTACCGTATCCAAGGTGTCGGCCCCAGCTTCAGCGGCTTTTAACAATGTAGCAACCGACATACCGGTCGTTGAATGTGAGTGAACCTGAACGGGAATATCAACCGTCTTCTTAATAGCCTTTACTAGATCATAAGCTTCAAAGGGTTTGAGCAAACCTGCCATATCTTTAATACAGATTGAATCCGCGCCAAAATCCACGTATGCCTTGGCGAGTTCTGCATAAATTTTATTAGTATGATAAGGAGTTGTAGCGTATGAAATTGCCATTTGAACATGCTTGCCTGTTTTCTTTGCAGCATCCGCAGCCCGCTTAAGGTTACGAGGATCATTAAGAGCATCGAAAATTCGGAAAACTCCAACACCGTTTTTAGCGGCGGCTTCAACAAATTTATCCACTACATCGTCGGCATAGTGGCGGTATCCCAAAAGATTTTGCCCACGAAGGAGCATCATAATAGGGGTATTGGGTAATTCTGCTTTGAGAGAACGTAAACGAGCCCAAGGATCTTCATTGAGGAAGCGGATGCAAGAATCAAAGGTCGCTCCACCCCATGCCTCTAGGCTTTTGTACCCGATTTTATCGAGCATTGTACATGCAGGAAGCATGTCCTTAGTGGTCATGCGAGTTGCATGCAAAGACTGATGCGCGTCTCGAAGGACGAGATCAGATATAGTTACTTTCCTAGACATTAATAGTCTCCTTATCTTGTTTGCTTTTCTTTAATAGCGGCTGCAATTGCAGCAATCACTGATTTTTCGTTGCCGGCAACTGCCGCTGTAGATCCTGAATTTGATACAGTATTTTCTTCCTTATCAAGTCCGGTAACCCGTACTACAATCTCTATAAGCTTCATGCAGCCAATGAGTATGATAAGAAAGCTGAATACTACGCCCAATCCTAGGAGAGTCAAAGTACCACTCTGGCTCAGCATTTCAGGAATTGTCATAACGCCTCCAAATTAAATTAATTGAATATGCTTTTATACTATAGAAAACACTATCCTTGTTCAAGTATGAAGAAGCGGTTATACTTTATAAGAAAGACATAAAACCATTTAATTCCGAGGAGAACACCATGGAAAAAGATATTATTCTTGAACGTGCTCGCGCCTATTGCGCCGCAGAAAAAACCCCACGTTTTGCTGACGAAGTTCGCACCCTCATTGAAGAAAATAACCTTAAAGAACTTGAGGATCGATTTTACCGCGATCTTGAGTTTGGTACTGGTGGGCTTCGAGGAATGATCGGCGGTGGTACGAACCGCATGAATACTCATGTGATTAACAGAGCAACACAGGGTCTCGCAAATTATTTTATAAAGACCTTCCCAGATAAGGCAAAAAAGGGTGAACTCAAAGCAGTAATTGCCTATGACTCTCGCCACTTTTCCGATGTATTTGCAGAAGCAACCGCTCTCATATTCGCTGCAAACGGATTTACTACCTATCTCTTTACCGAACTTCGCCCTACCCCAGAACTTTCCTATGCTATACGAACTCTTGGATGCGATACAGGGGTAGTGGTTACCGCTTCACACAACCCACCCGCGTATAACGGATACAAGGCATACTGGAACGATGGGGCCCAACTCATTGAACCCCACGACGCCGGAGTTATTACTGAAGTTGGTGCCGTAGACGAAGTAAAATCAGTTTCAAAAGAAGCTGCCTTAGCTTCTGGAAAACTAATTCTCATAGATGAATCAATAGATACACCTTACTGGAATATGGTTAAAAAACAACTATTTCGTCCGGCTCTGATCCGTGAAAAAGCCAAAGAAGTAAAGGTTGTTTACACTCCCTTGCATGGAACCGGTGCGATGCATGTTGAAAAAGTATTAGGTGATCTAGGCCTCACTGTTATAACCGTTCCTGAACAACGAGAACCCGATGGAGACTTTCCCACCGTTGATTATCCAAACCCAGAAGAGGCTGCCGCACTTAAAATGGCAATCGATTTAGGCAAGAAGGAAAAAGCCGACGTAGTAATGGCTACTGATCCGGACGCAGACCGCTTTGCCGCGGCAGTCCCATCGAGTTCCGGTGATTTTATCCTAATTACCGGCAATCAAATGGGCACCTTGCTAACCGACTATATATGCCTATCGCGAAAAGAACTTGGTACAATGCCTAAAAATCCTGGCATCATCCGTTCTATCGTAACCTCTGCTTTCGGTGACAGCATTGCTACTGCATACGGTGTACCAACGGTAGAATGCCTTACAGGCTTTAAGTGGATTGCGGCAGTTATGGCAGACTTTGAAAAATCTGGATCACACAGTTATATTTTCGGATACGAAGAAAGCTATGGATACAATGTTGAAACCGAAGTACGTGATAAAGACGGTATATCTGCTGCAGCAATGTGTGCAGAAATGACTCTTTACTGGCGTAGCAAAGGAAAAAGCCTCATTGATCGGCTAAACGAACTGTATATCGAACATGGATACTTTGAAGAAAAGGCAATTAGCAAGGGTTTTCCTGGATCAACTGGTGGCGCTACAATGAACAAACTTATGGCGTCTTTAAGAAGTCAAAACCTTACTACAATAGCAGGAAAAAAAGTTTCTAAAATTAGAGATATACAGAAAGGTGTTGTATTCGATCCCGCACTACCACTAGAAAAAGAACAGACAAATCTTCCCGAGAGTAATGTACTTCAGTTTTTTCTAGAAGACGGAACCGTTATAAGCGCCCGACCGAGCGGAACTGAACCAAAAATTAAGTTTTATATGTCCTGTCCGGTTAGGGTAGAAAACGGTAATCTCGAAGCTGCAAAAACAGCTGCAGGAAGGCTCATAGCGTCTATTACTGAAGAGATTCAGGATATACTTGCACAGGCTACCTGATCCATGGGGCTGTACGACTGGCTACGATCCGCTGATGAACAAACCATTTTTACCGCGTTCGACACTGAAACAACCGGACTCGACCCCAAAAATAATAGGGTTGTAGAAATAGGAGCAATACGCTTTGATTCTCGTGGTATATCGGCTCGCTTTTCGGTGTTAATCAATCCAGAAAGGCCCATGCCAGTAGAAGCATCTAGAATAAATGGAATCACCAACGAGATGCTGGCTGATAAACCCATTGGTCCAGATGTATTTCCAGACTTTCTTTCGTTTATTGGACAGTCTACCCTCGTTGCTCACAATGCACCATTTGATATTAAGTTTATTAACGAAGAACTAGCCCGACTCCTCCTTCCGCCGCTTGCTAATCGTGTAGTAGATACGCGAATTTTAGCAAAAGAAGTATTCCCGAGATTACCACGCTATGCGTTGCAGGAGCTGGCTAAACACTTTGGTATTGAGGCAAAAGATGCTCATAGAGCGGAAGATGATGCGCGAGTATGTCTTGAACTTTTTAATGTATGCAGAAAAAATCAGTCTTCGTAAAACGCCTCTAAAACAGTATGATTACGCAGTTTCCCAATAGCCTTTGCTTGAATTTGTCGGACCCGTTCACGAGTTATCCCTAAAAGCTTTCCCGTTTCTTCGAGCGTTAAGGGCCCCTTATCAGTCAGTCCAAACCGTAATTTTATTATTCTCATTTCCCGTTCGGTAAGCTGACTAAGCACTTCGTCCATGGTTTCCTGCAAGGTCGCATTAAATACCAATTCGAAGGGTTCCACTAGGGAGTCGTCGCTAATAAGATCGGCAAGGCGGGTATTATTATCTTCATCAACATTTGTATCTAGACTTGTCGTTTCCTGGGAAAGACTCATGATTTCTTGAATACGTTGTGGTGGAATTTGTAAATACTCAGATAATTCTTCTGGGCTAGGATCTCGACCGAGATCTTGAGTAAGTTGTTTTGCAACAAAGAAACATTTACTGATAGTATTAAGCATATGGATAGGAATACGGATAATTCTTCCCTTGTCTGCCAAGCTCTTTATAATAGCTTGCCGTATCCACCAAGTTCCATAGGTAGAAAATCGGCATCCGCGGGTATAATCAAAGCGCTCTACCGCTTCTATAAGGCCTATATTTCCTTCGTCTATAAGATCCAAGAAGCCCAAGCCCCTATGCTGATAGTTTTTAGCAATTGAAACAACCAACCGGAGATTAGAAGTAATCATACGGTTTTTTAATTCTCGAAGCATCAATTCTAATTTTTCCGACTCTCGTACATAAGAAGAATCAGAAAGGTTATCCTGATAAGATTCCTTGAGAGAAACAATAGAAATTTTAATATTTTGTATGTTTTTTCCGATTTCCTGTTCGTCGTCGACAGTTAAAAGGGTGTACCTTGAAATTTGTTTGAGGTAAAGAGCTAAGGGATCAATATCATTAGTTGCCTGTTTTTTTTTGGGACTCGTTTTTAACTGAGTTTTTTTGCTTGCGGATTTTGTTTTTTTTCTAGTCTTACTTACTTTTTCTTTTTCCATGTTGTTTCTATGCAATCCTAAATCGCTACTCACCCCCGAGGAGCCTTTGCAGGATCTATCGGCTTATCCTTGTTGTATACCATAAAATATAGTTGCGGTTTTCCTGAAAGAGAATCTGCACCGACTACACCGAGTGCGTCTCCAAAGGAAAGAGCATCCCCTGGGCGAACATTCATACGTGATAATCCACCATACACATAAATATACCCATTTTTAGATTGTATAAAAACGACTTGTCCAAATCCACGATAGGGTCCAGTAGACAATACAATACCCGACGAAACCGTCTTTACCTCACTGTTTTTATCCGAGGTAATAGATACACCATATAATTTGCCCGAAAGATATGCTATTTCTCGACCATCAACCGGCCAAATAACGGTAGAATCAATTTTTCTCGTTTTATACATGCGAGGATCTACAATAGGAGATGCTGGTACTACAACCGGAAGATTAGAAACCGTTACTGTCGTTTCAGTTTTGGTTTCTATTGCCGGAATATGCAATACATCGCCAATACGTATGGTTGTCTCTCGGTTGAGCTTATTCGAAGCTAGTAGCTCGTCTACTGGAACTGAAAAACTTCGAGCAATTCCATACAGGGTATCACCTTTTTGTACAGTGTATACACTAGGAATACGCAACTTATGACCAACCTGTAGTTTATCAGGATTTGAGATATTATTATACTGCATGATCGCGTCAGCTGAAACTTTGTACTTTCTACTAACGCCGTAGAGTGTTTCTCCCTTTTTGAGGATATGAATCATATCCTTGGAGAACATAGACGGCAATAAGAAGAGAAAAAAGCACAGAATCGCTGATAAACGCATACTATTCTTGGTGTCCATCCGCTTTATTGTCGGCCATTTCATCCTTAATCCTTATACTGAAGTATGAAAATGTATCTCATAATGCATTTACATGGAAAGGATGTCATCGACAGTAGGAGGAAAAAGGGATTTCATAGCTTCAAGATCTTCATTTGATACTAGAAATTCTTTATCATGTGCAATCATTTCATTAGATGAACGCAATTTTTCCAGAAGACCAAAGACAATATACGTCATCATCACCAAACCAGCTCTAGGGTGTAGGTTGATATATTTTGTAAACTTTTCCCGTGACAAAGCCATAACAAGGGATAATTCAGTTGCCTTGACGGTTGCAGTACTTGGTTCGTTAAAAAATATTGAAGTTTCACCAAAAGTGGCTCCGGTTACTAAGGTTGAAATTTTAATAGCTTCTTTTTCTTTACCCTTTTTAAGAATGTCTACCGACCCAGAAAGAAGTGTAAAAATACTAGTGGAGACTTCTCCTTCTACAATAATTTTTTCGTCTGGTTCATAGGAATAAAGATCGCAAAGAGTGGGAAGATCATCGAGATCACAACGATCTATGCGAGAAAAAAGGGGTATGTCTATCAAACTTGAAAACAATGCTTCGGGAAAAATATCAACCTTTTTCATGGCAGCTCCTACAAAAGTTATAATTATTAATAATATCACATTTTCAATTAAAATAATGGTATAATACAAAATTATGACATTGATTTTTGATAAACGAATACTTTTCGTAATCTTTTTTTGTATATTTTTTTTATTTTCCCTCGTATGCGAGCCAGTTCAACTATCTTGTTCCCTTTCAGGAAAATGGTATCAAGTTGAACGCTCAAACTGGTCTCAGTACCGCGATGGTAAATATATAGGACTTACCAACCGAGAAACCCGAGCAACACTCAACTCCCGTTCTAATCCAGATGGAAGTAGCAGGTATTCTGGTTATTTTTATATTCTTGAACAAACACTCCGAGATCTTCAGAAAACTGCTAAAAGCCTCGATGAAGTAATTGAAACATCGTTTACTATGACACCCCAAGGAAAAATTACTGTTTCTCACGAAACAGGCTATCCACGTCTTAGAAGTTTTCCCCTGCTACCTGCTGAACCTGTATCGGTTGGAGAGCGTTGGGAAGGTGAAGCTATACGAGTTATTGATCCCTTGAATAACGGACGACTCACTTTTATGCCAATACAGGTTCAATACCAATATATTGGCGAAGAATTGTACAGAGATGAACCAGTGCACAGAATTAGGGCAAAATATGGCACCCGCATAAACAAATACCGCAGAAATATTGGCGATGATCCCGAACTAGTAAACGCTTCAGGTACCCATGATATAGAAATACTTGTTTCGGCTCAGCATGGATCCATGGTACTCATGCTCGACCGTCTTGATGAAATTTTTTATTACGCAGATGGTTCTACCATCCGCTACCGAGGTAGCACCGCTATTTTTGGAGAAGTTCCTGCTCCTGTTGATCATGCAAGCATCTTGATAGCAGCAACGCCCTATGGAGTAACAAGCATAACTGACAACACAGAACCATATGATACCCCTACCCCAGCTTTCCAGGATGTTCCATCGAGCACAGCAGGAAAAAGCATTCCGAAAGCTACAACCGAACCGACCAAAACGGATAAAAATGCAACAGCGAAAAACGCACCGTTCAGTCTTGAAACTACCGCCCAAGGGGTACGCCTTTCAATACGAGACATACGATTTTTAGCAGATAGCGATACAATTCTATCCGAAGAATCGTGGAGACTAGATGCAATTGCCAAAACATTGCGGCAAGTTTCCGGAGGGCGGTTTCTTGTTGAAGGCCATACTGCAGATGTAGGGAATCCAGTCGGTGAGAAAAGCCTTTCAATAAAGCGTGCAAAGCGTATTATTGACGAGTTAATAATACGCGGTCTAACAGAAGAAAACTTTATGTTTACTGGTTACGGGGGCACCCGTCCCATTGCAGATAACACAACTTCCGATGGGCGTGCTCTAAATCGTCGCGTTGAAATTACTATTCTAGAATAAGTTTATTGAAAAGATGCAAAGAAAGCGCCAATATCATGGCCGTTTATTTTAATTCCCGGTGGATATAAACCAATAATATTTTGGCGACCTTCTCGCAAATGAACAGAGGTTATTCCATAAGAAATAGAACTATCGGCCTCCATAAAAGCCGAAATATGGTCTGCTGCTCGGATGAGCTTTCCATCAATTGGGCTAAACTCCGCTGAATTATATCGATGTTGCAGTTCGTCAAATTTCACAAATTTGATATGACCATTTTTGTCACGTATGCGATTTTCAAACTCATTAGAAATAAAAGATAATAATTCCTGACGATAGGCTTTGTGCATGAGAGGCAAGAGTTCTTTTTCTACAACTCGGTCTTCAATCTTTTTAACTATAGCAGAAAGTTGATCTGTGGCTTGTTTCACTGGTGAAATAATATCTCTGGTTACCGCTTCGGGTAAGTCGTGAAAAAGAGCCGAGAAAAAATTATTGTAACGACGCTGTGGGCAAAAACCGATCGACTCTCCCATTATTAATACAAGCACCGCTACAAAAAAAGAATGGCCCAACACACTTGTTTTTGGTATGCGTGGCGTTTGATTCCATCGTGTTTGAAAACGAAGCTGTTCAATCTTAGTTATAAACTGATACAAGCGACCATGACGAGCAATTTCGGCGACACCGACAAGATCAGCAAACTCATTCATCTCCGAAGCGAGCTGCTTTTTAATCGTTTCTGTGCGAAAGGGTTCGTTTACTCGTTCAATCATTTCTAATTCACGTATTGCCGAATACTTATGAGCAGCTCGCATAACCTTCCAAGTAGTATCTTTTTTTGAATCTGGATTATGTAAGTATTCGCTAAAAGCACTAAAGAGAACACCCTGGCCCATAAGAGGCTCATACTGATCGAGTATCCATTGATTAAGTTTCGCATATTCTTTGGGATACTCTGTTCGAAGCATTCTTTGTACTGGTGACTTTATATCACTGAGTGCAATCTTACGTAAGAGATCAAAAAAAATGCTATAAATAACTCGATCCCAATCTATTGGGTTACCCCGATCTTCTTCAAGCTTGCCAAGGGTATAGGCTAAAACCGATTGTTCTGCAGCCTTATCCATTTCGATTATTTCAAAAGGACGCACTAGATCATTCCAACGCTCTATTGAAAAAGCCTCCGAAAGCTTGAGAACCATTTGCTTAGAAAAAATTGGCTCACTGCAGCCAGAAGTATCAATCAATTAACACCCTTTTCATACGGTGTTCCTGCCGCGCGGGGTGCATAATCCTTTCCACTAAATAAAACCAAGGTAAGTAAGGTAATGGCATAGGGCATTATGTTAAATACTTCTGATGGCAATGCACGAAGAAATGAAAAGTCATTAGCAATTATTGAAAAAGCGAGAGCAGTTCCAAATAAAAGCGATGCACCAGCAATACCCAAAGGCTTCCACCGTCCAAAAGAGACAACGGCAAGGGCAATAAATCCATGACCGTTTACTGTCGTTGAATTAAACTGGGTGTTAGTAGTTAGCACGAGACAGCCGCCAGCGAGACCGGCAAGCAATCCAGAAAGGAGGACTGCCGTATACCTCATACGCCGAACATTTATTCCCACGGAAGCGGCAGCATGAGGGTTTTCACCGCATGCTCGCAACCTGAGCCCAAAGGGTATACGGTATAATAAAAACCAAGCCAAACAAATTACTACAAGAGCTATAAGTGCAGTGGGATAAATACCACCAAAACTCGGCATCATACCAAGCCTAAACTGACGAGTCCTGTCCATCTTAAATAAAATTTGTGATAAGAAAATGGTAACACCCACAGCTAGGAGGTTTATTCCCGTTCCAGAAACAGTTTGATCAGCGTTAAGCGAAATGGAGGCAAAGGCATGAACCCAAGAAAAAATCATGCCGAACAGAGCCCCTGCACATAAAGCGATCCAAATTGATTGAGCTCCCATTACTGGTTCAAGAAAGTAATGTATTGTCGCTGCGGCAAAAGCACCGAAGACCATCAGCCCTTCAAGGGCAATATTGACCACACCTGAACGTTCGCAAATCATCCCACCAGTAGCCGTAATGAGAATGGGAGAAACAAACATAAGAATAGTAGGAATTTTCCCCAGTAAGCTACTCATTTTCAACACCCTCCAGCGCAGATTTCTTTTTTTGCGAATAGTGGATCAAAATGCGGAATCCAGTACGTATCGCAATAAATACAACAACGAGTCCTTGAATAATAAAGGTTATCTCTTTAGGAATTTGATTTGATTCCATAAGGGGCTGGGCGCTCGCGAGCATACCAAAAAGAAGTCCAGCGAGCATAGTTCCAAGGGCTGTGCTGTTTCCAACAAGAGCAACCGCAATACCGGCAAATCCATACCCGTCATTGCCAGCAAGAACACGCCCAAAGCGGAATGATCCAAGAGCTACAATCCCACCGGCTAAGCCAGCAAAAGCCCCAGCTATAGCCATGGAAAGAATGATGCTTTTTACGACCGGTATGCCACTTGCTCGAGCTGCCTCTTTGTTAAATCCGGTAGCCCGTAATCCAAAACCTGTACGGGTTTTTTCCATAATAAACCAGTAAACCACGACAGAGAGTAAAACAAAAATTATTCCGAGGTTTAGCATGGAACCACCAGTAATACGTTCAAGAAAACTTGAGCGCAACAAGGCTGTTTCAGGAAAAGACGGCGTCCGGTATGTATTTGTACCAGGTATGCGCATAACAAGAATACGCGAAGCATACAGGGCTATATAGTTAAGCATTATAGTTGCTACAACTTCAGAAACTTCAAACTTTGCTTTTAAGAAACCGACAATACCGCCCCAAAAAGCCCCGGCGAGTAAGGCAAGAGTTAAGGCTAAAACCCAGTGAAGCCCAGTAATTTGCGGCCCCATAATAGCCACGAATTGAGCAACCGTAAGACCAACTACGTACTGGCCTTCGCCTCCAATATTAAAAAGGCCACTGCGTGCAGCAAAACCCATGGAAAGACCACAAAGAATAAAGGGCATGGACTGAGCAAGCCATTCACCCACATAGCGTATATAAAAACGGTTCCTATCAATATTATAACCAGTAAGAACTTGCAAAAGTGCCTTGTACATTCCAACAGGATTACGCCCCACTACAAGGATGAGAAGGGTTCCACAAAGGAACCCTAGGATAACAACCATAACGGAAATAGCCGCGTCGGAAGTCATCAAGGTGTTACGTATACTCCATTTTTTTTTCTCACCGGTCATGTAACTGTTTCCTCCGTTTGCTTTTTCTTTTTTGAACCAGCCATCATAAAGCCAATTTCATTTTCATCTACTTCGCCCTCATTAAATATACCCGCAATTTCTCCTTGAGAAATAATAGCGATTCGATCACAAAGATTCATAATTTCATCCAGCTCAAAAGAGACGAGAAGGATCGCCCTACCCTTGTCTCGCTCGGCAATAATGCGTTTTCGAATATATTCAATCGCGCCTACATCAAGACCGCGCGTAGGTTGGGCAACAATGAGTACATCGGGAGAAAGATCTATTTCACGAGCAATAATCGCCTTTTGTTGATTTCCACCAGACATATTCCTAACTTCTGTAAGCGGCCCACCTCCGGAACGAATATCGTATTCAGTAATAAGATTATCAGCATGAGAAATCATAATATCGTTATTTAAAATACCCAAAGCAGATGAATAGGGAGGCTTGTCATAATTTTTTATTATAAAGTTTTCTGCGAGGCTAAAGTTCATAACTAAGCCATGACGCTGCCGATCTTCTGGAATATGACCTATGCCCGCTTCTATCCGTTTTTTAATTGAAAGAGCGGATATATCTTTGCCGTTCACCGTAATAGTTCCAGTTTCCAACGGCAACATTCCAGTAATACCGTAAATCAGTTCTGTCTGACCGTTCCCATCAACACCTGCTATACCAAGGACTTCCCCTGAACGAACATCCAATGAAATATTTTTGACGGCGGGAATTCCGCGAGAATTTTTAATTGAAACATTATTAAGTTCAAGAAAGATTTTACCTGGAGTTGCCGGAGTTCTGTCTATGTCAAACTTTACTGCGCGACCGACCATCATCTCGGCAAGGTTTTCCTCGCTTACATCAGCTACGTTAACAGTATCGATACGCTTACCTCTGCGTAGCACCGTACAGCGATCCGCTACTTCTTTTATTTCCTTAAGCTTATGGGTTATTAAAATAACAGTTTTACCTTCATCTCTTAACCGACGGATTATGTCCATAAGTTCTTCAATTTCTTGGGGAGTTAAAACTGCAGAAGGTTCATCAAAAATTAGAATATTTGCATCGCGGTATAAAGTTTTAAGAATTTCTACTCGTTGTTGCATGCCGACACTAATATCTTCTATGCGATCACAAGGATTTACCTTAAGTCCATATTGTTCTGAAAGTGCTTTTACCCTTTTTTCAGCGGTGGCCAAATCAAGCATTCCAAGGCGGTGAGTACTTTCCATTCCCAGAATTATATTCTCGGTTACGGTATAATTATGAACCAACTTAAAATGTTGATGCACCATTCCAATTCCGA
Organism: Treponema sp.; assembly: GCA_012838745.1. Classification (GTDB taxonomy): domain Bacteria; phylum Spirochaetota; class Spirochaetia; order Treponematales; family Treponemataceae; genus Teretinema. The sequence continues at coordinate 3,707 of DUOS01000084.1, read as the reverse complement.
GACGAGTTGCCGCATTCGGATCCTTAATCTGAACTTCTTTGCCCCTGATATGAATAGTTCCGTGATCTTGATCATAAATACCAAACAAGACTGACATAAGCGTGGATTTTCCGGCACCGTTTTCACCGAGCAGTGCATGAACTTCATTTTCCCTAACTACTAAATCAACATTATCGTTGGCTACAACTCCGGGAAAAATCTTAGTTATTCCACGTAATTCAATTGCTACAGATTCCACTAAATACTCCTTGCGGACTATTACTTAAAAAAAGAGCTGCCCAGTTTAAGAGACCGGACAGCTCAGTATACACCTGATCTTATTAGTTGTCTTTTGCGCCGAGTCCTGCAGGAACAGCCTTAGCTGCTAATGCTTCCTTATAGGTAGCATAGAGTTTTATTTTGCCATTAATAACATCTTTTTTAGCAACCTCTACCGCTCGAACAATTTCTGATCCAAGCTCCTTGTTGCGAGAAGAATAACCAACTCCGTCTGCCTGCATATCGAGAACAACAACCTTTGCTTCAAAAGTCTTTTTCTGTACCGAATGTAGTGCATATTCAGTTGATGCTTCAACTCTCTTGAGCATGGAAGTAAGTACAGCGGATTCTCCGTCTTTGTAAATACCTTCTTCGTACTGATCTGAATCAACACCAATTGCCCAAACATTTCTACCCTGACTTCGGTATTCTTTCGCCTGTGCAATGGTTCCGTTTCCAGTTCCACCAGCGGCTGAATAAATAGCATAAACACCAGAATCATACCAGTTCTTTGCCTGTGCTTTAGCAAGTTCAGGCTTTCCCCAGTCATTAGCATAGTAGTCAACAATTTTCGCGTTAGGATAAACGGAAAGAATTCCCTGGATATATCCTAATTCAAACTTGGTAATAACGACACCTGGTACACCACCAATAAAACCAAATTTTGGATCCTTGATCCCGTCTGCCTTAGCCTTGAGAGCAGCAACAACACCAACAAGGTAAGAACCTTCGTGTTCCGCAAACATAAACTGCATAACGTTTGGTTCGGTTACCCAATCAACATCTACAATCATATATTTTTGATTAGGATACAGCGGAGCAACTTCTCCTAGTGCGTCAGAAAAAGTAAAACCTGTTACACAAATAAGGTCATACCCCTCGTCCGAAGCTTGTTTGATAGTAGGAATGTAGCGATCCTGTGTTTGACAGGTTACCACGTCATACAAAACACCACGATTCTTTTGGTTATCCCAGGTATCACCATAAAAGCTGAGAATTCCCCGCCATGCTGCGGCGTTAAAAGACTTATCGTCTATACCCGTAGCATCGGTAATAAGTCGTATAGTCGGTCGATCACCCTTTGATGCAGCATCCTGACCTCCTCCGGCATACATAGAAAACGCCATCAGAACAATCATTGCAAATGCAATTGTCTTTTTCATAAACCCTCCTAAATTTTTCTTGACGTAACAGTTCGCTACGTCCACAATACAAAGTATAAGATTTATTTTTCTATAACTCAATAGAAAGTTTTTTTACTTTGAAGTCCTAAAAACCTCGAAAAAAGAAGGCTTACCGGTATGTTTGATTCATTTTTAGTTGTTGGTAGTATAAATATCGATTATAACGTACGAGTCCCCCATCTTCCAAATCCTGGAGAAACCCTTACTGGTAAATCCTTTTCGCGGGCTTTTGGCGGAAAAGGGGCAAATCAAGCAGTTTCTTTAGCACGCCTCCTTAGAGAATCAAAGGAAAAAGTTTTCTTTGCTGGCAAGGTTGGAACTGATGATGATGGAAAAAATGCTCGGGAAAACCTTAAAATAAACGGGGTAAGCACTCAGTTTATCTCGAATTCAGAGAATCATACCGGTATGGCGCTTATAGAAATTGACGACGTTGCAAATAACCGTATCGTCGTAGTTCCTGGAGCTAACGGTGATTGCGATGAGAACTGGGCAGTTGCAACAATTCAAAATTATTGCAAACTAAAACCTAGTATAAAAACTTGTTTTCTTTTTCAACTTGAAATTCCTATTGCCTCTGTTGAGGCTGCAATACGCACTGCAAAGGATTCTGGAGGAACAATTATTCTTGATCCTGCCCCTGCAGTTCCAATAGAAAAAAAACTATGGTCGCTTATAGACGTAGTTACTCCTAATCAAAGTGAAGCCCAACTCTATACGGGAGTATTCCCAAAAACTAACGATTCCGCACAAAAAGCCGCGCTAAAGTTCGCTCACATGGGAACCCAAGCTGTAATCATTAAAGCAGGGGCTATAGGGTCTTGGTATTTTGATGAAAAGGAACAATGGTTTTGCCCCGCGTTTACGGTAAAGGCACTGGATACCACGGCTGCGGGGGATGTATTTAATGCGGCTTTCGCTGCTGCACGTGGGAAAGATATGTCTGCATCAGATTCACTCAGGTTTGCAAATGCAGCTGCCGCCATATCCATTACCGGAGAAGGTGCACAAAGCGCTATGCCAGGTTATGATACCGTAAAAGAGCTTCTTCAAGCACAGCCCAAAATCGTTCCGCGTCAATTGTAAGAGCAACCTGGGCATTTGGCTCTTTCTTTGAAACACCGGACATATCTACCACAGTCTTTCCACGAGTATGGACACCGAGTGTTTCAATAGCCACATATTTTTTAACAGTCGTGAATAAAGCGGGATCTTCAATCCAGGCAATACAGCACGGATCGTGCATTGCGGCTGACTCACCAATATATTTGGAACAAGCTGTCGAATAAAAGTTCATACTTGCAGTAAACAGTTCCGCAGCTTTTCCCGGTACTTGAGAAAGATGCGCGAGACGATCAGGAGTTAAAGAAACAGTACGGGTAACATCGAGAGGAATCATAGTAATAGGGATTCCACTTGAAAAAACAATACTAGCAGCTTCTGGATCGGCATAGGTATTAAATTCCGCAGCCGGGGTTATATTGCCCTGGCCTATAGATCCACCCATAATCACAAGTTCTCTCACTCGCCCTACAATACTCGGCTCAAGACGAATAGCCATTGCAATGTTAGTTAAAGGCCCCGTAGTCACGATTGTTATTTCTCCTGATGGTTTGTTCATAATTTTACGAGCTAAAAAAACAGCAGCATGTTCCTTCTCTGATTTTATAGCACATTCAGTAAAAACAGGCCCGTCAAGCCCAGACTCCCCGTGTATTAACGGAGCAGTTTGCAAATCTTTCAGTAAAGGGCGGCTCATCCCGGGATATACTGGAACATTAATGGAAAGAGCAGAACAAACATTGAGGGTATTGCGTACAGTTTTATCTAGAGTTTGGTTTCCTGCGGTTACCGTTATCGCCTCAAGCTTAATACTCAAGCTTCTACCAGCCATCATGATAGCAACGGCATCATCGTGACCAGTATCAACATCAAGTATGACTGATCGCATCATAACTTTTTCTCAGCTTCTTTTCGTATGTGATCTTTTTCCATTTTCTCTTTCCAGATATCAACCTTTTTCTTTATTTCTTCGGCTTCATTACGCTCATTGAGTATGATATGGATGCGTCTGAGTGCGAGAAGATAATTAATCGCAACACGAAAATCATCTATGCGACCGGTGGATAGCTCATATTTCTCTCGATACCGATCCGCCGATTGCTGGAAAAGCTTTTTCACCAATCGCAAATGATAAACGGTATCATCATAATCTGGTGAATGAGGATCGAGACCGTCTTTTGAAGCTGTTTTAAGATCTAAAAT
>DUOS01000083.1 GCA_012838745.1 Treponema sp. | reverse complement strand
GCCAAAGGTTTCCCGATATCAGGAGCAAGATCTGTTTGTCTGCCGTCAATAGAAAGGAGCAAGGGATTGGTCCTCCCATGCTCCTTCAAGTGCTGCGCACAGCTTTCAATGCTATCCACCATAATCCTTCTTTGCCCGGCACTCGGCCAGGCAAAGAGGAGGGGGGGAGCATCATTGCATCCTGTACTAGTTGCCACAAAATGTACCAGTCAAGTTTAGAACAAAATCTGGCACAGGAGGATTCTCGCTGGAAATTATCAAAGCACCCAAAGGATCTTTGTCTTCAGAAGAATTCGTAAATACAATAGTAAAAGTTTTAAAATTACCTGGAGCAATAGGCTCACTAGAAAAAGGAGGATTAAAGCTGTATGCTGAGGATTCTGCATTTTCAAGGGTTACTACGGGAGTTATAGGTTCTGTTCCATTATTATAAATGGTAAACTCCATTTGTTTAGGATATCCACTCTGTACTTGACCAAAATCAACAGTATCTCCAGTGGTATGCACTAGCTTTCCATTGGTACCCTCAACCTCTACCGCGATTGGGTGTAACGATGGATACGTCTTGTCTTCCTTAATAAACCAGATAGTTCCAAAGCCCCAATCAATAAAGGTGTTTTTTTCCTTCATTTCCGCCGTCGAGTATCCCGTTCCACCGCCAGAGCTTTCTAGTGCATAGGAAACTTGCGTATCCCAGTAACTACTCGTAATTTTTGCCTCGCCGTTTGCATCCCCGCCAATTAGGCCCTGGCCGCTTTGTCCAAGAGAACAAGCTGCATAACAGTTTGTAATAGTGCCGCCTGTAGCAGAACCAAGCAAACCGGCAACATCACTTGAGCCGAACATAGAACCGGTTGCGTAACAGTTTTCAATATCCGAACCATTGCTATAACCAACAAGGCCGCCAACATTGCCGGTGGAAGAACTTTGAATTGATGCATTACTAAAGCACCGGCTAATGGTTGTATTGTGCGCTGAACCCACAAGAGCCCCAATGTTGTACTCTGAAGATTCTAAAGATATATCCACTCCAATAAGCCCAATACCTTCTAACGTGGCGTTGTTTGTAACTCCAAACAAGCCTACTGGACCAAGTTCTGAGCTTGTAATCTTCAAACCTCTAATATATTTTCCATTGCCCTTATAGGTTCCGGTAAAACTACCACTATTCCTTCCTATAGGTGTCCAGATTTCGGTAAGTGTGATCGGTTCCGTCTGTGAGAAATAAGCATTCATGGCATATCTAACCAAATTAAGTTCGTGGGCATTTGTAACCAGATATGGTGAGTCTTGTGTGCCTGAGCCATTAGCAAAACCGCTGGAGTCTATGTAAATGTCAGCTGTAGCGGATAGACGATCATGAAGTTTTGCAGTAATTCCAACGAAGCTAGGCAAACTACTTACAATACCAGTAACTTCTCCAGTTTTATCAACCGTAGCACTATTCGGATCGGTCGAAGACCATTGTATAAAAGCCTTAAGCGATGCATCCTCTGGGGTTACTTTCGCTGTCAGTTGAACTGTTTTATCCACACCTAATACTAGAGAAGTTCTATCTAGCGTTATTTTAGTTGCAGCAATGTATGTAAGGGTTGCAGATTGCGAAACACCAAATTTGTTTTTTGCGACTATAGTAAAGATAGTCTCTGATTCAAAACCATCACCAAAAATTATATCGTAAGATATTGCTTCAGCACCCACTGTTTCCTCATTTCCTCCGTAAGATATAGTATGCGTTTCTACAATATCAGGATTTTTATCCCATCCCAAGGTTATGTACTCACCGTCAAACGCAGTAATTTTAAAGTTTTTTGGGGCTTCGGGAGCCTGAGCGAGTTCTAGAATAATGCTTGTTTCGGTAGAATAGTCACTTGGCAGAGTCGCACTTAGAAAATAGGTTCCCGTGCTCAACGTATAAGAAGTTTTGCCTTCTTCAATGGCAGAAACTTTATTGCCTGCACTATCGAACATATTAAATATAACAGGCGAATTAATGGTTTGAACAGTACTCACCTCATAGGGCTTTTCTTTACCTTCAACATTAAATGAATATACCTGAGTTTTCCCGCTCATAGTGCTGGAGATTTTCTCTGAGGGAGTTCCAATTGTTAAAGTGCTTACGCTTTTCGGTATTGCTGTAATAGATACAGGGTTTACTATATTTGCCTTTATATCAATTGTGGTGCTTCCTTCTGCAAGAGGTTCAGCTCCTTCACCAAAAAGCTTTATTTCTATTGTGCGGTTTTTTCCACTAGGTATTGTTTTCAACTCAATAATGATTTCCGATTCACCGGTAGCAAGATGTTTTGTTTCTGTTACATCCTTCATATCACTAGCCGTTACGGTTATTACCACTGATTTTGTATCGGGGTGGATAAACCGTGCCCCTGATTTTGTATCGGTGGTAGAAGGATAAGCAGGAACCGCAATTTTTAGTAGTACAGATCCATTTTCATCCTGAGATTGAAGAGGCTGAAAACAAGATGAAAGATACAAAAAGGATAAAAAAATGACACTAATGCTGGTAAAAAGGTACTTTTTTCTAAAAATCATATAAACCCTCCGTGAAACTTTGAAGAAAATTTCACTATAAGTATATACCATAGTAGGGTGCATTATCATGATTATTATTTTTTACTGTGTTTTTATGAGAAAAACCATAGGAAAACTCTAACGTATGAAAAATTTGTTACAACTTCTTCGCGTGAGGGATTGAAATGGAATGAGAAACGGTTTTTGCCGTTTCTCTTGGAATGGAAAGCCCGGCCAGATTTTTTTGTCTGTAACGAAAAAATCTGGACACGCCCATTCCTCTATGATTCTTATATATAAAATTATGGATTTGCAAGGAGCCGTTGTAGTTCTGCGCTTACGGCTTGAGATCTGTCTGTTGCATGACGGACTTGCGCGGATTGTGTTTCCAAGTTTGTGTTACGTTCGAGTATAGCGGTTGCCGCATCTTCGGTGCTACTTACACTAGCGGTGAGGGCTTTCATACTCTCATGCACTTCGGTAGAAAAAGTTTCTTGCGAGCCAACTTCATGGATCATCCTTTGGGCAGATTCTGATAGTTTTGCTGCTTCGTTGGCAATAGCGGTGCCAGATCGTTGTTGTTGTTCAGTGTGTGCCGACGCTTCATGAATATGGGTCGCAGTTTCAGTGGCGCCTGTTGCTATTTCCTGGAGAGAGTCGCGTACGGTGTCGCTATGGTGAGCTGTGTCTTGGATGGCTTGTTCAATAGCTTTTACGAGTTCATTGATCTTACCCGCTCGTTCGCCACTGGCTGCAGCAAGTTTTTTTATTTCTTGTGCAATTACTGCAAAGCCGACTCCGCTTGAGCCAGCGTGGGCTGCTTCTATAGATGCGTTCATAGCCAGCAAGTTTGTGCGTTCGGCGAAATCGTTAAGGGCGTCTACCACGGAGCGTATTTGGGTAGAAAGGTCTTGTACTGTTAGCATGGTGTGGCTTAGTTTTGCCATGTGTTCGTTGCCCTGGCTCGTAATATCGCTTAGGCGGTCGGTAAACACAGCAGTATCGCGCAGCATAGTACTTACTGCCGCAAAGCCTTCTATAAGTGTTGCTGTATCTTTGGCACTGCTTTCGATAGAAATAGCTTCGGCCGCTAACTCTTGATTTACGTTTTGGATGGATCGTAGTAAATGATTAATTGCGCTGCTTGCGCTGTCTAAACCCTGCCGCTGTAGGTGGATGAGCCCAGATATTTCGTGAGCGTTGCTATTGGATAGCCCAATTTCATCACTAATATCTTTTACTGCTACAGTAAGCGTTTTGGTAACATCGGTGGTTTCCTGCATCATATTTTGCACGCTCGTTACAATGCGGCTCATTCGTGTGTGTTGTTCTGCTGTTTCAGTAATGAAGTTACAGTTTTCCTTTTGGGCTCGCGCGGCTTTTGCCGACATAGCAACAAAAACCGATAGATTTAGCATAAAAAAAGTGATTCCTTGCAACCAAGCAAAAGGATTTTTTCCCAAGACTTGGTAGACAATATCGTGAATACCGAAGCCTAATCCTATTATGAGGCCAACTAATATTGGGTAGGCATCGGGGTTTTTGCGCCTGCAGGCTTTTATTGCCGTGCGAAGGGTAAAAAATATTACGGCAAATACTGGCAAGAGGCTGAGATTAAATATAGTTGTAATGGCAACATTGCTGCGATAGTTTAGGATATACGCAACGGTGAGTGCGATACTGCTTATGGGCACTACGCGCTTCATTACGGTATATCCCTGGGTGTTAAAAAATTTTATAAAGAACAAAAGCAAAAACCCTAGCGATGCAGCCATTGCGCTGCGGGCAATGGCATTTTGAAGTAGTGGGACCAAGACGACTTCTGAGCCCATATCAAAAAAATAAATTGCTATGAGCAAGAGTGAAAGTGCGTACCATATACTGGCTGAATCTTCATTATTACCAAGAAATTGAACAATAAAATAAATGCCCAGAAAGAGGCAGATGGCGGCCAAAATTACATACATGCGCATGTTAAAAAAAACAGGGATTCCCTGTAACCAGGTTGCTTCAGCCTTATTTGCCAACGTAAATCCAGTCAGATCGGTTTGTACGCTGCTATAATAGCAGCGTAGGGCTATGTGTAATTCACTGCTAAATAGAAGGGCTTCTGGAAGGAAAACAAGATCATTTATATTTTGTTGTAGATAGTACTCTGGAGGTAAACGGCCTCGACTGCCAAGATACTCTCCGTTTACATATAAGTCGTATGCTGCCAAGGTTTTTCCGCTTGCAAACCATAGTTGTTGCCCGACTAATTCTTTCGGAATAGTAATTGTGCTTCGTAGCCAGAAAAAACTGCCACCTTTAGGTAGGTTTAGCTTACCGGGTATCTCTATTGTTTCCCACTTACTATCGTTGAATTCAG
>DUOS01000082.1 GCA_012838745.1 Treponema sp. | reverse complement strand
TTTACGAAGCACTGATTACTACTGTTTTTGGTTTGAGCATCGCTATCGTAGCCCTCATTGCTTACAACCTGCTCATTCAGCGCGTTGAAACTTTTGCCGCAGACATCACCAAGGCGGTAAACGATATTGTTTCAGAAATTTTGTATCCGGAACAAATGGAAAATATCTAATGATTCAGTTAATGAAACGGCGAAAGCCCAACGATCCAGCTGATTCAGGTGCGCTCAACGATATTTCTTTTATCTTGATTATCTTTTTTATAGTGATTGCAGGGTTTACTATTAACAAGGGTTTTCTCATGAATCTACCAGACAAGGAAAAGCCTCGTGTGGTAAAAACTGAAGATCTTTTAGTGTGCAATCTTAGCGCATCCGGTATTCTTTCTATTAATGGAACCCGAATTAGTGCGGGGGAGCTTCGCCGCGAAACTGAAGCCCTTCAAAAAACACAGCCTAATCTCATATTTTTACTCAAAATACACCCCGATGCGGAATACCAATCGGTTATTTCCGTAATCCATGAAATACGAACCCTTGATGTGGAAAACTTCTCATTCAAAATGGTCGAGCCATGATGCAACTAAAACGGCGAAGAAGAAACCCAATCATCCCTATGTCGTCAATGTCTGATATTGGTTTCCTTTTGCTTATTTTCATTATGCTCATTTCCCTCATTAATCAGCGGTACGAAGTAAAAATTGAATACCCCGAGGCAAAGCGCTTGGAACGCACCCAAGAATCTGAAAACTTAGAAATTTGGGTTGAGAAAAATGGACGAATCTCCGTTTCTGGTGAGTATGTAAACACGCAAGAACTAGAAGGAATTATTGCCAGCACTCTTTCGCAGCGGCCAGAAACCAGGGTGCATATTATTGCAGATAGGCGCACTCCCTACAGCTCTGTTAATGGGGTAGTTTCAATTTTACAGCGGCTTCAACACCGTGTTGTTAGTTTTGTTGTTGAGGAAGAAAAATAGTGCAATCGTTATTTATCAGACATCGATACAGCATCATCTTTTTTTTCGCAGTACTTATCCATATCGTAGCATTCGCCCTGCTTCGCTTTTCCACACCTCCTCAAACTGAAGTTAGAGATTCCGATTATGAAATACTCAAGCTTGTTGATGTAGAAGAATATATTCCACCGCCAGAAAAACCTGATACAACTATCGTGTATAACCAACCAGTTTCTGCAGAAACGGTTATAACAACAGAAGATGATGTTGTGGAGGTACAGACTGATAACGCCGAGCCCGACTACACTCCCCAGCATAAGATTTCGATTGTTCCCGGCATCCCCACGCAGGAAGTTCTCGATAGAATTGAATATCCACCAATTGCTTTGCGGCAGGGAGTTGAGGGTGTTGTCTATTTGGAATTGTACATTGACAGAGAGGGTCTTATACGAAAAATTCGCGTACTCAAGGATCCAGGGTTCGGTTTTGCAGATGCTGCTGTCGCGGCTCTTACAGGATTACGATGCAAACCCGCATACGCAAACGGGGTACCAGTAGCTGTTCGCTTCCGATACCCCGTTCGATTTACCGTTGGAAATTGAGCAAATTATTATTTTCCAACCGATTGAATTGATTTCTTAATGGTATACAAATAGCGCTTGATTTTTTGGCTTGCGGTTTTTTCAAATTCCTCAACGGGCTCAACACGAGTTACCCGCGATGTTCGGTTTACATTTTCGTTTACAAAGAATTTTATTTCAGCAAGAATTTCCTCACGTTTGTACGCGAACATGTGGGAAACTTCACTTACTGCATCGTTTACCGCATCTCCCATAGCTTCGGTTAATCCTTGTACGGGATTTGCCGCCATTCTCTCTTCTCGTTTACGGGTCTCCTCTGCAACTTTTTCCTCATTAATCTGAACTAAAGCCACGAGAGAGGCATTTTCTCCCTCAACAACAAGGGACTCACTCACGAGTGGGTGCTGGTTAAGTACAAACTCAATATCTTCTGGGTAGATATTTTCTCCACCCGAACCGAGGATCAAGTTCTTTGATCGGCCTTTAAGAGAAAGGCGGTTTTTTTTATCAAGAGATCCAATATCACCAGTATTAAACCAGCCATCTTCGTCTATTACTTGGGCCGTCATTTCAGGATCGCGATAGTAGCCTTTCATCACGTTCTCGCCACGAACAACAACCTCACCAATACCAGTTTTAGGATCTTGATCTCGTATCTGCATTTCAACGCCAGGCATAATTGCACCAATAGTTCCCGGGCGAGTTACTTTAGGGCCGGAACCGGCAAGAAGCGGGGATGTTTCAGTTAAACCATAGCCAATTGCATAGGGAAATTTTGCTTCTTTCATAAACCGTTCAACGATTGGATCAACCTTGGCGCCGCCAATACCGAAAAACTTAATGCGTCCCCCAAAAGTTTTTTTAAGAGATCGCCCTGCAATACGGTGGAATATTTTTCTGAAAAAACTAATTCGGTAGAGCTTTGCTACCAATGGTTTGGTCGTGAAAGTTGGAACAATTTTATTTTTATAGATTTTTTCCATTATAAGCGGAACACTCAGCATAATTGTTGGGCGAATCTGTTTTAATGCCGGTAAAAGTGTGCTTACTGTGGGAGCCCTTTGTAAGTAATACAAACAGGCACCGTTCATAAAGAACATTAAAAAACCAATAGTAAACTCATATACATGAGACATGGGGAGGATGGAAAGGCCTACGTCAATCTTATTTATTCGCTGGAAGAACTGACTCCGGATAGCACAAAAAACCAAATTTTTATGAGTTAACTCAACTCCTTTGGATCTGCCTGTTGTTCCAGAAGTATAAATAATACTTGCAGTATCTTCTTCGGAAATTGCAATAATAGGTACTGGCCCTGGTCGATCGAGAGAACCAACGAGCATATCGAGGTCGTCTAACCGAAACACGCGTTCTATAGAAAGTTCGCCAGGATTGGGTACACGATCAGCCAAACGAGTGGCAATAATCAGGGTAGTTGCTTCAGAGTGTCGAATACATGATTCAACTTCTTTAGCGGTAAAATCTGGAAGTAAGGGAACTGCAATAGCACCTATTGTAGTTATAGCAAAGTAGGCGATTCCCCACTCAGGGCTACTTGGCCCAAGTAGAATAACGCGATCACCCTGTTCAACACCGCTGCAGTACAAAGCTTCGCGTAAAGTGGCAATCTTTTCGCCCACCTCGGCATAGTTAATCGGCTCGTCCGTTATAAAGGAAAGAGCTGGTCTATCCGAAAACTTTTCGAGTGTATGAGCAAGCATTGCGGGGAATGTATAGGAACCAATATCTTCAATGGTTAGCATCTGTTCTCCTTATCGTATTCGACATTTTTTCAATATTTGTCATTATGAAAAATAGGCAGAAAAAAAGTGGTAGAAGCGTTTATTCTTCCACCACTTCCTCACAATATGGTACGGGATATATATCCCTATGTCAATTTATTTCGACCAAGGATCATGTAACATAAAGGTATCGTTTCGTTCATATCCTACAGAAATTATTCCAATACGAGTAGAGCAATATTCTTCTATAAAATTGACGTAATTCTGAGCAGCTTCGGGTAAATCATCGAAGGAACGGCATTCCTTGAGAACGCTTTTCCATCCACGAAAATGTTTAAGAACAGGTTTCGCTTTTTTTAGATCTTCCACGGAAGATGGGAACTCCTCGGTCACTTTTCCATTAATTTTATACCCTACACAGGCTTCAATATCATCGAGAGTATCGTACACATCAAGATGAGTAAGAACGAGATCATCTATCCCGTTTGCATGGCAGGCATACCGTAGTGCAACGAGATCTAAATAACCGCATCGGCGTGGGCGCCCAGTAGTAACACCGTATTCACGGCCAGTTTCGCGTACAAAGTTGTACAACTCGCTTTGGCTATCTTCATCAAATTCAGTAGGCATTGGGCCATTTCCCACACGGGTTGTGTAGGCCTTGAACACACCGAGTACACGGTCTAAAGCACGAGGACCAACACCGCCACCAATGGCTGCTCCTGCGGCTGATGAAAACCCAGAAGAAACATAGGGATAGGTTCCTAAGTCTAAATCAAGAAGTACACCTTGTGCACCTTCAAATAACGTTTTTTTACCACGTCCCTTCCATAATTCATAGGTCAAGTTGACCTTCATAGAAGTAAGACGGCTGATAAACGGAGTCAAAAATGCGCGGTCGGATTCTTCCAACTCACTTATTTTTTCGCTCCAGCCCAAATCAGCTATGCGGATACCATCGCGTTGGCTTTTCATTGCATACGTTGTGCCAATACCACGACCGGTAGTTCCAATAGGACGCTTTCGCTCGCTATCTCGCTTTTTATCCAGCTCACGGTAGCTCGGAAGAACAAGATGGGCGCGATCGGAAATAAATACGCGACCTTCCCACTCTATACCCCGGCTTTTGAGCATTTCAAGCTCGTTAAACAAAGCTTCTGGATCAATAACCATTCCTGCACCAAGATACACGGTATTATTGGGATGCAAAATTCCAGATGGCACAAGATGCAAGGCATACTGAACGCCCTCGCTTACAATCGTGTGCCCGGCATTAGCGCCGCCAGAAAATCGTACGATACACTGGGAATCACTTGCAAGATAGTCAACGATCTTGCCTTTACCTTCGTCACCCCATTGGGCGCCGATGACAACTACATTCATGCTTACCTGCTTAATATCGAGAGTAGTTCGGAGCCTCCTGCGTGATTGTTACATCGTGCGCATGACTTTCTCGGAGACCCGACGCGGTGATTCTAACAAATTTCCTGTACTTTTTCAATTCCTCAATGCTCTCACAGCCACAATATCCCATACCTTTTCGCAATCCAGAGACCATTTGGTGTAAAAAATCGGTAAGTTCGCCCTTATAGGGGACGCGACCCTCTATTCCCTCGGGAACGGGAGTTTCATCTTTCGTAATTCCGTAGCGATCTCCGGAGCCGTCTTTTAGCGCACCGATACTACCCATGCCACGGTATTCCTTGTAAAAACGACCATCCATGATTATTTCACGGCCCGGTGCTTCTTTAAGACCGGCAAAAAGGTTGCCAATCATAACCACACTAGCCCCAGCGGCAATTGCCTTGGTAATATCGCCGGAGAATTTTATCCCACCGTCTGCAATAACTGGAATGCCTGCCTTTGCCGCTTCTTCGGCGCAATCATATACGGCCGAGAACTGGGCAACACCAATACCAGAAACAATCCGAGTTGTACAAATTGATCCAGGACCCACTCCAACCTTAATTGCGTCTACGCCGGCTTCAACCAAGTGGCGAGCGCCTTCTGCGTTCGCCACATTCCCGCCAATAACAGGGAGATCAGGAAAGTTTTTGCGAATACCTCGTATTGCGTCTAATACCCCTTTTGAGTCGCCGTGGGCGGTATCTAATACAACAAAGTCTACATTTGCTGCAGTAAGAAGGGGAATACGCACCGACCAGTCGTTATTACTGATCGCGGCTCCTACAATAAGCCGGCCTTTTTCATCTCGAGCGGCATTAGGAAAAAGTTCTTGTTTTTCCATGTCTTTTGCGGTAATCAGGCCAGTAAGATGACCAGTTGAATCAATAACGGGTAGCTTTTCTATGCGGTGTTTATCAAATTTTTTACGAGCATCGTCTACCGTAGGTTTGCCTTTGGTAACGACGGTTTCCTTAGTCATTACGTCTCGAACGAGTAGGCTATCATCACGGCAAAACCGCAAATCTCGGCCGGTAATTATACCAACGAGAACGCCATCGGGAGTTATTACTGGCAAGCCAGATACATTGTACCGTTGCATGGTCTGTTTAACATCACCTATGGTTCGATCAACTTCCACGGTAATAGGAGATTCAATTACCCAGTTTAGATAGCGCTTTGCGTTTGAAACTTGTTGTGCCTGTATTTCTGGCGATAAATTACGGTGTATTACACCAGCAGCACCCTCTAGAGCAAGGGCAACCGCCATTTTTTCTTCGGTTACGGTATCCATTGCTGCCGAAATTATTGGTACATTTAGGCGGACGCCTCTCACTAATAGAGAACTCACGTCAGTCTCACGAGGCAAGACCTCAGAATAGGCAGGCTCGAGCAATATGTCGTCGTACGACAATGTTTCTTTAATAGTAATCATAGTGGTCACCCTCCATTTGGTTTTTATTAAGACTCAGCAAGCTTGCGGTATTTTTGAGCAAGACTTTTTGCTTTTTCTACCGCAAGACCGCGATAGCGTTCTGGGTTTGCGAAAAACCCTTCAGGATCGTCCATCCCCAATTTTTTAAGTTGTATTGTAATACTCGAAAATGCGTCGGCATTTTTTGAAAGCGCCTCGTAAAAAGTAATGTGATTAGTTTCTGCATCAAGCGTTATGTTTCGAATTACTTCATGAGCATCTGAAACACCGGATTCTGCTAGTAAAATGTAGGCTGGTTCGGCAAGGACACCACCGTGTACTTTTCCGCCCGCATTCGCGAGGTTACGGGCCATACCTTCTCGGTCCGCCTGTGCGCCAGAAACAATACTCTTCATTCGCGAAATTGCGAGAGCGAACCCAGCTAAATAATCCGCAACAAAGCGTTGGCTCGCGGAATTAGTGAGATCTCTCTGATGTTCTGAAATTTGATCCATAAAAAAGGTCATAACCCGAGGCGCAAATGCCTTCCACAAGCTTTTAACGTGTTCTGAATTCCACGGGTTCCGCTTTTGCGGCATGGTGGAAGAACCCACTTGAGTCGAACTAAAATATTCGAATACTTCTCCAACTTCTGAGCGCTGGAGATTACGCAAATCATCTGCGAGATTGGCGATAACCCCAAAGGCTACGTTGCATTCCAACAAAAGCCGAAGCAAATATTCTGGTTCAACCAATTGAGTAGAATGTTCAGAGGGTTCGAGGCCTAAATACCCTAAATACCGGCGTTCAAGTTCTTCTGGATCACGCACAATCATGCTGGTAGCATTGTACGCACCTACAGCACCGGCTAATTTACCGCGCAGATTATGCGACCGCATTTCAATTTCTACTATACATTTGCCTAAACGGCTCACATATTCCGCAACTGCAAAACCAAAGGTTATAGGAACAGCATGTTGACCATGGGTACGCCCTACCTCCGGAGTTTCGCTTTCGCGCTCAGCAAGATCGCACAAAACAGCAAGCAACTCCTTGAGTAAAGGGAGAACCACTTGCTGAACACAGTCGCGAACCCGCACAGAAAGTGCCGTATCAAGAATATCAACGCTGGTTGAACCTAGATGCACGAGGTGAGCAACTGATTCAGGTACCATTGTTTTAAGCACGTTTACCAGTGCTCGAATGTTATGCTTTGTTTTTTCTTCTTCTGCATAGACGGCGGAAGGATCTATATTCTCAGTAACAGAATCGAGTTTCGCTTCGATTTCCGAAGTGAGCTGATCCCGTAAGGAGAGATGCGCTTTTACCAGAGCAATTTCAGCCTGTGCACAGGAAATAATCGCAGCCTCTTCTGATATATACCGAGACATGTTTTTAAAAACAGACGGATCAGCAAGAGAATAACGATGATCAAGGGGAGAGATGTTCGAAAAAATATTACGTGTTTCCATGCTAGATTATCCCGTAAACTTGTTGATTCTGTCAACCCATGATACACTCAACCAATTATATGAACTTCCTCATAAAACTTAAAGAAACCAGTATCGCTGTTCTGCCCATTGCGCTTTTGGTTTTTATTTTGTCCGCAACTATTACACCCTTGGGCGCGGACCTGTTAGTCAGTTTTACTATTGGAACGGTGTGCATTATTTTGGGTCTCACCATATTTCTTACCGGCACAGATATTGGCATAATGCCCGCTGGATCTTTTATTGGTGCTGCTCTTACCGCAAAACGAAGCCTCCCGCTTATGCTCATTTCGGGGTTCATTATCGGCATACTTATTACCATTGCCGAACCCTCCCTGATCATACTTGGGCAACAAGCTGAACGGGTAACTGGTTCAGTAACAACCCTCGAACTAGTTTACAGCGTAGCCGTTGGTGTAGGTATATTCCTTCTTATAGCCCTAGCCCGTACCGTTTTCCAAATCCCTTTTCGCCTAATTGTCATTATTAGTTACTTAATTGTGTTCGCTATTGCAACCAGAGTTTCTCCAGTTTTTGTTGCACTCGCCTTCGATTCAGGTGGAGCAACTACTGGCCAAATGACCGTACCCTTTATCATCGCACTCGGAGTGGGTATATCAGCTGTTCGTAGCGATACATCCGCGGAAGACGATAGTTTTGGACTCATCGGCATTGCCTCAATCGGGCCCATGCTCGCAGTTGTAATTTTAGCCTTTTTCAAAGGAAAGGTTTCTTCAGAAGAAAGCAAACAAATTATGAACGCTGTGTCTATTGTTCCAGAATTTCACAGTGGGGGTATCATACATTCGTATGCCTCTTTACTACCCGGTATTCTTAAGTCGATGGCTCTTGCTCTGGGGCCTCTTGCCGTAATCATAGGGTTTTATCAAGTTTTTTTACTCAGGTTACCACCCCGACAACTCAAACGTATTATACTTGGCTTCATATACACCTATGCAGGGTTGGTGCTTTTTATGCTTGGCACAGTCTCAGCCTTTATTCCGGTGGGAAATACGATTGGCTACCTCATGGGGCAACTTGAAAACAAGCAAATACTCATTCCGTTTGGTTGCCTACTCGGCGCCCTCGTCGTTTGCGCTGAACCGGCAATTTGGGTGCTCACGCAAACGGTAGAAGAAGTTTCAGACGGCAATATACGTCGCCCAATATTACTCACAGCTCTTGCCTTGGGCGTTGCTGCCTCCGTTGGGCTTTCTATGTGGCGGGTTCTTGCCGGATTTAGCATCTGGTTTCTCCTAGTCCCTTGGTACCTTGCAGCACTACTCCTAACTTTTGTGAGCCCGAAGCTCTTTACTGCGATTGCTTTTGATTCCGGAGGAGTGGCCTCTGGCCCTCTTTCTAGCACCTTCGTTTTAGCCCTCTTGCTCGGCGCGTCGAGCTCGGTGGGAGGAAATCCAGCTACAGATGCATTTGGGCTTATTGCCATGATAGCAGTAACCCCAATTGTGAGCATTCAAATACTAGGATGGCTGTTTAGTCGCTTCACAAAAAAAAAGGGAGGTTCTGCATGACCTATGCATACGCAATAATCAGTATAATAAAGCACGGCCAAGGGCAGCGACTTGCTGCAGTTGCACGCAATGCAGGAGCAATCGGCGCAACAATTTTAGTGGGTCGAGGCAGCGCAAACTCCGCAATACTCCGCATGCTTGCCATTGGCGATATTGAAAAAGATGTACTTATAATTCTAGTTACCGCAAATGAAAAAGACGCGGTATATCGAAAATTAACTGAAGACCCCATGCATAATAAAAAAAATGCAGGTATTTCATATTGTATATACCTAGGAGAAAAAACAGTGAAAAAAGATAACAGCCATGAACTCATTACAGTAATTACCAACCGTGGCTATGCCGAAGACATTATGACACAAGCCAGAAAAGCCGGAGCACGCGGAGGCACAATCTTGCATGCTCGGGGAACAGGAAAACCAGAAGACGGTAAGTTTTTTGGAATAACTATTGTGCCAGAAAAAGAAACCATTCTCATTTTAGCAGAAAAATCCAACGCACACGCCATAAAAGATGCAATCAGCACCCTGCCCTGTCTTTCGACCCCGGGACTCGGCATCATGTACAGCACACCAGTTTCAGACTTTAGACTGTTGGGGAAAAAGGAAAATTCTACAGACGATCAGAGATAAGACGAAGTAACTGGTCCTTGCCCTGTTTTTTTTGTGCAGATGTTGGAATAATTGAATCTGCCGGAACGGAAAAGAAAGATGCCCAAGTTCGTACTTTGTTATAGCGATCATTGGTGCCGATTTTATCGGATTTAGTTCCCACAATAATAGTCTCAATATTCCTTTCTAAAAAGTACACCACAGATCCACGTTCAACCTCGGTGGGTTCGCGGCGCATATCAATTAAAAAGAACATAACCTTTAATTCTTTACGTTGATTGCAATAATCAGCAAGCATTTGATCAAAATTGGCATTTTCTGCAGCAGAGCGCTGAGCATACCCATAGCCAGGAAGATCTACTAGAGCAAATTTTTTATTGACGAGGAAAAAATTAATCTGACGAGTCATACCAGGGCGTGAACCTGTTTTAACCAAGGATTTTCGATTTACAATCATATTGATGAGAGACGACTTTCCAGTATTCGAACGCCCAAAAAACGCGAACTCAGGAACACTCAGTGCAGGATAGCCTGCAGGCTCCACAGCGCCTTTAATAAAATCTGCACTCGCAATATTCACCTAGCTACCCCCTTCGTATGATTGGCAGTATACCATGGCAGTAGCGCGCGGGGGAAGC
>DUOS01000081.1 GCA_012838745.1 Treponema sp. | reverse complement strand
TGCTTTCTGCTATAGAAGCGCTTGAAGGAAGGCTTTTGCGTGCAGAAATTTATGCGTGCAAAAGAGGATCTTATCTCTGTTCTCTTGTTATTGAACAGAATAACAAAGAAGTATACTTGGAATCACGTCCTTCTGATATTTTATGCATTGCAGCTCGAGCGGATTGTCCTGTATATGTAGAATCAAGTATCCTTTCTAAAAACGGGTTGCCTGCGGATCGTGTTACAAGCAATCAAGAAAATAATAAGGGTGTTCGAGAACCGGCATCAGTTGTTTCTTTTTTGAAAAAGGAATTACAATCAGCGGTTGATCAGGAAGAATTTGAACGCGCAGCTCATTTGCGCGATAGACTTGAGGAACTCTCCCAGCAGCTATAATCCTGCTGGGACTGGATGCAAATCGCCTGGGAGGAGCTATTATGAAAGAAAATGCTGAATATCTCAACGACAGCGCGGTATCTTTTGCTTCCGAAGGAAGCCATCTAGAGGCAATAGCTTGTCTGAGAAAAGGGTTATTGATGGAACCCAGCAACGGAATCCTGTGGTTTAATCTCGGGTTGAGCTATCGGGCTTTGGGAAAACGTGCAGAAGCGCGGAGAGCTCTCGTGAATGCGGTAAAAGCTGAACCCGCAGAGGCCGACATGATCGATACACTTGGTGTTGTGCTTCATGAACTTGGAGAAGATGGGTTCGCGGAAGCAGCCTACCTTGCGGCTCTCGATTTAGATCCAGGAAACGGTAGAATATGGAATAATTACGGTGTTCTGCAATTTTCGCAAGAACGATACAAAGAAGCAGAGAATTCCTTTGAAATAGCCTTATCCCTTATTCCAGATTTTTATGATGCCCTGTATAATCTACGCGACACCTACGATGAGCTTGGTAATACTGTGCAGTGTGACACATGTACAAAGCTACTAGAGAGTGAATATAACAAAATCGGGGAGTGATTCTTGGGTATACGTGTTCTGTACATAAGTGAAGTAGTTGGTAAAGCTGGTATATGGTGCATAAAACAGGGTTTGTCCGAATTAAAAAAGAAGGAAAAGCCTGACTGTGTCGTAGTAAACGCCGACGGGGCCACTGGATCGTTTGGACTAGGAAAACAGCACGCAGGATATCTGCGCAAGCTGGGAGCTAATTTACTCATCGGTAGCGACTGCGCTTTTTATAAAAAAGATTTAGTAGAAGGTATCTCCACTGTCCCTTATTTTATCCGCCCTGCAAATTATCCACCAGAAAGCCCGGGAAACGGCTGGCGTTTTGTTCAGGCTGGAAATGAGCGGTTGGCTGTTGTATCATTGTTGGGTCGCGTGGGATTTAGTCGCGTACATGGGGAAAATCCTTTTATCGCTATTACTGAGATCGCAGAACGGCTTCGCCGAGAAACACCGTACATTCTAGTAGATTTTCATTCCGGTGCTACTGCCGAAAAACAAGCATTTTTCTTTCACGCCGACGGAATGGTTTCGGCAATTATTGGTTCTCATGCACGAGTTCAAACTGCGGATCCAATGATTCTTCCAGGTGGTACTGCTGTTATAACCGACGCGGGCCGAACAGGAAGTCTCGATTCTGTGGGCGGCGTGGAAAGTAACGGGAAAATACGCGAATATCTTTCAGGGATTCCTGAATGGTCACGAGATTCTTGGCAGAGGCCGGTACTCCAGGGCCTGGTAATTGATTTGAATGCAGACGGTACTGCAGAGTCAATTCGACCCGTCAACGTTCCCTGTGAGGTTCCTGAAGAAGTAGGAGAAAATAATAAATGACAGAAATAGCGAGAGTAGTTGCCATTGATGGGAAACGGATACAAGTTGCTCCTCTTGATGTTGATGTCTGTCTTGCTTGTTCCAATGATAAATGCCGATCGCAGGGGAGTGTTTTTACCGTTTGCAATTGGCGAAGGTTGCCGATTGTTGTAGGAAATGAAGTTCGTGTTGCGGCTCCAGCGGGGCGCCAATTTCTCCAAGGGATTCTTGCGATGGGCATTCCGCTTCTTTCCGCCGTTCTTACCTATGTATTGCTTCCACAATGGTTGCCCGCAGTTGGAGATGGTTTACGCGCTGGTTTGGCTATTGCGGTATGTTTACTTACCGCAGCGGTGATAACCCGGGTTGCACCCATAGGCGATGAGGGTTTTGCTGAGATTACCGAAATACTCTAAGAGTGATTTTGACTAGGAGCGGAACTTTTGCGCATACTGGTTTATTGTATTTGCCATTTCTGAAAGAGAAACTTGTTCCATTACGCCACCCATTTCCCAAGCAACTCGGGGCATTCCATATACAACACTCGATTTTTCATCTTGCCCGATCGTTCGTGAGCCTTGATAGTATAGCTCTCTGATCTTTGCTGCTCCGTCTTTACCCATACCAGTCATAATGATACCGAGGGCATGATTCTTAAATTCACGTGCAACTGAATCAAAAAGAACATCCACCGATGGCCGGTGCCCATTTTGAGCTGGTTCGTCGGTAATACGAGCTATGGTCGCAAGAGATTTTCTAACTACTTCAAGGTGCCGGTTTCCCGGAGCAATAAGAATTCTTCCCGGTTTAATAAGATCTCCGTCTGCAGCTTCTTTTACTTCAAGAGGGCAAATTCTATTAAGGCTGTTCGCGAATTCTTCGGTAAATCCCGCTGGCATATGTTGTACTACCAAGATGGGTTGCGGCAAATCCGGGTCTATCTGTGAAAAAACGTCGCGGAGGGCGTTTGGGCCACCGGTAGAAATACCAATAACAATTATTTCTATAGCTCCTGGGGCTCTTAGAGGAACGGGTTTGGAAGTAGTAGCAACAGGTGTTCTTTCGAATGTTGTTCGGGATTGCTCCTGAATGCGAGTTTTTGCCTTTTGAAGAGAAGCGATAGTCTCACGGGGAAGGGTTACTGTTTCTCGGTCTTCGGGGCGGTTTTCTTGAATAAACGTTGATTCATACTCTGCAAGCTTGTCTCGTGGCAGTTCTTTTGCTCGCCCTTCAGCCTTTTTTCGTTGATATTGGCGCCCATATCCGGTAAGCAGTTCTACTAGTTGTTTTGCAACGGTATGTATATTTGCTGAATCAGATCCAGATGGTTTTGTTATAAAGTCGCTAGCACCTAATTCAAGGCACTCCATGGTTATGCGTGCGCCCTCTTTTGCAACACTGGAAAGCACTATAACAGGGATTTCAATTCCTAGTTTTTTTCTTTCTTTTAAAAACTCAATACCATTCATTTCTGGCATTTCAATATCGAGGACAATTACATCTGGTTCGCTTCGGGATAATTTTTGTAAGGCAAAGCGCCCATTCATAGCTTTATTTGCAATTACAAGCGTTTCGCTTGTTTCGATAATTTTCCCAATAAGGCTTCTCATGAGGGCGGAATCATCAACAATTAATACTGATACCGGATTCATTTTATGTCCCTGTTATATATTTTTTTGATAAAGGCACGCCCAGTCGGTTTTAAGAAATTCAAACTTCGTTTTCATACCGAAAAGCGACTCAGAATGACCAATAAACAAAAAAGAGTGGGGCGACATCGCATCCCAAAAGCGGTCAATAACAGCTTTTTGAGCTGCTTCGTCGAAGTAGATTAGCACATTTCTACAAAACATTATATCAACATCGCGGAGGCCAGAATCATGTTTAAGGTTATGATAGTCAAACCGGATCATGCGCATTAATTCTTCTTTAACTTGATACCCATTGTTTTTTCTTTCGAAAAATCGTTTTAGGTAGGTATCGGGAAGGCCAGCGAGGCGATTATCCGGATAAAACCCAGCCTTTCCCACCATCAGCGATTTAAGTGAAATATCGGATGCAACAATTTCTGGTATTAAGGGGTGTGGGAGTTTATCTTTTAACGTCATTGCAAGGGAATATGGTTCTTCACCTGTTGAACAACCAGCACTCCAAATACGAACCTTTGTTTCGTTTTTTGCTTTTTTGATCTTTATTATTTCTGGTAAAACATAATTTATCAGGGTGTCAAAGTGAGGCTGATTCCGAAAAAATCGGGTTAAATTGGTTGTTACGGAATCAAGCAAGGTTTTAAACTCTTCCTTGTCTTGTAGCAACAGCGTGTGGTAATCACCAATCTGCAGTATTTTTTTTTCTCTCAGGCGTTCCTTGAGCCTACTTTCTAGGATTGACCGGTTGGTCATAGAAAAAGTGATACCACTTGCGTCGTAAATCAAAGATTTAAACCGTTCAAAATCGGTATCACTAAGAAAGTGTGCCATTGAAACTCCTGTGTCCATTCCCGTCTGTATTGTAGAAGTCTAAATCCTCTTATTCGTACTGTCAATGAGTGTAGGTATTTTGACGTAATAGAGTAATAAGGCTATAGTGATTAAATGCGACGAGGTTGTGGTTATTATATATTAATTTTTCTATTTCTCCTCATTTTTTCCGCCTGTTCTTTTAAATATCGGGATGATGCCCTGTTATCTGATAATGCTCCTGAGATGGTTATGGAAAATGCTAAGGCGACACGATATGAACAATCTCGTAAAACTGTTATTTTTACTGCAGGAACCTTGGAAGTCTATGATGCCGATCGTGTTTGGGCGGTAGAATCAGTTAAATTTATTGAATATTCTGACGATGGATCCGACACGGTAGAACTTGAAGGGACAGCAGGCTTGTTGATTATCGACGATAAGGCTGGTGTGTATTCTCTCGGGAACACCACTAATTTTTTTATGCGTGAAGATGGATTACGAGTTTCGGCCTCTGATTTACGCTGGGAAAAAAAAGTACACCGCCTACAAAGTCCCGAAAATGGTATGGTAGAAATTACAAAGAGTGACGGTTCTCTTGTTCGAGGTACGGGTTTTTTTGCTGATACCCTGAGTCGATCCTATATCTTTAAACGGAGT
Source organism: Treponema sp. (assembly GCA_012838745.1). Classification (GTDB taxonomy): domain Bacteria; phylum Spirochaetota; class Spirochaetia; order Treponematales; family Treponemataceae; genus Teretinema. The sequence continues at coordinate 1,539 of DUOS01000081.1, read as the reverse complement.
TTTTCTGGGGTTATTGTAAATGAAGCAATTGATACAGATATTACAGGTGGCCGGTAGTATGCAACTACGCATCCTGTACGCCATTATTTTTTCTCTGTTATTCTTTCCTGTAGTAGGACAAGAAAAAAGAATAACTTTTTCTGCAGATCGTATGAGTGGTGCTTCGGGAAAAAAAAATAGCATTACAATTTTGGAAGGAAATGCGAGTGTTCAAATCGAAACCCTTCGCATCTCAGGAGACCGCATTGAACTTTCAGGAAAAGATTTCCGGTATGTTTTAGCAGAAGGAAAAATTTCCGGGGAAGACGAGGAAAAAGGATTTTCTTTTTTGGCTGACCGATTAACCTATGATCGAGAAACGGAAATAGCTGCTTTTCAGGGTAATGCGGTGTTACGTGATTCGAAGAATGATGTAGAAACAACTGCTGGTCTTATATCATATAATCAAAAGACTGAGGTAGCCCTTCTACAAATCGATGTTAAGCTCAAACGAAAAAATATTGAATCAAATTCTGGTTTTGCATTATACCGGCGAACTGTTTCTCTCCTAGATCTTTCCGGATCCCCGCGCGTCTTGAGAAGCGGCGATGAGTTCACCGCAGACCGTATTACCGTAGATCTTGAAACTGAATACATCTCACTTGATGGTTCGGTTTCTGGAACACTTAAAGAAACAGATGCAGAACCAAAAGGAGGGATAACCACGAGCTCTGCCGGGGAACCACCTAAGAAAAAAAAGCGAGAACCTGAGCCGTCTGTTCCAATCGAGAATGAATCGACGGAGATTATTCCCGATGCCCCAAACAAGGAAGAAGAAAATGAGTGATGTTCTGCGCGTAGAAGGCCTTAACAAATTTTTTGGGAAAAAGCATGCAGTTAGGGATGTAACTTTTTCTATGAAGGCAGGAGAGGTTTTAGGTCTTCTCGGCCCAAATGGAGCGGGTAAAACCACAACCTTTTATATGGTCGTAGGATTTTATAAGCCGCGAAGTGGTAATATTTACTTAAATGACTTATGTCTTACGCAACTTCCCATGTACAAGCGGGCTCGTGCCGGACTTTCCTATTTACCCCAGGAAGCTTCCGCATTTAGGAAGTTAACCGTTGAAGAAAACATCTGGGCTATTTTAGAAACTCGCAAGGATTTGACTGATGTACAAAAAAGAGACCGTTTAGAATACCTGCTTACAGAATTTGGCGTTATCGATAATCGTAAGCAACCTGCATACACTCTTTCGGGAGGGGAGCGCAGGCGGACTGAAATAGCCCGTTCCTTAGCAATTGAGCCCCGATTTCTCCTCTTAGATGAACCCTTCGCCGGTATCGATCCAATCGCGGTTCATGATATTAAGGTAATTATTCAGCATTTGGCTCAACAAGGCATAGGGATTCTTATAACCGATCATAATGTGCGCGACACCCTCGAAATAACTGACCGCGCTTGTATTATAAACAAGGGCCAAATTGTGGAAGAAGGATCTAGAGATTTAATTTTGCATTCTGACATTGCCCGGCAAGTATATCTAGGCGAACAATTTA
>DUOS01000080.1 GCA_012838745.1 Treponema sp. | reverse complement strand
TTTCCCAGCAAGGTTCTCATGGGAGACGCTGGCTCGCGTGCTCTCGGCTTCTTTATTGGTGTATGCGTAATACTATCGGGAAATCCGTTTCTTTTGTTTATGACTAGTGCTATGATTCTTATAAACGGTGGCACCGGCTTGCTTAAAGTCGCCTTGCTCCGTTTCTTCAATATCCGTATTTTACACTCAATCCGATTTCCCTTGCACGATCATATGCGTAAGAACCGGATGTGGTCTCCCACTCAGGTTCTGCTTAAATTCATGATCATGCAAGTACTTATAACCCTTGCCGTTCTGGGGCTCTTTTTCAAAATACGTTAGTTTTGCTTTCCGAGAAACTCCGAAAAAGCATTCCCAAATTCTTGTCGTATTTTCTTATCAGCTGAGCGAACAGCGCGGTGTTCTGCTTCATCTAAAGTAGCATGACCTTCTCGCCCGTTTACGGTGTATGGCATAACAGTTGTATTTGTACTCCCATCCACAAGGTTCGCTTCTACTAAATAGCGCGCAAACTTATTTGGATTTTTTGGAAGTTGCGTTTCCGAAAGGGTAAGACGAGCACGTAATGCATACCGCGATTCTTGTTTAGCAATCTTGAACCCTGCCGCAGAAAGAACTGAAGCAAAAGATGCTTTTATTTGCTCATTTCTATCATTTTCTATGCTTATAAATATTGGAATGTTTTCTGCAATTTTCCTGCATTCTAGACGTAAATCATCTCCGGTAGAAATGGTACCCCTTCGAGCAGCCGCCGCTCCGGGACTTACCACGGAAAGCACATTTAGAAATTCGTTGTTTGTATCGGCAATAGTCGCGGCAAGATCAAAACGGGTGTACGCGTCGAGGGTATTACGTTCAGAAATAGGTATTGCAGTCATCTTTTTAACAGTTGATTCATTTGATTCAATAAGCCCAGAATATAAAACCATCGCCTTTGCCTTATCCATAACAGCAACAGCGTAGAAAGTTTTTACCCCGTCAAACCAAGTATCCTTTATTTCCGCGCCAATAATACTTTTCTGGTCCCAAGAACTGGTAACAGCACGTTGTACGGCTGAATCTTCCTCAACAAGTACCTTCCCTGCTCGTACAGCTTCGGTATATCGAGAATTAACTATCGTTTTGCCTGATACTTTTTGACCAAAAATAGCAACTAGTGAGCCTAATGCACTTTTTTCGGCTGTTTCACGGTCTGCGCCGTAACCTACAGCAGAAACATACTGAGTATCAGAATACACCGCACGCGGATTATCGATCCATTCAGGTCGTTCCGATGAAACTTTGGTTTGTAGCTTCTTGGTTGATGGTCCGCTTGCACAACCTGCCAGCGTGAGTACAGCAAAGAAAACACATACTACTGAATGCATACCGCCTCCAAAAGATTAAGCCGGCCGCTATCGACCTCAAAATTTTCAAATTCAAGTTTTTGTATTACCGCATTGTTGCTATCGTAATAAATAACAACAATAGTATATACACCAGGATCAACTGTAATACCGCCAACAAGGGCTCTATCTGGAAAATAACGAGACATACGTAAATCTGCCTGCTCGCTGGCATCTGCGTAAATCTGTGTTCCAAGACTGAGTAAACTAAGCAACAATGAAGCAGATGCATCGTCCGTTTGTCCTGCGCCCTGGCCCAAAGCCGCAGACGAGGTAGTTTTTGCTACCGAACGAATTACTGTTTTAAGATAAATTAAGGCAGCACGCTGATTAAATGTCTCAGCTGCAATCGCACCTAAATCTTCTAAGAGTTCTAATTCAAAAGACTCTCCCGTATCAAGCATTACTACAGTCCGATCGATTCGTGACGGCCGGGGAGTAAAAACAGGCAAGGATATCTTTATCCAATTTGAGCCTGAGATTGGTATACGGGTCACGTTTTCGACCTTATGAGGAGAAAGACCATTAAAACTCAGCACATTTATCCGGGCCTTACCACGAGGAATTGCTAGCTCATCATTAATTGATGCCGGAACGGGAAAAGAATACACCGCTCTTTGATTCGCGAAAGCGAGTTTTATTTGATCACGGTCTATACGTGCATCGTCAACAAGACCCTCAGTACGATACAAAAGCATTCCTAAGTACCGTGCAAGAGCAGAATTTGAAAATTCAATCCGTGCTGCTTTTTTGTCATAAGGAATATCTGTGTCGTTCTCAAGAAGATTTTTTTGGGCATTGGTAATCGCAGTCCCATACTTTGTAGACAGATGCTTAATCTTATTATCCATACGGCGCACTTCAACTAAAGCACCATCAGTCTTTCCCTGATGAACATAGTTGAGCGCATTAAAGACATTGAGATATAAATCTTCATAGTCTTCTCCAGAATATTCCATAACATTGTCGTTTACCAAAAAAGAACCCGCTGCAAGAGAAAGGCTCTTGGTAAAAGCCGCTTCTATAGAGCGTTCTCCAGTCTGCAAATATTGTGATGATTTTTCATAGTTTCCAGAGTAGTGAGCAAGCATACCGGCATCAAGATAAAAGATGACAGCGTCTCGATCCTTGTATGCCTTTCCTCTTGCTTCTTCCACAAGAGAAAAACCTTTTTCGTAATCTCCGGAAAACACAGCTTTGTCTATATCTTTATAATGCTCAACCGAAGCACAAGAAAGCAGGAGAAAAAAAGAAAAAAAACAGAGGAAACCCCGGAAGCACTGCTGCCTCCGGTTTTTAAGTTTAGTAATCATTGTCTATTTAAAGTTTCGCGCCCGGTCGTTTGATAACCTTCTTGATTTCGCTGTTTTCACCTATCCAGAGCTTTCTGTTTGTTTCAACATCAATAAGTTCTGCGTAGACAAAATAAGTTCTAGTTGCCATTTTTCCAGCCCTATCAACAATTGTTTTTACAGAACCTATGAGCATAAAATCTGCTCCGTCTTCATTAGCAAGAGCCTTTGCTGTTTGTTCGCTCGACCAAGACTGTTGTTCGGTACGCTCATCACGCAATTCTGTGCGTTCGCCACTGCTTGCAACAAAGTCTGCCTTGCCACTGTTGAGAATCGAGGTTTCCATTCGTTTTTGAATGATAGACGTATCAATGTGCTCATCACTCTGATTTCTGAACGATCCAACAATTATTACCGGCAGTTCTCCCGTTCGTTGTTCAAACCCCGAAACACGAGCAGAAGAAAGACAGTCGCTGATGAGACTTTCACAAACGATACGCACATCTGTGTCGTTCCAGTACCCACTTAAGTCTACCTGGGTATCAGAATCAACACGAGTAACCTTTGGATTAGACGCACAGGATGATAAAAAAAACACTGCTAATATAAAAACAGTTCCAACGAATAATTTGTTTTTCATGAATAAATCCTCCAATTGCCTTAAAGTATACCCCGATCTCGCTTTGATAACAAGAAAGGTCGGGGCGAAAAATCAGGGTAGCTATTCTTCGATAAAATCTAACTCTACCCCATTAGGATCTACCGCAGTCATTATTTTTTTTCCATCTTTGATAGTTTTAGGAGATGAAAGAATTCTCACCTTGTTAGTTGTAAGATATTCTTCTGCAGCCCTTATTTGATCCACGATAAATGTAAGGGATACGCTTCCTGTTCTACAAACCTTGCCCCTTTCATTGTACATAAGCTCAAGTTTCCCACCGCTTTCCGGATCCGTAAGAAATGCAATTTGCTTACCAGGTGCGGCCGAAATCATGCTGTCAAAAGTAAACCCCATGATTTTTTCGTAGAAATTGATGGATTTCTGGATATCAGTCGTTCTAATAACCACGCTTTTCATTTTCAAAATGTTAGCTCCTTGTAGTCCAATATATATTGTATTAAGAATACTTCATGTTCAGTCATTCATGCAAATAAAACCTGCATCAATTGTATTCATAATCTCATAGAAATGCGGAAACGACACATCAGAGCATTCGGCATTTTGAACAACTACTCCGTCTCCCGGTATAGCAAGGCCAGCGACAGCAAGGGCCATGGCAATACGATGGTCATTATGACTATCCACAACTGCTGAATGCAAGCCAATGCCTCCCTTTCCCTGTATCTCAAGCCAATCGGGGCCTTCTATCGCTGTAGCACCAAGCCGTGTTAATTCTTGGCGCATCAGAGATATTCGGTCGGTTTCTTTGAGACGACAAACCGCTATATCAACAAGACGAGTTTTACCCTGAGCAAAACAGGCAGCAACAGCCAAGGCAGGAACTGCGTCGGGATATCCTGCACAATTAAAAGTTCCCCCAATTAAAGAAATAGGATCGTTTTCTTTGCGGAGACTGTTTACATGTAGTTCTTTTGTAGATTCATTGAGAACTATGTCGGCACCCATTTCTTGTAAAATATCAACAATGGCAGCATCGCCCTGCCCGCCCGAACAATCTATCCCAGTTATGGTTAGACGAGATCCAGTAATGATCGCAGCAACAAGAGGAAAAGCAACGGCCTCCCAATCGGAAGGAATCTTCTGGTCAAAAGGCTGATATTCGCATGGTCCCTTTATTTCAAACCGGTTTAGCTTTTTCCGATCATAGGAGACTGGCACTCCAAGAGTTTCCAGCCAATCGCACGTCATTTGTAAAAAAGGGGTTTCCTTAGGATCTCGAAGAGTTACCACCGTTGTACCAGTTATTCGGGGCGCGGCCATCATAATTCCACTAACATGTTGTGATAGATTTCCCTCGAGCTCTATAGTTCCTGCAGTAATGGGCCCGCGGATCACGGCGGGCGGAGCTTCAATTCCAGGACGTGTGGTAAACCCCTCGGCTCCGAGTTCAACGAGAGCGTTAAGAAGAGCAGAAATTGGTCGGGTGCAAATTGAAGCATTGCCGGTAAGTACAGACCATCCAGGTAAAGTTGCAGCAATCGATGCAATAAAATACAGCACAGATCCAGAATCTCCCACATCCACTACACGAGCAGGCACCTGTAAACCGCCTTTTGGCGGAGTTACCCTCCAGATACCCGGTTCAATCGTTACCGTAGCACCAAAGGCTTGTATAGCTTCCATACAGGAAAAACAGTCTGCACTCTCAAGAGGATTTCTGATTATGGATGGCCCAGAAGCAAGAAGCGAAAATATACCGGCCCTAATAGTATGGCTCTTAGAGCCTGGAACGGAAATATTCCCTGAAAGCTGTGTTTTTTTAGCAATAACATTCATACAGTCGGTGTACTCCTACAGTTTTCACTTTTTATTAACGGTGTTTTTTTGCCTTTAGAATCTACAGAGACAAATGTTACTGTATTTGAAAATATCAATTTTTCATTGGTATGCCCTGGCATATCGGCGAGAACATCTACCGAATAGCGCACAGAGGTGTTGCCTTCGTGAATACGTTCTATATGAAACCTAAGGATTGAACCATTCGTAACCGCATGGGTAAACTCACTATTATCCATTGCTCGGGTAACAAAAACCGACCCACAATAATCTCGTGTTGCCGCGAGCCAAGCAAATTCATCTACCCATTTTAATAATTGCCCGCCAAAGAGATTTCCCTGATGATTTAAATGACCTGTTCTCACGAGTGTGAAGGTATCCATATGTACTCCCTGCAGTTTTTTTGTTAAACATTAAAATCCGGAAAAAGTTTTTTGAATTCATCGGGATTATACGGTTTACTAAGATAGCCGTCGAGCCCCTCAAGGAGGTCTACGGTGGCTAACGAATGATCTTCTAAGGGCGAAACCGCAAGAATTGGACTCGTTATCCCTATTTTTGTTTTAATTATGCGTACCACTTCTTTAAGAGTTATCTGAGAAAGTTGTGCGTCTATCAAAATAGCATCATAATACTCTAAATCTCTAGACTGAAGCCGTTCAATTGCTTGGGCTCCCGTTTGAACGCACTCACCAGAGTAACCCAAAGAAGAAAGCAAGGTTATCGCTATTTCACTGTTAATATCATTGTCCTCAACAATTAACACTCGACCACTCTTTTTATTGATTTTGGGAAGATTAGCTAGCTGAGGATGACCCTCCTTGGGTTCAGAAAGCACCACAACAAAATAAAACGATGATCCCTTGTCTAACTGACTATCTACCCATAGAACACCATTCATAAGTTCTACAAGGCGTTTAGAAATTGCAAGACCAAGACCTGTGCCCTCATGACTCTTAATCAGTACCTGGCCAAACTGTTCAAAATCGGTAAAAAGCTTGCTTATATCTTCTTCAGACAACCCGCAACCAGTGTCTCGAATGGAACACCGTAAAATAATATCCTTTCCAATTTTTTCATAATTGAGCGATACCGCAACCAAGCCGTGTTCGGTGAATTTTAATGCATTCCCCACGAGGTTCATAAAAATTTGAGTAAGACGGAACTGGTCGCCAAAAACAAAAAAGGGATCACTGCAATTAAATTCCACCGAAAAACAGAGTCCTTTTTGGCGAGCCTTAAGCACAAACAAGTCTAAAAGAATTTTGCGCAGGTCGTATAAATTAAAGACCTCAGGATTTAAAGCAAATTTATTCTCCTGCATTTTAGAAAAATCAAGAATATCATTAACCACATCGAGAAGGAGTTCGGATGCATTCTCAATTTTTTGTATGTAATCGGTTGCCTTATCGTCCGTACTAAATTTCTTAGCAAAATAAGCCATACCAAGCACAGCATTTATTGGTGTACGAATTTCGTGGCTCATGTTCGCATAAAAATTATCTTTGGACAAAGCATACCGATAAGTTTCTTCAAGCTGCCGAGACAGTTTTTGTTTTATCAAATCTTCGCGCGTGCGATCTTCTAAATGCAAAACACTGGTTTTTCCCAGTTGTGGATCATTTATAGAGTAAAACTCGGATTTAAAACACTTAATCCCAGAAGTCAGAAAAACTCGATATTCTCGAGTAAACTCTTCCCCTGAATCTATGGCCGATGCAAGCTTTTCAGAAACAGGAATCAACAACGGCTCTATTAACTCAGTATAATGAGCCATGTAGATTTCGTTGGGATTATCGAATCCTATGAATTTACAAAAAGCAGGATTGCTATACTGAACTTTTCCATATCGGTCAAAAACAACAAGACCAGTAGAAAGTCCATTAAAAACATTTTTTAAGAGATGTATTATACTCTGCGTTTTTTCACTGCGACAGGCTACGCGCTTACGAACTACAAGCAAACTACTCGTAAGGAAAAAACAAAGAGAAAGAATCAGAAGAGCAAGAAAACGTCGGCCTGGCTGACTTTCTGGAATAAACGGAAGGGGGAGAGTTTGGTCACAGGTAAGGGCATAATAAGCAGTTACTACTATAACGATACCAAGAAGCATGGCCAAAATCAAGAGAAGTATTCTATATAATTTTTCCATGGTACCAACCCGGAATAAAGATAATAACAAACATCATTTATAAGTATAGAAGATTTGAACCGCTTTGTACAAATCATTTTATAGCAGTCAAATTAAGAGCTTTTTTCTGTATAGCCTCGCGTACAGCCTCTGGCCCTTTAGCACAGGCATCTCGAATACACGTTACAAAAACTGATCCAGCAACTACCGCATGAACATGTGGTGCAAGAAGTCTAACCTGCGCTCCAGATCGTATACCAAATCCTGCCAAAACTGAAGAACCCAAAACTCCTATTGATGTGATAAAGGAAAGGGTGTCTTTATCAATTTCGGTTTCTTGCCCCGTAATTCCCGATCTCAATGCCGCGTAGACGAAAGCAGGGTGTTTTTTTGCCAATAAAGTTAATCGATAAGGCGCCATGGATGGCGCAACAACAGGGACAGAGCACAGGCCATATTTTTCACAGGCAACAGAAAGGCCCTCATCATGATCAAAAGGCAAATCAGGAACAATAAGGCCTCGAGCACCCGCGCTGGCTGCAGTACGTACAAATGTATCAATTCCAGCATACCATACTAAATTTGCATAGGTCATAATAAAAACAGGTATAGAAGGAAACTCCTTTGAAAGCTCGTTCACAAAAGCAAACCCCTGAGAAACACGATATGAGCGAGCAAGAACTTCCGAACATGCTGTTTGAATTGCTGGGCCGTCCGCTGCGGGATCGCTAAAGGGTAATTGTACTTCAAAGTAGGAAACGCCTCCGTCTGCTAAACCGCGCGCGGCAGCCAGAGCTATTTCATCAGTTGTATATCCAGCAACCAAGTGTGCCATTATTTTCACTGCAATCCTCCGTCATGAATTTCTCGACCAGCAGTAAGCCGTTCAAGTTCTGAAGTAAGAAAGACTCTCCACTGCGCAGGACGAAACTCGGGCGAGGTAATAAACAAATCTTTATCACCCCTACCAGACATGTTGATTACAACAGCCTTTTCAACCGGAAGGTCCCGAGCAAGTTTAAGCGCTGCAGCACCAGCATGGGCACTTTCCAACGCAAACAAGATGCCTTCGGATCGGGCAAAAAAGGAAAGTGCGTCGAGAGCCTCAGCATCAGAAATAGAAGTAAACTCAATGCGGCCGCTCTCGCCAAGATCCGCAAGCTGTGGGCCAATACCGGGGTAATCGAGGCCGGCGGAAATCGATCTCGTTTGTGCAACCTGACCATCCTCATCGACCAAAAAACGACTCTTGTATCCATGAATAATTCCATCTCGAGCAGCTGCGCCACACATGCGAGTCGCATTTTCTCCCCTACCCGGACCAATTCCGCCGGCTTCCGCCCCAATAAGTCTCGGCCGATCTTTTTCTAAAAACGGGGAGAAAAATCCTATTGCATTTGATCCCCCACCAACACAGGCCACCAAAGCCGCCACATCGAGACCGCGTTCAGCAATCTGCTGCTCAGTTTCTGTACCGATAACCGATTGAAAAGTACGAACCATGTTGGGGAAAGGTGCCGGCCCGAGCGCTGAACCGATCAGGTAGTGGGTTGTATCATAGCTAGCTGCCCAGTCGCGCATAGCTTCGTTAATAGCGTCCTTAAGCGTGCGAGCGCCGCTGAGAACAGGAACAACCGTTGCCCCATACATTTCCATGGCGGCAACATTCGGTTGCTGCCGGCTCACATCTACCGCTCCCATATAGACCACGCACTCAAGAGCAAGTTTTGCACAGGCAGCAGCAGTCGCAAGGCCATGCTGACCGGCGCCGGTTTCGGCAATTATTCGCCGTTTGCCCATTCGTCGCGCAAGCAACGCCTGGCCTACCGCATTGTTAATCTTATGAGCCCCAGTATGTGCCATGCCTTCCATTTTTATATAAATTTGAGCACCCCCAGTCGCCTTCGTAGCATTTTCGGCAAAGAGAAACGGCGTTGGTCGGCCGATAAAATCATTTCGGATATTAGTTAATTCGGCGAGAAAATTCGCATCGGCTATTGCCCCTTGGAAGGCGATTTCTAGCTCATCGAGAGGCCGCCGCAGAACTTCGGCAACATACTTGCCTCCAAATCGATTAAAATACCCGTAATCACTCATCTTGAAATCTCCCTAAAAAAACTTGCTACCAGTATTTTATCTTTTTTGCCTGGTGAAAATTCGAGACCACTCGATACATCAACAAGTTCTGGCGAAAACTGTTCTAAATATTGACGAATGTTTTTCGGAGTAATGCCTCCAGCAAGCCATAGGCCACAGCGCTCCGCCGCCTTTTGCACGAGCGATTTTGGAATTGTTTGCCCAGTACCGCCGGCGATACCCTCCACACGGGCATCAATGAGAACCCGCGGTTCCCCGTTTGCAATAAGAGCGTCGATACGAACAATATCTTCGTCTGAACCCAAACGCACCACCGAATACTTGCCAATTCCAAAACAACCACCCGCTCGATCAATGCACGGCATATCCTGCTCAGGTGTTTCACCGTGATACTGGATTGCATCGAGTATCCCCTCGCATACTAGGGAAAAGGCTTCCAGCGCCGTCTCACTGTTAGTCTCGGTTACAACGCCCACAAGAAGCGGGTGCCGCTGATTATTGCGACCGGTGGTTTTCTGAATTCTTAACGCAATTTCCCGAACCTTTTCCGCACTAACCGCACGCGGGCTCTTGGAAAATATAAAGCCTAAAATATCTGCACCGAGGCTCACAACATAGCGGGCATCCTCCTCGTTTGTTAATCCACAAATCTTTACGATCGGCCTGTTGCGTCCGTGGTTATCCTGGATACGCTTTCCGATTTCCCGCCAAAAATGACCTACCCAGTCCGGTCGTGCTAAATCAAATGCATGAACAAAAGCAGCGGCGTCCTTTGGATTTTTTGCAACTGCTTCACCAATTAGAAGCCCGTCAAAACCCAACTGTCGAGCGAACCTACAAGCGCCTGGTGTTGTGACTCCGGATTCAAAAATCGTCTTACAGGGCAACTTACTTCTCAGTATCGCAGGAACCAGCGGGTCGGTCTTGAACGTGGCGAGGTCACGAGAGTTCACTCCGGCAATAACATAGCCTTGCGCGGCTGCCGCAGAAAGTTTTTTCAAATCACCTGCATCCCGAACTTCTATCAAAGGTGTCATGGAAAATGTGCGGCACCGCTTCGCTAACCGAAGAAGTGTGTCTGTATCGAGGATTCTTGCTATAAGCAAAACGGCATCTGCACCTGCTCGGTACGAAACCTCAATTTCGTCGTCATATAAAATAAAATCTTTCCGAAGAATCGAAAGATCGAGAATTTCTGATGCTATTGCAATGAGATCTTCAAGTGAACCTTTAAAAAAACGCTGTTCAGTTAATACAGAAAGATTTCGGGTTCCCGCCAATCGATATTGGTTTGCCGTCTCGATAGGATCCAAATTAGTAGCAATATCTCCCCGAGAAGGAGACGCCCGTTTTATCTCTAGGATTGTACCCGGAGTTTCAAGAAAAGGTACAACAGGACGAGTTCGATGCATTGGTACATTTGCGCCGAAAGTGGGCCCCATACGTTCATAGTCTGCACTTTTTGCTGAAACAATCTGTTCAAGGATATCATACATTGCTTGCCTCCCTGACTCGCTCAATCGTCTCAGTTACCAATCCGACGGCTATAGATTTTTTTGCTTTCGTGTACCCCTCATAGATGGTGCTTGCCGCGCCGGAAATATAGATAGTAGCGCCGGCGTTTAGGGCTACAGCTTCCAAGATTGCCGGACGCCCTACTCCAGCGAGCATTTCTTTCGCAATGCGAACATTTTCATGTGAATCTCCACCACGAAGACCCTCCAATCTACAACCGGTTATACCGAATTCTTGAGGATCAATAGTGTATTCTGTAAGCACACCTTCCTCGTCAATTTCAACGACATCGGTAACCGCGCACGGAGAAATTTCATCCATACCATCACGACTACACACAACCATTACCCTGCGTGATCCCAACATTTTTGAAGCCTGAGCAACTGGATGCATAAGGGGGCTTTCGTAAACCCCTATCATCTGGAATTGCGCATTTGCGGGATTCGAAAGCGGACCCACAAGATTCATAATCGTCTTTACCCCGAGTAATTTGCGAACCGGAGCCGCATACCGCATTGCACTGTGATATATCGGGGCAAACAAAAATCCGAATCCCGTTTTTTCAATACTGAGTGCAGTCTTTTCTGGCGATATATCTATTTTTATTCCTAGGGCTTCGTAAAAATCAGCAGACCCAGACTTACTCGATACCGCACGGTTTCCATGCTTTGCAATTTTTACTCCACATGCAGCGGCTACGAGCGCAGCCATAGAACTAATATTAAAACTGCCGATACCATCGCCCCCGGTTCCCACTATGTCTGTAAGATCTCCGGAAATAGGCGCCTTCTCCTTTTTTCGACATAACACGGCTGCACAACCGGCAATTTCTTCCGCTGCCGGCCCTTTAGAAGAAACAGCGGTTAAAATTGCAGAAGTTCGTCGTTCGTCAATCGATCCTTCTGTCAAATCTTCCATAAAAAGCTCTGCAGTTTCACGGCTCATGCTCTTTCCTTCAAGAAGATCCGACAGCAGAGCGGTAAAGGCCAGCCCTTCTCGTCTATATGATAAAAACGCCTTAAACAGTTCATCTCCCTGTAGGGACGCAATAGATTCGGGATGAAACTGAACTCCCTCAATTTCGTATTCGAGGTGCCGTATACCCATAATATCGCCGTCTTCAGCGCGAGCAGTAACTTCCAGCATTTCCGGGAGCGATGCCTCCTCTGCGACAAGGCTATGATATCGGGTAAAAGTTCCCATTTTACCAATAGTGCGAAACAAACCTTTCCCATCGAGGGTCATCTCCTCGGCAATTCCATGCTTTATGTACCGAGCAGAAACAATGGTACCGCCAAAGGCATAGGCGATAGCCTGATGTCCTAAACAAATGCCCAGTATGGGAATTTTCCCTGAAAAATGGAGGATTGCTTCTACACTGATTCCAGCATCTTCCGGACGACCCGGTCCGGGAGAGATAACGAGGCGAGAAATGTTGAGCTTTTCAAGCTCTGCAACTGTTATTTCATCATTACGAATAACCCTTATTTCTTCAGTAGAAAGGCGAGTTAAATATTGGTAGACGTTATAGGTAAACGAATCATAGTTATCGATCAATACAATCATTTTGTTCCTCCGGTCAATACAGCCTGCAAAGCGGCAAGTTTTTCGCCGGTTTCTTCCCATTCGCGTTCTGGCACCGATGCATGAACGATTCCTGCACCTGCTTGAAGTATCCATTTAGAACGTTTCTTGAGTGCACTTCGGATAGCAATACAAAAATCGAGATCACCATTCGGCTCAATATACCCAACCGCACCGGCATAAAAGCCTCGCCGAGCTGGTTCCAACCGTGAAACTGTTTCAATAGCGCGAATTTTAGGCGCTCCACTGACCGTTCCCGCAGGAAAAGCAGCACGGAGCACATCGATTCCGGTTACCGGTTTTTCCCTGGAGGTAAGGGAGCCAATTTGGCCAACAACATTGGAAACAATATGCATAACATGAGAAAAGAGCTCAACGGTCAGAGTACATGCAAGCCTTATTGATCCTGGTAAACAAACCCGACCCAAATCGTTACGAGCAAGATCCACAAGCATCAGATGCTCCGCACGCTCCTTTGGATCAGCAAGCAGTTTTTTTCCGAGAAACTCATCTTCTTCGGCATTTACGCCTCTCCGGCAGGTTCCTGCTATTGGGCGAATCGAAGCGACAGAATCGCGTACCCGAACGAGGCTCTCGGGCGAGGAACCTATGAGTTGATGCGCCCCAAAATCAAGATAAAATAAATAAGGAGAAGGACTAGTCGAACGAAGCCTTCTATATACTTCAAACGCTGATTCTTCCGATTCAAGTTCAAGCCTTCGAGAAAGAACAGCCTGCAAGAGATTTCCGGCAATAATTTCTTCTTGTATCGTCGAAACACCAGCGAGGAATTCTTCGCGACTTTTTTCTAGGTTGCTACGTACCGTACAGGAAACCTGCTCACCTGGTGGCGAAAGGTATGAAAAATCTAAATCTTCAAGACGGCGTTTTATATCGTCAACAGCTTCTTCGAGATCGATTTCATGTTGTTCGTAGTTGAGAGCAAAAATATGAATAGTATCAGTAAAATGGTCAAATACAAGATATACATGCCCAACAATAAACTCCGATTCGTTTATACCCACCGTATCTGGTTGATCGGCAAGGGTTATCGTATCTACTCGTTGGCAGAATTCGTAACCCAGATACCCAATCCCCGCGCCAGGAAGAGGTATTCCATCGGGGGGCAAGGCGTTTTGTCCTGCAATTTCTAAAAGTGCATCTAAAATATCCCCACTGCAAAACGGTAAAAGCTGATTTTCTATAGAATAAAAAACCCCACGGTTGTTTTGTACTACGCGAAAAGCTTCCCGAGCAAGAATCAGTGAATATCGATCGCGACCGTGCGTAAACGAAGCCGATTCCAAAATAGCAAGGGCACCGAGTTTTTTTGCTAAGGCAAACGGAGTGTACCGTTCCCCTGGAATAGAAACAGCTACCGCATCGCTTCGTTTGATTTTCATAGTTTATACTCCAGTATTGTATTTTTGTTGCTACGCATAGTAACAAAAATACAATACTGGAGTATAATGCTTCTGTCAATAGAAACAAAAAAAACGCGGCTCGTTATGAGCCGCGTGCAAGATGATTGAACTTTTACGTAAGTATCAACCCAACCCCGACTTGCGCCTTGTATAGATATCATAAAGAACGGC
>DUOS01000079.1 GCA_012838745.1 Treponema sp. | reverse complement strand
TAACTGAAGCCGGCAGCTCAACAAGAGAGGTTCCTGATGCCCAAATAGCGGTACCCTCTACCCCATAGCTTGAAATTTCTCCTTCAGTTACGATTAAAACAGCAGTTATTTTTACCGTCAAGGGATCAAGGCTTAGTACTTCTGTACTGATCGTCCCAGAGAGAACAGGGCCTTCCTCTGTGTCGAAATTAAGAAGGGTCATGGTGTAATCTGTTTCGTTATCCTTGATGATTGACATGCCGGTCGGATGGTCCCCTGCTGTGGGATTACTAACCATCAAATACTCTCCGATGAGGGAGAAGATACTAGAAGAGGCTTCAAGGACACTTTCAGGAATATCATTACCCGAGCTCCCAGAATCGCAGGAAACAGAAAGGAAAACCAAAAGAACTGCGGTGAGCAGTGCTATCCATCGTTTGCATTCGTTTTTCATACTACGTAATCTCCTTGCCTGCAACTATATCCCATTTTTAAAAAAAAACTAGAACTGTATGTCTTCAATATCGAATACTGGATCGGTACTGAAATAACACTCAATCTCTGGATCAATCACTTCCCCGTTTATTCTTGTTGCAAACAGATAGAAAAAATTGGATTCGAAGGCGCCAACAGAAAAAGAATAAACGAGAGTGTCATCTGCATCGTATAAGTCGAGTTTTGTCATGTCCGGTTCATGCCAGTTAAGTGCGCCTTCGTTCTCTCTTGTACCAGCAACATACATTTCATATGAATCTCGGTCATGGGTAAAATCGAGTTGCGTTAGTCCTTCTGTTGGAGCTTCCCATGGTGATGAGAAGGTTTCCCTTGTTGCAATGAGGTAAAAACAGAGCGTAGAGGAGGGATTTCCCGGGGGGAATTGATCGATTGGAAGAGGAGAATATTTATTTTCATCGCCATCGCCATCGCCATCGCCGTCACCGTCGTCGTCATCCCTTTGGGCTAACTCTTCCATAATCGTTGAAAGATTATAAGAAGTTCCGTTATAGGTAAATGTTCCGGTAATAGAACTAGGATCATCTTCTTCCATAGTTTCGCCCATTGCCCAGGTCGCTGTACCACTCAAGGTAATGGTGATGTTTTCTCCTTCACCTGTTCCCGATAGTGTCGCAGATAAGGAAACTTTTAATGGGTTTTCACTGAGCTGTTCAAGATTCATCGTTCCATTTACCGTAACACCATCCTCTGGTTCGAAGTTTGTAAATGTTAGGGTGCGTGTTTCATCGGGATTATCAACGACCGTTACGCCGTCAGGAAAGGTTTCCGTAGACGGGTCTTCAACCATTAAAAACTCTCCTACAAAGTCAAAAACACCTTCGGCAGAATCAAGTACTTGATCGGGTAGTGACGATCCGTTGCCATCACCACCACTTGAATCGCATGCTGCGAAAAGAATGACTACTGCAATTGCTCCAACCACGCTAATCCATAGAAAACCACAATTTTTCATCCGTTGCTCCTTACTGTTTCGGGAAAGCCCGAAAAATAATAAAGGTGACTGCTTCGAGGCTAAAGTATTGGGTAGGGCGAGGCTGCAAAAAGAAGTGAATACAAAGAAACAGATTTTACTTAGGTAAATTATACCACGCATACGAGGGAACTCAACGAGAATTAAGAAAATTATTATTTTTTATATAATAGCACTGATTCTTGCATCACATCCTAATGCATCGTATGCTCAATGGTAGAAAGGAAGGACGAATGCCCCAAAAGAAAAAGCAGCCGGTTGCGGCTATTATGTATGATTTTGATAAAACCCTGTGTACGCGGGATATGCAGGAATATAGTTTTATTCCAGGGCTTGGAATTAGCGCAGAAGCTTTTTGGAGTGAAGCCGGTCGACTTTCCGGCGCGGGGATGGATCCCATTTTAGCCTATATGTACCTCATGCTTAAAAAATCTCGGGAAGCAGAAAAACCTATTCGGCGAGAAAACTTTGTAGATCTTGGTCGCGATATAGATTTTTTCCCGGGCGTTAGTGATTGGTTTAATAGAATAAATGACTATGGAAAATCATGCGGAGTTACCGTGCAGCACTTTATTATTTCTTCGGGACTCAAGGAAATTATTGAGGGTTCGAAAGTTTGCAATGCGTTTACTAAAATTTATGCTTGTGAATTTCATTATGATGCTAACAATGTCGCCGACTGGCCGCTTGTCTCGGTTAATTATACGACCAAGACACAGTTTCTTTTTCGAATAAATAAGGGTGTTCTTGATGGGACGGATAGCGATGCGCTTAATCGCTATGTTCCAGAAGAAGATCGGCCGATTCCCTTTAGAAATATGATTTATATCGGAGACGGTTTAACTGATGTTCCCTGTATGAAACTCGTGAAAGCAAATGGAGGGCATTCCATTGCGGTGTTTGGTCGAGGTAATAAAAAAAAGGTTGAGGAATTATTAATTGATCACAGGGTGAACTTTTTGGCACCAGCTGATTATTCTTCAGGAAAGGAATTAGACGGTCTCGTTAAAAGAATAATTGATCGGATGAGTGTGGTGGATGATCTGTATGAACGCCATCGAGCACAGGAAAAATCGATTGCAGGTAAGTAGTGCCACGAAGCGAGCTCCTTCCCCGGTTGAAATTCTCCTTGTTTACGGAGTTACTCTCGCCTATATTGTTGGTTCTGGGAAGCTTTTTACCCTTTCCGAACCGCGCTGGGTAAACATACTTTTTCCGATTGGGCTTGGAGCAATTCCGTTAATTTTTGCAAAAGTGCGTGGCATGAGTCTTTCTGCGGTATTTCCCTTTGCCTCAGTTTCCCGTAGGTACAGTATTCGCGCTCTTTTACTCGTTCCTGGTGTTCTGATTGCTCTTCTTCCTCTTTCTCGTATTCTTACACCCTATATGCCGGTTAAAGAGGGCACCAATCAAAGTACAATGGCGTTGATTTTTTCGAATGGTTTTTTCTATGCATTTTTAAGTATTGTTTTACTTCCCGCTGTTTCGGAAGAAATCTTATGCCGCGGTTTTATTCTCTCAGGCTTACGATCCGTGCTTGGAAAATGGGAGAGTATTATCGTATGTGCGGCTCTTTTTGCTGTTCTTCATTTACAATTAATAAGGATTCCCTTCGCATTTGTCCCAGGCCTTGCAATTAGCTATATCGCCTGGGAAAGCCGTTCTCTTGTTCTTCCAATCACAATGCATTTTTTGCATAACGGAATTCTTTTTTGTATTTTGTGGGCTGCGTATAGATTTCCAACCGGTCAGGCAATGCCTTTTATTAGCATTTTTTGCCCATAGTTTTACCGTGCTTGTCTTCATGTAAGATGGTAAACCCAACTTTTTTATAAAAAGAAATAGCTCCGCTGTTTTTCGCACTTACGCCGAGATGTGAACCGGTACAACCTGCTTGCGAAAGCTGTTCCATAAACGTATCAATGAGTGTTCGCCCAAATCCTTTTCCCTGCATTTCTGCAAGTAAGTCTATATGAAGATGTGCTGGGTATTCGGCTATCCATGGGCAATCTTCTAGCTTTTTGGTAGAAATCGGGTGGTGCAATTGCGAAATCATTTGAGCTTCGCGTGGGCTAATTGAGGTCGTTTTTTGTGCTTTATGAGATTCGTCTGGATATCTTCGACGGAGAGGCGGAAGCCAAACCTTTTCAAACCACTGATTAAATCGCGTTGTATCGTCGGTGCCGACTATATATCCCGTGGGAATATGGTTTTCTTCTAGGACAAAACAAAAACAAGAGTTATACACGAGATAGGGAGCAGCATAGTACTGACCTATCAACCATGGATCGGAAAAGAAATTAGTTGCATCGGCACCATCGGCACCTGTTTTAAGACAAATATCGTACAGATAGGGTAGGTCAGAAAGGACTGCTCCACGTATAGCTGTTTTCATAATTATAGTATACGACGGAAACCAAGACTTTCACTACCCTTTTTTTTATGGTATTCTCTTTGGTATGGCATACGAAGTAACGGCTACTCGCCGTAGACCTGGAAGGTTCGAGGATTTAATTGGTCAGGATTTTGTTGTAGCCACGCTACAAAAATCTCTATCGGCCGGGAAAATTGCTCCTGCCTACCTTTTTTCTGGTTCTCGTGGATGTGGGAAAACTAGTTCTGCACGTATTTTAGCTAAATCCCTCAATTGTCTCACTGGTAAGGGCGCTTCTCCCTGTGGTACTTGTGCCGCGTGTATTGAAATTTCCACTGGTTCGAGTCTAGACGTAATTGAAATTGACGGTGCCTCAAATACCGGGGTCAATGATGTGCGTCAAATACGCGAGGAAGTTCAGTTCCCCCCAAACTCATATCGGTACAAGGTCTATATTATTGACGAAGTACACATGCTTTCTACAAGCGCATTCAATGCACTGCTTAAAACTATAGAAGAACCGCCTCCCTATGTTGTTTTTATTTTTGCAACTACAGAACTTCATAAGGTTCCTGCAACAATTAAAAGCCGTTGCCAGCATTTTAATTTTCGCCTTGTTTCGGTAGAACTGTTAAAAAATGCTCTCGTTGAGGCTGCTGCAGAAAACGGTATAACTGCAGACGATGAGGCGCTTTTTTGGATTGCCCGTGAGGCAACGGGAAGTGTTCGTGATGCATATACTCTTTTTGATCAAATTGCATCTTTTTCAGACGGACACATAACCTTCGACAAGATTCGCGATAAACTCGGCCTTGTGGGAATTGACCGGATTTCGGCAATTGTTTCTTCTTGTGCTACAGGAAATACACAAGAAGCGCTTTCTGCACTGGACGAAATACTTGATTCTGGTGTTTCTGTTGAACAGTTTACCGTAGATATGGCCGATTACTTTCGATCGCTCCTTTTGATTCAAAATGGAATAACAAAAGAATCTCTATTAGGGCAAAAATCAGAACGCTTTTCCAAAGAAGCTCTTTCTGCATGGAGTGCAATTCAAATTGAACGAGCTTTGGCAATATTCTTACAGCTATACCGCGATTTACGCTACTCGCTTGATGAGCGGTATGAGTTAGAACTTGCTCTTTCCCGTGTTGCTTGGATTGTTGATTATGTTTCGCCTGCTGAGATGAAAAAGGCTATTACGCAAGCGCAAAGTATACTTCTTGGGCGAGGTGCTCCCAGTTCTGCCCCTCCAAGGCGGGATGCCCCCCCTTTTCCTGAGGCGGATCGCTTGCCCGAATCGGAAACGGTTGAAGCGGTCCGCGATGAGCAGCTTACAAATCCTTTTGCAGATTTAAAACGACGCATGAATGGAGGGTATGAACCCTCTGAGGCTTCTGGTGTCGTTGATGAAAATGATAGTTTAGAGGAAGAAGATTCTACAGCCGAGATTGGTGAAACCGCAGCTAATACGCCACAAATTGAAGACACTTTATTGCCCCCTCTCGGCGAGCCTTGCAACGTTGAAGACCTTCAAGAAAAATTAGTAAGTTTTTTCAGTTCAACAAGAAATATGTTGGCTTCCACGCTTTCACAAACGTTCGACTGGAAAGAAAACAAAGAAGGTATTGTATTTTCTGTACGTAAGTCTTTTTTATACACTACAATAAAGCAAGATTATCCTTTGCTTTCATCAGCTGTTTCTCAGCTGCTTGGTAGGGTTGTAACGGTAGAAGTTAAATTAGAAAAAAAATCTTGTGATGATAGTTCAGAAAATCTAGTTAATACTATTCCTGAACAGGTGGAGAACATTCGCCAAATGTTTAAAGGTGTTATTTTAGGGGAGGAAGAGAAAAGATGAATCCTTTCGAGATTTTGAGTAATGCTAAAGGGTTAAAAGAGAAATTACGTCAGGCTCAAGAAGACCTGATGGAAATTACCGCATCAGGTTCCTCTGGTGGAGGAATAGTGAATGTAACTATTAATGGTAATTTTGACTTAATTTCTATAGCTATTGATCCTATTGCCGTTGATCCTCGTGATATACCCATGTTGCAGGATTTAATTGTAGCAGCCCATAATGATGCGGTTGGAAAGGTTCGCGAAACTGCAAAAGACAAACTTGGTTCCCTTGCTGGGGGAATGCTTCCGATATGAATGCAATCGACGAAGTAATTGAAAGTTTTTCTCGGTTGCCCGGAATCGGAAAAAAAAGTGCTAGTCGTATTGCACATTTTCTTTTAAAAAGCGACCGCTCTATTTGTGAAAGACTTGCCCTAGATGTTTCCGTGCTTCACGATAGAATTAAAAACTGTACCGTTTGTGGTGCATATACCGAAGAAGAAATTTGCTCGATTTGTGAGGACCCAGGAAGAGATCGTTGTACTCTCTGTGTAGTAGAAGAGCCCCAAGATGTACAAACGATAGAAGCGGTCCGAGAATATCGTGGCCTTTTTCATGTGCTCGGTGGAGT
>DUOS01000078.1 GCA_012838745.1 Treponema sp. | reverse complement strand
TGACCAGCGAACACTACGATGCGCTCATTCGCAAACTAATGGGTGCAATCCGTTCTTCAGTTTCCTGCTCGGCTACACCATCTCAAACCCTCATGCTTCACATGCTCGAACATAGCAAAATGGAACCGGAAAAAGCTGAGTTTAGAGCTCTCCTTGAAGAACGCTACCGCATAGTACGCAATTTTGTAGATGCACATAAAGACCATCCAGTCCTAACTGCCCTCCCCTTTAATTCCGGGTATTTTATGAGCATGAAGTGTATTGGAGTAGGGGCAGAAGAACTACGAGTTAAACTTCTTCTCGACTATGGAATTGGAACTATTGCTATAGACAGCAAGCATTTACGTATAGCATTTTCGTCGGTAGACACTGAAAAACTTGAAACTATTTTTAGTACTATTTTCAGTGTAGCAGAAGAGATGATCGGTTAATACAACTTAGTGATCCACGAGATACCGGCCAATTTCTTCTAAACCAGGAATGGTTCGGTATATAGGACGCTTTTTTCCACTTTGTTGCTTATCGTAGGCGACCGTCTGTACATATAATTCATTAACATAATCTGCAAGAACGCGCATATTAGCGGAAAAATTGCTCAAAGCCATATCGCGAAACACTTTGTTTGAGTCGCCAGAACCAGAGGGCCCAGCTAGTATGCGAATATTTGGCAAGATATCAGAACGAACTAAATATACAAACCGCGCCAATGCTTGAATTTGCAAATAGAGTTCATCAATATGCATACCCTGGGAAGTATAGGCTTCAGGGTGATCGGTGATATCTGAAAGCCGGCGAGATAAATCGGCATCAGCGAGAATACCCGCCAAAAGCGGACGCAAAAAACGCGTAGCGATGTTCGAATTATAATGCTCGGCTATCTTCAATACGATTTCGGGAATCGCTGCATCGCGTATAATCATGTTTAAAGTATACATCCACTGCCCGGGATTGACAACACTGGCGTACCCCCATAAACTTGGGCCATGAAACGGAGATCTACCGCGTTTTTTTTCTTGTCAGTCGTATTTATCCTCCTTTTTGGATGCAAAAGCAACAGCGGCTCCATTGCCCGCATTTGGACTAATCAAAGTGAATTTGCCGCGTATGCTGAACTTTTTAATATAAGCCAAAACCACTATCGCATTGTAGTTGAGTACAAGGAAAATCCGTCTGAAGCGCTCATCAATACCCGTAACAATCCTGATATAGTAATTGGTTCGTGGCTCAAGGGAGAAAAGGCCCGGGCTCACATAATACCTATAGATTATCTATTTAACGAACTACGAATAAACTCACGTCTTTTTTACCAGCCCTTGCTCGACCTCGGTTCAATAAAACGTCGTCAATATCTGTTACCCGTAAGCTTTAATCTCCCAGCAATGCTTTTTTCTCAAGAAAAATCAGAGCTCATGGAAAACAACTTTTCTATTTCTCTTGAGCATATTCAAGCACTTTCACGTGAGTTTAATACCCAAGAAGATGGATTGTATACTCGGATGGGCTTTTCTCCCCGTTGGGACAGCGAGTTTTTGTATTTAACCACCCAGATGTTTAATGCTCATTTTGAAGAAGGACAGAACTTCCTTGTCTGGAACGAAAAGCAACTTTCTTCTAGTATTGAATACCTGAGAAACTGGTCTCGGTCTATTAATGAAAGTATTCGTACCGAAGAAGATTTTCAGTTTAAGTTCCTATACGATCCGCCGTACCGGCTGGTAACCGCGGGAAGAAATCTTTTTTCGTATATTTCAAGCGACGAACTCTGTGTACTGCCCCACGACAAGCTCCAAAACATCGATTTTCGCTGGCTTACAAAAGATGCGGGAATACCCGTTCGAGATGACATAGTCTACCTAGGAATTTGCAAAAAGGCTGAAAATCTACCAGCGGCAGAAGCCTTTGTAGTTTGGTTTTTTAAAGAAGAAACCCAACGAGCTCTCTTGGAGAGAAGCCGTGAAATGGGGATTTTAGACCAGTCTTTCGGAATTTCTGGAGGATTTTCTTCTATTCAAACAATTAATGAAAGAACCTTTCCTCTTTTTTATCCCTTTCTTTTTGGTCATTTACCACCACAAGACAGCCTAGAAGTGCCCCGCATACTTCCAAATAACTGGGAACAAATAAAAGATTCAGTTATTATTCCTTTTCTCGAAGCAGCCGTAAAGGTTGATCCTCCACCCGAAAATCCCAACCAATACCTTAACACTCGCCTTTCGGCGTGGAGAAAGAAAATCTAAACTCGTATAAAAATCCTCCGATACTATAAATAGAGGACGTACGACATGGTATCTAACATTGGATCTTTAAGAAGCTTATCATACAACATGGTTTCCGCAGTTTCTTCGGGTGGTAGAAATTATCTTCCAGTCAATCCGAATCAATACGTCTATTCACAATTTAAGTATATTTCTGGATTCCCTGCAAAAAATGGACAACAAGGTGTATCCATAGACCGCTTGGTGATTCTTAACACATTAATAGACCAATTAGTGACTATGAAACAAAAAAGCGTTGAAACAGCAGATGTAGATACTGGGACAATGTCCGATGATCAAATTGATGCCCTTATTCAACAATACCAGGGCGAAATTCATGCGGCCACCGCCGTTGCCGAAACTATGGATTATAAACCCCTCATGCCACAAACTGCCATGGTAATTGACCTCGTCGCATAACCTCACATTTTATTCCCGCATCAAAATCGTTAACACTAAAGGCAAATGATCAGAGTACCCTTTTCCCGAATAGAGATCGTATCGCGCCGGGGTTTGCTGTGCTGATAGTAGCGGTTCGAGAGCAACAACCCGTGCCATTTCTACATCGGGTAGTACACCGTTAAAAAGCGATTCGCTGCAAAAAAAATGATCTATTGCTTCCCACCGATCATCGTACCAGAAGGTTCCCTCCACCGTCATATTACTGCACGACTTAGGAAAACTCCAAATATTTAAGTATTCATGCATTATTGAAAACTCTTCTGGAGTCTGATTAAAATCGCCGCATGCGATAAAAAGGCTCTCATCATTTTTCTCGATACAAACAGCAATCCGGTCAAACAACAGTTGTTCTTGAATCCCTCGAACGGCCCGGCCCTGATCGTCACCTAATTTCGATTTCCAATGAACAGCAAAAATAGTAAGGGGAATCCCCTGAATATCAAGAACAACTTCAATTAGTGGGCGAACAGAAACACCATTGGTTCCCGCCTCATGGGCTGTAACCGATACTACTGGATATCGAGAAAGCACAGCGCAACCAAATGCTGCGCCTGTGCTCGATGGAATAAAAACACCGTTACTGTGACCATTCCTTTGAGGCAGGCGATTACATACATCTCGTACCACCCGCTCGCTCTCAACTTCTTGTAAAACTATAATATCGGGTGCTGTATTTGGGCGCATACCGCTTGCACTCCCACACAAAAGGAGGGCTTCGCAGAGTCGGTTAAGGCGTATTTCATATTTTTGAGCCGACCATCTCGTTCCCGTTCCACGAAACTCTTTGAACTCTGTACCATCATCGATAGCATCAAAAAAAAGTTGGGTATTATACGTTGCAACACGGAGCCGCGTTTCATGTGGAGGAGAAAGAGCAAACTCACAACCACACGAGGTTCCCGTTAAGCACAGGAGTAAAAAAAAACAGTTCCAGAAGTATCGCACATGCTACCTCCCAGAACTGTTTATAGGGTAAATACCACTCTTGTGGCTAGTTTTTTTGATATACCCGTACGTAATCTACATACATTTTTGCTTCTTTCATCTTTTTGTCTATTCCCTGTTGGCCGCCCCAGCCACCACCAATAGCAATATTCATTATTAGGTAAAACGGAATATCAAAGGGCCATTCTGTGGGGCTAATACCCGTGTTTTCGAAGCGGTAGAAGAGCTCCCCGTCTATAAACCATTGAATGTACTCGGGATCCCATTCCATTGCATATACATGATATTTTTTAGATACACGGGAAAATGTATCTAAGTTTGTTTTATGTGTTCCAATTTTATGGTTAAATGCTTGGGTATGAACCGATGAGTGGATCACATTTTGTTCAAAGCCAACATGTTCCATAATGTCAATTTCACCAGAACGAGGCCATCCACCGTATTTTTCAAATGACGGCATCATCCAGATTGCAGGCCAAGTACCTACGCCTTCTGGCAGTTTTGCTTTAATTTCAAAGTAACCATAAGTCCAATCTGCCTTATGCTGTGTTTTTACGCGTGCACTTGTCCACTTGTTGCCTTCCTTGCGTGCAGTAATAACAAGAGCTCCCTTTTCAACTTTTGAGTTTTCTATCTTGTTAGTGTAGTTTTGACTTTCGCCGTTTCCCCAGCCATGAGAACCTGTTGAGTAGGTCCACTTGTCTTTGTCTGGGGCTCCATCAATGTCGAATTCGTCGCTCCAGACGAGTTTCATTCCTTCAGGAACCGCAGAAACGGGTTCTTTTTCGCAGCCCAAAATAAAAAGGGCAACCAAAGAGATAAGGATAATTCGTAAAGTTTTCACCAGTGCCTCCTAGAGATTGAATTTGAAAAATATGACATCACCGTCTTTAACGATGTATTCTTTACCTTCTACACGATACCGGCCCGCTTCTCGTATTTTTTGTTCACTACCGTAGGTTACAAAATCATCGTAGCTATACACTTCTGCCTTAATAAAGCCTTTTTCAAAATCGGAATGTATTACCCCTGCGGCTTTGGGGGCGGTATCTCCGGCATAAATAGTCCAAGCCCTACATTCGTCTTCTCCTGCGGTAAAAAATGTTCTCAAACCCAAAAGATGGTAGGCGGCTCGGGCAAGGCTTGTTAATCCAGACTCTGTAAGACCGAGCTCGCTGAGAAAGTCTAATCGTTCCTCTTCTGTTTCTAAATCGGCGAGTTCAGCTTCAAATTTACCGCATATAACAACTACGTCAGAACCTTCTGCTTCGGCAATTTTACGCACCGTTTCAATGTATGCATTGCCATTTTTCATACCATCTTCGTCTACATTACATACGTACAATTGTGGTTTCATGGTAATTAAATGACTATCATATAGTGCTTTTTTTTCTTCAGGCGTTAGATCGGCGAGCCTGGCAGCTTTTCCATCTTCGAGAAGAGGGCGCACCTTATCAATAGCACCCAGAACAACGGCTGCTTCTTTTTGGCTTTCTTTACCCTGTAACCGGGAGGAACGAATTGCTCGTTCGGCTCGCCGTTCCAATGTATCAAGATCTGCAAGGGCGAGTTCAATATTAATAACTTCTATATCGCTCGCTGGATCAATGCGGTTATTTACATGAATAATATCCGGGTTTTCAAAACACCGCACAACTTGTGCAATAACGCCCACTTCTCGAATATGCCCCAAAAACTGATTTCCCAGCCCCTCGCCCTTAGATGCACCGGCAACGAGGCCGGCTATATCTACAAACTCAACAGGTGCTGGAATTGTTTTTTTAGGATTAAATGCCGACGCCAAAAAATCCAGGCGCTTATCGGGAACGCTTACAATGCCCACATTCGGCTGTATAGTACAAAACGGATAGTTTGCTGCCTCTGCTGGCGCACTCGTGAGTGCTGAAAATATTGTTGATTTTCCTACGTTCGGCAAGCCAACGATTCCGCAATTAATAGCCATGATTTCCTCTCACTAGATAAATATATCCCCTTATTCTATAGATGATTCACGGGAAAAACAAGTTGGCTCATTTTTTAGCCATTGGCGCTCTCCCCCCTTTACCTATACCCTGTGTTTTCCTATAATCCATATAAGGGTTTTCCCTTCCTTTGGAGGAATTTAGTATGGCTTTCAAACTTGCAATGTATCCG
>DUOS01000008.1 GCA_012838745.1 Treponema sp. | reverse complement strand
GGCCACACTAGTTCACTGAGAATGTCATTTTGAATATAAACAATTTCTCGCACCTGCCCGGCACTTACACTGCTTGCCACGAAGAATGTTGCTTCCTGCGCAGATAATAGGGGCGTTAGGATGAGCATTCCGGTGATAAATATGGCACTACAGATTTTCATTATATGATTCTATCACAAAACCCTTGCCGATTCGCCTGTATTTTCGCTACATTATTAGTGCACCCATCTGGGAATACGCTAAACATAATTATCAGGAGAAATGAAAAATGGCCACATACCAATTTCAAACAGAGGTTAATCAACTATTAACCCTTATTATTCATTCTTTGTATTCAAACAAAGAGATTTTCCTACGGGAAATAATTTCTAATGCATCGGATGCCTTAGATAAACTAAAGTATTTGACCGTTTCCGATGAGTCCTACAAATCAGTTGCTTTTTCTCCCCGTGTCGATATTCTTTTTGATGAAGAAAAATCAACACTGACTATACGAGATACCGGTATTGGTATGGACCAAGACGACGTGATTGCTAATCTTGGTACTATCGCTCGTTCTGGTACCCGTGCTTTTATAGAACAACTCGCCACCGAAGCAAAAAATGATTCCAATCTTATTGGTCAGTTTGGTGTTGGTTTTTACTCTGCCTTTATGGTTTCATCAAAAATAGAAGTTGTTTCAAAAAAAGCCGGAACAGACACTGTGTGGAAGTGGATTTCTGATGGAAAGGGTTCCTATGAACTTGATGCAGTTGATGCAAGCGCCTTCCCAATTATTGAGGGTGTAGAGGAAGCAAGCCACGGAACCTGCGTTACTATGTTCCTTAACGATGAAGACAAGGAATTTGCGAGTCGCTGGAAAATAGAGGAAATTGTAAAGCGCTACTCAGATCATATTGCATTTCCTATTTTTCTACATTATGACAAAAAAGAACACGACGACAAGGGAAAGGTTACGAGTGAAACTCCAACAACCGATCAAATAAATGATGCAAGTGCGATGTGGCAAAAGTCTAAAACTGAATTGAAAGAAGAAGACTATGTTTCTTTTTACAAAACTATTTCCCACGACTCTGATGATCCCTTGATGTACGTTCATACTAAGGCAGAAGGAACTCAGCAATATACTACTCTCTTTTATGTGCCCACTAAAGCGCCTTTTGATATGTTCCAAGCCGACTACAAAAGTGGCGTAAAACTTTTTGTAAAACGTGTTTTTATAACTGACGATGAAAAAGAACTTTTACCGGTATATCTTCGTTTTGTTCGGGGTATTATTGATAGCGAAGATTTGCCTCTCAACGTGAGCCGGGAGATTCTTCAGCAAAACAGAATTCTTACGAGTATTCAAACTGCTTCGGTAAAAAAATTGCTTAGTGAGTTCAGTAAGCTTGCTCAAAACGAACCCGAAAAATATGAAACATTTACGAATGAATATAACCGTCCCCTCAAAGAAGGACTGTACAGCGACTATGCGCACCGAGAAGAGCTTGCAGAACTCGTTAGGTTTAAAACAACATGGGTTCCAACTGCAGAAAAAGACGATGAAGGTAAAGATAAGCCGGTCTCATCGTGGACAAGTTTCGCTGAGTATGTGAGCCGAATGAAGACGGATCAAAAGGCAATTTACTATATTACCGGTGGAGATGAAAAAACTCTTCGTCAATCGCCTCACCTAGAAGCATATCGAGCTAAGGGTTTAGAAGTGCTTATTATGAGCGATGAAATTGATGATATCGTAATCCCTTCGCTCGGAAAATATAAGGAATGGGAACTCAAAGCGGCAAACCGCGCTGGATCAGATGAAGAACTTTCTAGTGACGAAGAGAAAAAGGCTGCTAAGGAAAAAGAAAAAGACAACAAGCCGACCCTTGAGAAGATTAAAAAGGCCTTGGGAGAGCGGGTTAAAGATGTCCGTATTTCTAAGCGTCTTGCTGATTCTCCTTCCTGTGTTGTTGTGGACGAAAATGATCCAAGCTTACAAATGGAACGGATGATGAAGGCTATGGGGCAAGGAGGGCTAACTGAAGTTAAGCCAATCCTAGAAATAAACCCCGACCATACCTTGCTCCATAAAGTGCGAGATTCGGAAGATGAAGCTTTTATCGCAGATATATCTGCTGTATTGCTCGATCAAGCATTACTCGTTGAGGGGTCTCCCATTTCTGATCCTGCCGACTTTGTTAAAAAACTTAATCGCTTGCTTGCTAAGTAATGCGATTTTAAAGATCGTATAAAAAAGGCTGTCCGTTGGACAGCCTTTTTTTTATTCTTCTGCAGAAAGTTTTGATTTTCGTTTTGAAGAGGTAAATCCAAGCTGAGCCGCTACCACAAGGGTGGAGAAAATCCCTGCTGCTATGGCTTCTGGTATGCCATTTGCCACGAAAATAGCTCCAAGAGCCGCCCATATAGTGATGCCTTCTACGCCGCCGGTAAAAATCCCTGAGCCATTAGTTAAAATAAGCATTCCTAAAACCATTGCGGTGTGCAGGAGTGTTCCTACAACTGAGGCGATAACGACTGCAGGTAGCTTTTTCCATTTTTTAAATAGAAAATAAATACCCCAGGTGAGTAGGGGGAATAAAATTCGCGGTAATACAGAAACTAGAGGGTTTCTAAACAGAGCATCAAAGGCAACAGGGCTCTGGTTTGCCTGATACAAGCTAAAAATACCAAAGATGCCCCCTATTCCAACCCCAACGAATGGGCCCTCGAGAATAGCTCCAATTATTGCAGGGATATGGAGTATAGTTATTGAAATTCCCGAAACCCAGGGAATAAGGCCCAGCCGTGTTATTCCGAGAAATACAGCAAGGGCTCCAAGGGCGCCGGTAACTACAAGTTTTTTTACGTAAGTTCCCGATTTCTTTTTCATTGGTTACTCCAGTACAAACTATTTATGATTTAGGTAGTATTTATGATGACGCTTTGGCTAGTATGTGTCAAGATAAATGCTTTTATAGAAAAACTTGAAGCTATTAATGCTGTTTAAGGTGTTTGAATTTCGCTATACTTAGGGAGAAAGGAGCTTAGTACATGATAAAAGTTGCTACAATCGCCGGATCCGATGCATCTGGCGGAGCTGGACTGGAAGCTGATCTAAAAACATTTGCAGAATATGGAATATATGGCATGGCCGCTGTTACGCTTATTGCGACGATGGATCCAGATAATGACTGGGCACATGCAGTGTATCCCCTTGATGAGGCAGTGTTACGAGCGCAATTACATACTATTTTTCATGGTGTTGGTGTTGATGCTGCAAAAACAGGCATGCTTGGTTCACCGGAAGCTATCTTGCTCGTAGAATCATTTTTACGAGAAGCAAAACTCGAACGCTATGTGCTAGACCCGGTCATGGTTTGTAAGGGAGCGAGTGAGCCGTTGCATCCAGAACTGAATACACTCCTTGAAGAAAAGCTTTTGCCGCTTTCGCTGATTGTTACCCCCAATCTTTTTGAAGCAGGACAACTCGCAGGCATTGAAACTCCCGCTTCTATAGAAGACATGAAAAAAGCCGCTAAAATAATTCACAAAAAAGGTGCACGTAACGTTTTTATTACCGGAGGAGGCCGTCTTCCCGGAAAAACATCTGCCTTTGATCTTTTCTATGATGGAACAGATTTTAACCAGGTAGAAAGCGCACTTCTCGATACCATTTGGGTTCATGGAGCGGGGTGCACGGTGTCTGCAGCAATTACCGCTGGACTAGCACTCGGCCTTGACCCCTACGAGGCGGTAAGCCGAGCTAAAAAATTCGTTACCTTTAATTTACGAGGAAGTTTTCCCTTGAATAAATGGATTGGACCTGGAAATCCAGCAGGTTGGAGAAAGGGTTTTAATTAATGATT
Source organism: Treponema sp. (assembly GCA_012838745.1). Classification (GTDB taxonomy): domain Bacteria; phylum Spirochaetota; class Spirochaetia; order Treponematales; family Treponemataceae; genus Teretinema. The sequence continues at coordinate 13,745 of DUOS01000008.1, read as the reverse complement.
CGCTTGGCTACTGGACATCGCTAATGGCTGTCAGTGTTTCTGAGATTTCTTTTACTTATCCCGGATCTGGTACGGCTGCGCTTAAGAATATTTCTCTAACCATTGAAACGGGAGAGTATGTTGCAGTATTAGGCGCGAACGGTTCGGGAAAAAGTACACTTGCTCGCTGCATTACCGGGTTGCTTGCACCCGATGCCGGAGAAGTACTTATAACAGACAAAGGAACCGTGCCTTCTGCTCTCGTTTTTCAATCTCCTGGAGATCAAATTGTTGCGGAAACTGTGGAGTTGGATACAGCTTTTGGCCCAGAAAACCTTGGAATAGAACCACAAGAAATGCGCAATCGGGTTTATGATGCTCTTGAAATGTTTCGTCTTGCTGCCTATGCAACTGAAGCCACGAGTGCTCTTTCTTCTGGAAATAAACAATTACTCGCACTTGCTGGTGTATATGTAATGGATCCCTCTGTTTTAGTTCTCGACGAACCGACTTCTATGTTGAGTCCCCTTGCCCGTGGAGAACTTCTCGATTTTTTGGATCGTTGGCATCAGTCAGGTTCTACTATTATACATATTACCCATGATTTAGATGAGGCTGAGAAAGCCCGAAGAGTGTTGGTTATGGAAGATGGCCAGCTTGTATTTGACGATACTCCCGAAAATCTTTTTGCTGTTTCAAAAGCCTTACAGGAAAAATGGGGGATTTTTTCGCCTTTTCCAGAAAAACCGCCAATGATTAAAAAGAATGGAAATCCTCTCGAATGTCGGGACCTAACCGAAGGGCCCTTGAGAAATTTCTCTGCATCTTTTTCCGTAGGTAGTGTAACAGCAGTTATTGGGGAATCAGGTTCGGGAAAATCTACCTTGTTGGAAATTCTTGCAGGGCTCAGGGTTCCAGATAGTGGAATGATAATTCGCCCAGAGGAATCCACGATAGGGTTGGCGGTGCAAGAAAGTGAAGCCAGCCTGTTCTCCGAGTTTGTAGCTGATGATGTGGCGTACGGACCGAGAAACGCAGGGTTTTCAGGAAAGGAATTGGTTTCTCGTGTAGCTTCGGCAATGGATACGGTTTCCTTACCCTTTTCAGATTTTAAAGATAGACGTACATTTTCTCTTTCCGGAGGGGAGCGGCGTAAGGCGGCTCTTGCTGGTATTATTGCAATGGACACGCCTTTTCTTTTGTTCGACGAGCCGTCTTCTGGTCTTGATGTGCGTAGTCGGGCCCAGCTTCTTTCAGTTATTTCCTCGCTAGCAACGGATGGAAAAACAATAATTTTTACAACAAACCGCGAAGAAGAATGCCGTATCGCGGATACAGTAATCGAACTGCCTCTGCCAGAGTTTAAAATATATGAGAAAAAAAACACCTCAAAAAAAGAATTAACTAGAGAACAAATTACCCTAGAACGACTCCGCCAAGGAGAAGTTGGGAAGTATAAAAAACTCAATACTGTATACCACAACCTTTCTCCTGTGGGTAAATATATTTGTGCAAGTGCGGGAATAACAGCAGCTCTGGCGACTCAACAGTTGCGTTGGATGGTAGCGGTTATTGTTCTTTCATTGATTCCAGTTCTTTTGTCTCGTTTTTCTTTGCTAGATTTAGGAAAGGGGCTTTTAAAAATATTGCCATGGCTTGGGATAATCGCTCTAATGCAGTACGGGTTTTCTCGAGGGCAGGAATTTAATCCCGTGTTTTTGCTTCGTTTTATAGCCTTGTATATTCCCCTTTCTGTCTTTGTCTTTACCACAAGTCAAACAGAAATAATGTATGGAATGGAAGATATTTTAAAACCACTTTCTCTTGTACGGTTTCCTGTTCGGGATATTTCTTTACTGACGGGAATAGTTTTTAGATTTATTCCCCTTCTGTATATTGAAGCGGGAAGAATTACTCGGGCTCGAAGCATACGAAAGGCAGGCAGTGCGGAGAAACGTGGCTTTATGCACACGCTACGCTCTTCTGCAACTTTATTTATTCCGCTGGTTATTAGAACCCTTATTCGTGCTGACAGGCTGGCAGAGGCAATTACCGCTCGGTATTATGGAGGCGGTCGTTTTTTAAAAACTGGTCATGTTTTAGAAAACCATAAGTCTCGATCTGTTGTTCGGCATACCCGTTTTTTTCAATGGAAAACAGGATTGCCAGAACACTGTGTTGTTGTAGGTACTATTTTAGTTGCTGCTGCGCTTATCTATGGTTCATGGTTCTATGGAAAATAAATTTAAGAATCCTGCACCCATACACTACTGCCCGCGTTGTGGAGTTTCCGGCGTTGAATACCGTGATACAAAATACTGGTACTGCTCTTCTTGTGATTTCATTTATTTTCATAATGTAGCTACTTCCTCCAGTGTCATAGTTTCATATAATTCATCTGTTATTATGATCCGCCGGAAAAAAGATCCTCAGCAGGGGATGCTTGCCCTCCCAGGAGGGTTTGTTGACCCAGATGAGCGCGCGGAGGATGCAGCAATACGCGAATGCCGAGAAGAAACAAGCCTCAGTGTTTCTAATTTATTTTTTGTTGGTAGTTGGCCAAATGATTACAAGCATGGGGAAGTATGGTATAAAACCTGTGATTTATATTTTGGAGCTGATCTTGTTAGTTCTTTGGAGGATTTCAAGGCCGACGAGGAGGAGGTTTTCGCATTGGAGTTAGTACACCCCGATGCGTTTGAAACCGCCCCCATCGCCTTTGAATCTGCCCGCCGCGCATTGATTGCTTGGCGGGACAGAAGGTAGTCTTTACATTACAAAGAAGGCGAGTCCTTCTTGGGTATAAATTTTTTGCAATTCTTTTATAGGTTCTGTTATTTTTGACTCTACGTCATCTTCACAATAAATGATCATTATCTCATTTACTTCTGGCCAAACAGGGCTTCCTTCCTTGGGATTTGAGTATCCTCTTCCCCATACCTCTGGGATTATAGTATAAAATCGGGCCTCAGGAACCTTTTTAAGAGCGTCAATAACATCTTCTTCAAGAGCTTGGCTAAAAATTATTTCAATTCTTTTCACAAAACTCCTCCTGTCTTTGCTTGCTGAGTTGCGAGTTTTAGTTCGCGCTTAATCAATTTTTTCTCAACACTTTTTTCTCGCATTCGGTTAAACCCATAATACAGAACTGGCATAAGGAACAATGTCATAAGGGTTCCGAATGAGAGTCCACCGAGCACGGTTTGTCCAATAGGTTGAACCATTTCTGATCCTTCTCCAGGAAAGAAAGCCATGGGAGTAAGACCTAAAACGGTGGTAAGCGTTGTCATAAGAATAGGTCTGAGCCTGCTTCTCGCTGCTTCTGCACAAGCATCCGTAAGTGATAATCCTCGTTTTCTCAATAGGTTGGTGTAGTCCACAAGAACAATACCGTTATTAACGATAACACCAACAAGAATGAGTAATCCAACTGCTGTCATTACGTTGAGGGGTTGGCCCATAATACCGTAAAGGATAACAATTCCAATAAGAGTGAGTGGCAATGTAAAAAGAACAATAAATGGATCGAGGAATGATTCAAACTGGCTTGCCATAACGGCGAACACAAGAACAATCGCCATGAGAATGATTATAACGAACTGTTTAAGTGATTTCACAAGATCTTCATAGTCTCCACCGTATTCAATACGTACGGCTGGATCTTTTGGGATTCCTTTATTAATGAGGGTTTCAACTTTATGCTGGACTTCATTAATCGAAACTCCGGGAACAGATCCGGCTTTTACAGTGATCACACGGCTTTGGTTTTCTCGGGCAATGGATATGGGAGAAACACCTTCAGCGTAGCGTGCAAAGCTCGAAACAGGAATTCTTGTCCCTTGTGAGTTAGTAACAAATATCTGCTCTAGGTCACCTACTTTTTCGCGATCGGCTTTAGAAAGCTTTACAATAATATCTGTTTCTTCTCCGTCTTTACGGAATTTTGAAGCCGTTACTCCCGCGATGTTAGCGCGTATTTCTTGTCCAACGGTAGCGATATTAAGACCAAGACTGTAGAGCCGTTGGCGGTCTATTACAATGTCAACCTGAGGCAAACCGTCTTCCATGCTTAATGTTGGCTCAGTAACATAGTCTCGCGCTTGTTCAGAAAGCAGTAGTTTTATTGCGTCTGCAGTTTCTCGTGCCTTGACTAAATCATCCGCTTTTATCTTGATTTGTATTGCAGAATCTCCACCACCTACTCCCATTCCTCCTGAGCCTATTGCAAAGGTTGTTCCAGGGAACTCATCGAAATGGGCTCGTAGCTTTGTTTTTATTTCTTCTTCACCTTCTTTTCTAATAGAAACTTCATGCAAGGCGATTGTTAGCTTTCCTTTATAGGAGCTACTTCCCATGCCCATGCTTCCGCTAGATCCAGCAAGTAAAGTGATGTTTTTATAATCAGTAACTTCTCTAATTACTATTTGCTCGAGCTGTTTTAAAACAGCTTCTGTCGTTTCGAGGCTAGTTCCTACGGGTAGTGTTATATCCAGTGTGACTTTATCTGCTGCAGCTTCTGGCATATAAACGAAACCGAGTAAGGGTATACAAGCAACGCTGGTAAGAAAAAGTCCTGCAATAACACCAATTGTTAGTGCCTTATGCTTGAGCACCCAACGGATTGCGTTATAGTATTTCTCATCGAGACGGTCAAAGAAACGCCCAAGCTTCGCTTCCATTTTTCCAATGAATCCAGTGGAAACCTTTTTCTCCTTTCCACCAATCTTGAAGTATTTACTGGTCAGTACCGGTACTAAAACAATGGCAACAATTAGAGAACATGCCAACGAAATAACAACGGTAAATGCGAGTCCTTGGAATATTTCACCAATAATTTCTAGTTGTTTTCGGTACATAATCAGTGGTAGAAACACACAGATCGTCGTTAATGTTGATCCGGAAATAGCCAGCGCCATTTCCTGAGACCCGAGGATTGCTGCGGGTACGGGTTTTGCACCCTTTGCTCTATAGGTATATATATTTTCTAGGATAACAATAGAGTTATCCACAAGCATTCCTACACCAAGGGCCAGTCCAGCGAGAGTCATTATATTGAGTGTCATGCCGCTAAAGAACATGATCCCAAGTGTAACGATTAATGAAACTGGAATGGTTAACCCAATAATGATAGTACTGCGTAGGCTACGTAAGAAAATTAGTAAAACAAATATCGCGAAGATAGCACCTTGTATGGCGCTTGATGCCACATTATTAACAGAGCGCTGGATAATATCAGTGGTATTATTAGTTTCAGTAATAACGATATCAGAAGGTGCATTAAGTTTTATTTCTTCTATACGTCTTGTTACTGCTCGTGCCGTTTGAACAGAGTTTGTACCACTCTGTTTTTGTATTGCCATTTGAACACAGGGAACACCATTAAAGTAGTACATCGATGTTTGTTCCTTGTATCCATCAGAGACATTTGCTATGTCTCTAAGCCGAACCGTAGATACTGTGGGCATTGGTCCGCCAGTACGAGCATCTTCGACGGTGCCTGTTTGCCTGTAGGTAATTACTGTATCACGAATATCTTCAAGGTTTTCATATTCACCAACCGTACTAATTGTGTAATTAAGATCGGCTTCTGTAATATTTCCAGCAGGAATTTGAACGTTTTGTGCTCCTATCATTTGGGCAACTTGAGTTATCGTAAGGTTGTATGCTTGGAGCCGGTCTCGGGGAATTTCTATTTCGATCGCTTGTTCTCGTCCACCTACAACAAAAGCTGATGCGACACCGTCTATTTGTTCTAGCAAGGGAACGAGGTCATCCGTATATTCGCGCAGTTCTTCTGGCGTACGGTTACCGCTTATTGCATAAAACATGATAGGAATCATAGTCGGGTCCATCTTGAAAATCATAGGCGTTTCCGCGTCGTCAGGAAGGGTCCCTTTTACAAAGTCAAGCTTGGCTCGAATGTCGTTCATGGCTTCATCGAGATTACTGCCAAATGTTAGCTTTAGGAATACTATGCTGGAGCTATACGACGAACTAGATCCTAGCTCATCTATGCCAGAGACTCCTGAAACTGCGCTTTCAATAGGTCGTGAAATACTTCGCTCAACTTCTTCAGGTCCTGCGCCTGGATATATTGTACTAATAGCTACATAGGGAAGCTCAATATCTGGAAGGAGATCCAGAGGCAAATCGAGTGTTGCATACATGCCTAATGCGGCTAGTACGGCAAAGATTATTAGTACGGTTGTTGGCCGCATTACCGCTGTTTTAGAAATACTCATCTGGCGCTCTCCTTTTCTGGAAGCGGTTGCATCTTAGAAACAATGTTAACGTTTGCTCCATCTTCTAAAAGAGTTTGGCCGCGAACAACAACTTCATCGGTTGCGGAAAGACCAAAGAGGATTTCGGCTTTTTCATCTACCGAAATACCGACTGTTACGAGCTGGCGTCGAACTGTTTTCTTTTCGACTGGTTCAATTACGAAGACAAAAACATCGCCAAATCTTCTTATAATTGCTGGGTCAGGAATTTTTACAGTTTGAGATCGAGTGTCTGTAATAAGTTTTACCCGTGCGAACATTCCCGATTTTATTCGAGGATCCTTATCTATAAAAGACAATTTTACGCCCATTGTTCTGGAAACGGGATCAAGAACTGGACTGATTTCAGTGATGCGTGCTAAGAAGACTTCGCCAGGATATGCATCAAAACGAAGATAGGCCTGTTGACCATCTGCTATTTTTGAAATAAAGCGTTCTGGTACATGCATGGTAATTTCAAGAGTTTCCATTTTGCTAACTTTTCCGATGGAAATTTGCTGAGATACCATGGATCCTGCAACTACATTTACTGCAGTAATTGTACCGGCGATAGGAGCCTTTACCGGGCTGTTTTCGTAGTTCATTCCTGGTCTTGAGGGGTCTATATAGGCCACTACCTGGTCTTTTTTAACGGTCTCTCCAACAGATACGAGTACTTGCGCAATTTTACCTGCTGTATCGGGAACTATGTCCAGATTGCTTTTTGCTGCAACGTCTCCACCGAATTCAAGATAGTCGTTAAGTTCACCGCGAGTTGCACTCACGGTTGTTACCGCATAGACAACCTTTTCTGCTTCCGCTTTTGCTGCAAGAGCAGCAACTTTTTTCTCATCTTTTTCTGCTTTGTTGCAAGATGTAGACACAAGCAGGGTTATTAGCGCAAGCGCTGCGAGAAAACCGTTTAACCGTACGTTGTTCGATTTCATATAATGCTCCTTCTGTATATCAGCTACTTATCGTAGCTTGGTGTTCAACGCTTTTTCTAGATCTAATAGCGCTGAAAGATAATTAAATTTTTCTGATAAAACTCCAAGGCGGGCTTGTACGAGGGTATTTTCTGAGTCCTTAAGATCGAGATATTCTATAGTACCGGCTCTGTAGCCTTGTTCTGTTAAATTGTAAGCCTTTTGGGCCATTTCAACATTCAAATCCATTGCTTTAATAGCTGCATTAGCTTTATCAAGTTTTTTTACTAGATTTCGAATTTCGAGTTCCGCTTGATACACCATTTGATTAAAGCCCATTGAGATTTTTTCTAAGTTGTCTCGTGTTTCAGCTGCATTAACACCAATAGAAGAAAAAGGAAGCATGTTCGTTAAGTTAAACGCTATGGTTAGGCTAAATGCGCCGGAACTATCATCCCAGTTTTTGGTTTTTAACCATGAGTCATCGATGGCAGAAAGCCGAGGAGCAAAGCTTTGGCTTAAAGCAATACTCGGTGTAAACCGTTGTAGCTGGGTAGCTTTTAATTGTGTTTCTAAGAGTGCTTGGTTTTTTTGTAGGATTGCCAAGTCTAGTCTGTTTCCTAGGTGTTTGTTAACCAGTTCGTCGGCATTAAAATATTGTGGGTTTGGTTCAATTTCTCCATCAAGAGAAATTTTTGTTTCGATGGGAAGACCAAGCAAAAAAGCAAACATATTTTTTTGTTGCTCTAGGTTGAGCTCTGCTTCCATAATCACCGGTTTTTGTGTTTCAACCGCGAGCTGTGTTTGCAAGTAGGCGAGTTCAGGAACTAGACCGTTCTTGTAGTTAATTCGTGTTTGGTTAAGGCGATCTATACTTATTTCAAGCTTATCCCGAGATACATCAAGGCTTCCTTCTTGTAAAAGGATCCCATAGAAAGCTTTTTTTACATTGCCTTCTGTTTCTTGGCGGGCTTGCTCGTAACTTAAAAGCCCTGCCTCATAGTTTTGCCGAGTGGCACGAAACCCTTGCACGAGTGCCAAATTAAGATTTAGTGAAAGATTGAGGCCTGCCATAACATTCCAATGATCTTTCTCTTGAGCATCAGGCTCTGTGTACATGGGATTTATCATCTTAAGAATACCTGCGTAGGGGTTAGAAGCATTGTTGCTTCTTGCAAGTGTCCCCGTTGCTTGTACACCAGGTATAAAAACGTTCCAAGCATAATCTTTGCTACGTTTTTTAATCCGTACATCAATGGCGGTAGAGGCAAGCTGAATGTTATTCTGCATTGCCAATTCAACGGCTCTATCAACGGTGAGCACCTCTGTGGTTTCCTTATCTTGTGCTGCTATCAAGCCAGCAGCACAGATGAGTAGTACCGGAAGCATGTATAGCCGTTTGATTGCTTTCATAGTAACTCCTTATCTCCGTACAAAATATGTTTGTACATAATACGTATATATTTTAATATCTCTTTTTCAGTTGAACCCAATTCATATCCCCTTATTGAGCAACTACTGCTCAGTGTTGCTACCCACCTGATGAGAACAAGTCTTTGATCTTGGTCTTCGCAGCCGTTTTCGCCAATTCGAACCGGATGAAATGGGCGTAAGAACTCTTTTGTATCAATATCTGGTCTTCCCATTTCGTAATGCTGTGTAATCATTTCATAGCGTATCCAATTAAAAACAGGAATAATATCTGGCTTACTTAAAAGATGGCGAGTATGTACAAGCATAACAAGATACAATTGTTCTTCAAAGTTTTTCCCCCTCATAACATAGCGATCAAGGAGAGTGAGAATCGTATTTATTTCACCATTAATGAGTTTCGAGAGCATAGCTTTTTTACTCGCGTAATGAGAGTAAAGGCTACTTTTAGCAGTTCCTAATTGGATTGCAATGTTTTCTACCGTTACATTGGGAATCCCCTGCTGTTGTATTGCAGCGGCAACTGCTTGAAGGAGTTTGCGTTCGATTTCATCTGAAGGATCTTCTTCGATTCGTATAGTTTCAAGTTCATCAAGTCGTTGTTTACTAGGAATCGAAAGTTCTGGAAAACCCGTTGAGTTTCGAGAAAGCAATAGGTTTTGAAGCGGGAGAAGTGATTTTTCATTAAAGCTGACAAGAAGCATGGTAATAACATTTTTTTGAATGCCGATTAGATGATTTTCTTTCATTTCCGCAGAAAGCGTTTCTAAGCCAACAAAAAAGGAATGGATACGCGGTGATTTTCTTTTCAAATATAAGAGGGTTTTAGACTCAAAGTCCTCGACTGTAATAATATTTCGGGTTAAGTACATAAATATATCAGGGTTTTTTCTTAAAAAAATAACAATAGCACAGCGGACACTCGCCGCATTGTTTTCCACTTTTTCAATTGTAGCAAGAAGTTTTTTTAAAGTTATAGATTCTAATTCCGATTCAATTTCTGCTCGATTGGAAAAATGACGGTAAAGAGCTGTCTTGGATACTCCTACACGTTGTGCGAGATCAGACATACTCCAAGATACATTGGCTTGCGCAAGTGAAAAAGCGGCTTTGAGTATTTGATCTTTGCGATTTTTTGGCTTTGCTTCTTCTTTTTTGCTCACGGATTCCTTTCTTTCACTAATTCTCAAAACACTTTGTATGTTACCGAACGTTCGGTAACCAATACTAAATATTAAAAAGAAAAACGTCAAGCGAAATCGGTCATTCTTTTACAATGAACCGCAGTATGCTACACTCAATAGTAAGGAGTACCTATGAGAAACAAGCAACTTCGTGAACTTGCTGTATGTGGATTTGAGGCGGTACGCGCTCTTGCTGATCAACATCCTGAACGAATTCAGAGGCTTTTTTTTACTCAAGACCGTGCGCGTTTTTTTGGTTCGGTATGTAAGCAACTTGCGGCGAAAAAGCGTGTGTATCGAAGTGTTTCGGATGAACGAGAGCTAGAAAAGCTCAGTGGAAGCGTACATCATCAAGGTGTGGTAGCTATGATTGCAGAACCCGAGGTGCCGCTTCTTGATAGTGCAACTGCTAGTATTTTTGCCGAACGCAAAACCGCAGCTTTACTTTTAGATCACGTAGGAAATGCGAACAATCTTGGTGCAATTATACGCAGTGCTGCTTTTTTTGGTATTGATACCATTGTTATAAGCAACGAAGACGAACAAGCAAAGATTTCGACGAGCATGTATCGCGTGGCCCAAGGAGGGATGGAGTTCGTCAATTTATGGAGAACTCAGAGTACTCAATGGCTTCTAGATGAGTTACGGGGGAAAATGTCGCGTATTGGTGCCGATCACCGATCTAAACACGACCTTTTGTCTTTGTCCACTTTGATAAACCCTAATAATGGGGCTCTTATTGTTCTGGGTAATGAAGAAATAGGTCTTTCTCCCGAAACAAAGGCTTCCTGTGATTATTTAGTGCGTATTTCCGGTTGTGGAGCGATTGAGAGTCTCAATGTGGCGCAGGCTGCGACTCTTTTTTTGCATGCTGTTTCAGGCCTTCGCACATAAATGTGATAAAGTTACAGCAATCTGCCGCAAGATTTTGTATACTTAGATTAAATATAAGAAGGAGGCACAGTATGGCAGTACTTCATACAAATGCAGCAAGTTTTGAAAAGGTAATTAATCAGGACAAACCTGTCCTTGTAGACTTTTGGGCACCTTGGTGCGGTCCGTGCAAAATGCTCGGTCCAGTTCTGGAAGAAGCAGACAAAGAACTCGGAGACACGGCCGTTATTGCTAAGTTAAACGTTGATGAAGAACAAGAACTTGCGGTAAAGTTTGGTGTGTCAAGCATTCCCACTATGGTTGTATTCAAAAATGGGAAGGAAGCTGAGCGCGCAGTAGGCTTTATTGCCAAGGATAAGATAGTTTCTTTGTTAAAATCTCATATGTAACATTATGAATGAGGCGACTTTTTCACAATGCCTGCGCATTTTGAAAGAGTCGCTTTTTTATTTAACCAACATTCGAAATACACCATCCCAACTTTTTGGAGGAGGTGCATGCCTAAAGTGTTCAATACGTTCAAGAAAGACTGCAGACGGAGCATCTTCGTATAGATCAACATTTTTTCTGAATGCAGTTGTTGCTTTTGCCCAGTTTTTCTCGCGGTATGCCACTAATCCTCTTTCAAAAAGATTTTTTATTTCGATTAGCTTGGGTTGGGCCTTGGGTAGTTCTTGGAGAAGTTCATAAATTTGTACTGGCTCATTTTTTCCTTTAACAGCAATAAAATCTAGCTCACGGCACAGGAACTTACTTTTTATTTTTTGGTAGACGGCATCAGTAATTATTGCTTTTGACCCATATGCTTTGTTTGCACCTTCGAGCCGTGCGGCAAGGTTTACTGTATCCCCAATGGAAGTAAAGTCCATTCGGTCTCGGGCACCTACAGATCCAAAAACAACGTCTCCGCCGTTGATACCAATACCGATAGAAACAATGGGAAGCCCATCTTTTTCGCGGCGTTCCTTTTCTTCCATCATAGCATGGCGAATTTCCATCGCGGCCTGACACGCGTTTAGTTCTTGGAGCGGGCCTTCGAAAAATGCCATCATTTCATCCCCAACAAACTTATCCACATCTCCATGATTGTTCAAAATAATTTCTGTTTCGAGATCAAGGTAACTATTAAGTATTCCCACCATTTCTTCTGGTTGCATGCCTTCACAAAGCGTGGTAAAGCCGCGAATATCGGTAAAAAGGAAGGTGAGTTTTTTTCGTGTTGTAGACGCAATTCCTTTTTCTGCTTGTTTGAGGGTGGACGCAGAGATATACGGAACAATACCGCGGATAACCGTAACCATGTCGTTTATCTCAGAAGAAAGTGACTTTAATTCGTCTCTGCTTGTTACACAGTCATTGTATACGATAGATGACGAGGAAATCCGGGATTGTCCGCTTATCATGGAAGAAAGAACATCAGATATTTTTCGTACGTTCATTCTGAGGAAGAGCAATGGGTTTACAATATAGTTACCAACCAAATACGTTAGAATAATGGCTATATATAAAGAAATTATAGTAAAAACAAACACTGAGACACGGGTGAGAAAGTAGGGCCTTAAAATAACGTCTTCATTGAAATACATGATGGAGAAACCAAGAAGACGTTCACGGCGGATTCGTTTATCTCCGTCTCGTACGGTATCAATTTTAACAATTGGACTCACGTAGCCGTAGGTTTTAGCTTCAGGGCTATAGGTTGTTATAACATTACGTTCGCGAGCAAAACTTTGTGCATAGGTTCGTACTGTTTCCCCCTTTAAGGGAGCTATAGGGGGGTACTGTTCCCCCGGGAACAAAAGAGAATATTCTGTTTGAAAGTCTGGAACGACTCCGTCAAGTTCATCAAGATATACTTCTGATTTAAGGTTGGTGTATAAAAAAAGGCTTTCAAATGCGAACTCAGCTGTTTTGTTCATTTGATCTTGACGGTTCATGTATTCAAACATTGCGATATTGTCGCCCAGATTAATACGGTAGTTTGAACTTGTTTGCTCAACTTGCCCGCGAGCTGTGTCTCCAACAGCCTTAAGAATTGTTACGCGGTAATTACTAAGAAGCAATCCGCTCAGTACAACTAGAATTAAAGAAATAATTCCAATAAAAGCGAAGAAGAGCTTGGTCCTAATACGGAATAAAACTTCAACAGCGGCGATGGCGCGATTGTTTTTTCGGTTCATAACGTCTGAATCTGAATTCTTAAACTCACGGTATTCTCGATATACTGGGTTTTTGTTATTCCAAGTTTTAGTAAGCGCAATAACAGAAATTATATGAATTACGGTAATAACAGCAAATGAAATGATCCCTTCAAGGGGGACGTTAGTAAACCATGCGGGGGAGTCGGCAAAAAGAAGCATTGGGAGAACATAAGCCGAAAATGCACAAAGCGTGGCAAGGATCCGCATAACGGAGAGGAAAGTTCCTCCAGGAGTAGCAAAAGAATCGAGCTTTTTAAGAAAAAAGAAGGATATTAGCCGATACAATCCAAGAAGAGGTACAAGATACAGAAACAAAAGAAGTTGAGAGAACACTTGGGGTACTGCGATCAAACTACGCACTTGAAGGAACATTTTGTACGGTGAAAAAAGGATAAACTGACTAGGTTCTCGAAAATTGAGCGGGCCAGGAGCTATTGGAAAAAAAATCCATGAAATGAGGGCGAGAGAGCCGATTCCGTCTAAAATATGAGCAAAAACGACCCTTTTTTTCATTGTATTCTCCGTATTGTTAATTTGAACCCGAAAGTGCCCGCAATTTACTGGTAGTCCTATCAAGATATGCCTGTGCTTGATCATATGCGGGGTTGATCGCTACAATCTTTGAAAATATTTCTTGTGCAAGTGTATAATCTTCTTCGTTATACGCACTTACTCCTGTTGCATAAATTGGTTTTAGCTCAGCTAGTATTTCGGACTTTTTTGCTTCTAAAAGATTTTGGTTTGCTTTCTTTTTCATTTGTGGAATGTAGCTGTTGCAAGTATTCCATGCTGAGACAAGTTCCCCTGAGCTAATATAAGCATCTACTTCTGCTACGATAGTATCTATTTCAGTATCAATATCTCGTGCTG
>DUOS01000077.1 GCA_012838745.1 Treponema sp. | reverse complement strand
GCGATGGATAGAGTAACAAGACTATATTCGCCAGCTGGGTTATTCATTGCCATGCCCATGGCGGTTGGAGCAAGATTTAAACCAATAACAATGATTACCGAGCCAATTACTACCGGTGGCAACACACGGTCGAGCCAGCCAGTTCCAACTTGGCGAATTAATAATGCGATTAGCGCATAGAAAATTCCGGCAACCACGGCTCCACCTAAGGCGTATGAAATACCGTAAACAGCCCCCACGCCTATTATTGCAGGAATAAATGCAAAAGATGAGCCCAAAAAGGCGGGGACCTTTGCACCAGTAATAGCAATATAAATGAGAGTTCCAGACCCCGCTGTAAAGAGGGCCGCCGATGGGCTGAGACCGGTAAGCATGGGAACGAGCACGGTAGCACCGAACATGGCGAAAACGTGTTGAAAACTTAAGGGAATCCATTTGAGCAATGGTGGTCGCTCATTAACTCCTACAGTAATATTAGACATGGTAAGTATCCTCCGCCTTGGAGAATAGCATGGAAAAACGACCGCGAGCAAGTAAAATGAACACCCCGCATTATTGTTGAAAAATCTGCGTGGTAAAGGTATACTTTTTTATGCCAATAAGGAGGCTTGTATGAAAAAGCTCGTAACGATGCTTACATTCGCACTCATCGCGTTTTTGCTTCTCGGCTGTAACGCGAAAAAAATTGATTCTCGTTTAGATTCAATAAATAAAAAAGGAAAGATTATTCTCGGTACTTCCGCAGATTATCCCCCGTATGAGTTCCATACTCAAATTAACGGTAAAGATACTATTGTAGGATTCGACGTTTCCATTGCAGAAGAAATTGCCCGAGATCTTGGCGTTCCCCTGGAAATTAAGGATATGGATTTTGACGGATTACTTGCAGCGCTGGCATCCGGCAACGTAGACTTTGTCATTTCTGGAATGACACCTACAGACGAACGACGTGCCAATGTCGATTTTTCAGATGTATATTACTATGCAGAACACGGTATTTTAATTCGTAAAATAGATTCTGATATGTTTTCCTCCGAGGCTGAATCTCTTAAGTCTTCTATGATAGGAGCCCAGCGTGGAGCGATTCAAGTTTCTCTTGCTAAGCAGCACATAAAAGGAGTTCCTGAGGATAAAGCAGAAGAGCCACATCCCCAGGTAAAGGAACTCGGAAAACTACCCGACCTCATAATGGAACTGAAAAATGGCAAGATAGATGCAGTTGTTTTAGAATTGCCAGTTGCTAAGGCCTATCTCACGGCAAACTCCGATCTCGTTTTAGCAAACTATACCTTTGCCGACGAAGATGGCGGTGCAGCTATTGCAGTTAACAAGGGAGAAAAATCCCTCCTTGCAAAGTTAAACGCTACTATTGAACGCCTAACTTCCACCGGAACTATTGAACGTTTTGTTACAGAAGCGAACGAAATTGTTGAATATTAAGGTAAAATAGGCTTTTGAAAACGCGGCGGATTCCGTCGCGTTTTTTTTTCGTCAATAAGTATACGCATAGGCTTCTCTAGTGTAGTATCATGTATTATGAATTTTACTTTTTTAACTAAATACTGGTCTTATTACCTCCTCGGCGCAAAAAATACCATTTTACTCGCCTTACTTGCGGTAATTATCGGCGTTGCCATCGGATTGTTTCTTGCAATACTGCGTATTAGCAAAAATAGAGGGCTTCGTTTTATCGGAACTGCCTATGTTGAGTTTATACGCGGAACACCGCTACTCGTGCAACTGTTTATTATCTATTATGGATTACAAGCAATAGGTATCCGTTTTCCAGAAAGCCCATTCTTATCGCGAATACTCGGAATTAATTTTGCAGATTTTATGGCCGGTGTTATTACCATGGGTATCAACTCAGGGGCTTATGTATGTGAAATCTTTCGCTCTGGAATTCAAACAGTTGATCGCGGTCAAACAGAAGCGGCCCGCTCCCTCGGTCTTTCGTGGCCTCGAACGCTCCGTTATATTATTATTCCGCAGGCGTTTCGAAATGTATTACCCACACTTGGCAACGAATTTATTGTAGTAATAAAGGAATCGTCCATAGTCTCAATAATTGGAATAGCGGATTTGATGTATAAAGCGAACACAATACGTGGGAACACATTCCAGCCCTTTGAGCCACTTATTGTTGCCGCTCTCGTCTATTTTTTAATGACCTTCCCGCTTTCCAAGATGCTTGCTCATATTGAACGGAGGATGAAACGCCATGACTAATTCACCAATTATTAGGGTAGAAGGTTTGCTAAAAAGCTTCGGAAAACTTCACGTACTCAGAGGTATCGACGAAGAAATTAAAAAGGGTGAAGTTGTGGCTATTATAGGCCCTTCTGGATCAGGAAAAAGCACCTTTTTACGCTGCCTGAACTTACTAGAAGAACCAGACGCCGGGAAAATCTTTTTTCAAGGTTCAGAAATAACAAATAAAAAGAATTGGAAACGTGGTTGGCTCGATGCCCATCGCCGGGATATGGGCATGGTTTTTCAGCATTTTAATCTTTTCCCTCACATGAACGTACTAGAAAACATTATTCTCAGCCCGGTAAAGGTTAGAGGCATGACCCAAAAAGATGCTACAGAACTCGGGTATAGTTTGCTTGAACAGGTGGGGCTAACCGAAAAAGCTCTGGCGCATCCTGCCCAGCTTTCAGGGGGACAAAAACAACGAATTGCCATTGTGCGGGCCCTTGCTATGAAACCCAAGGTTATGCTTTTTGATGAACCAACAAGTTCTTTAGATCCCGAAATGGTAGGTGAAGTGCTTTCTGTTATACAAAAACTCGCATCAGACGGTATGACCATGGCGGTTGTAACGCATGAAATGCGATTTGCTCGGGAGGTTTCCTCACGGGTGTTGTTTATGGATGAAGGAATCATTCTAGAGCAAGGCACCCCTGAGAAGATCTTCGGGAATCCAGAAAACCCACGTACACGAGAATTTTTTGCTAAGGTTATGTAAAACTAAGCTTTACAGTAATTACACACGGTGAAAGTTCACCCTTGGCTCTTTTTTAGCAGTTTCTAACTCCATAATCGCGAATCCCGCGTGGGATCCTCCTCGCGGGCGAGTCGCACTTCCAGGGTTTAAAGCAAAAACACTAGAAACATCCTCGGCAAAAGGTACGTGGGTATGCCCAAAAACAGCAATATCACATTTCATAACACGAGCTGCATTTAAAAGTAATTCCAGGCTTATATCTACCGAGTGATGATGCCCATGTGTAAGAAAAATGCGATGCCCACAGGCAACAAGAACCTGACGCGAGGGAACGGTAAGCGCGGTTCCAAGGGATTCATCCGCCTCCATTGTAAAATCGCTTGTTTTCAAACGCACACGATACTGGCTCCCATCACCGTTGCCAGCAACAAGGGCTACAACAGGTGGTAAGGCTGCGCGATAGGTTTCATCTTCATGCGCTTTTTCAAGATACTGCACAACATCCCATATTCCATCACCAGCGAAAAGCAAGGCATCAGATCCCGGCCCGTGTTTTAGAACGATCCGTTCAAATGTTGGGAAATGACCATGGGTATCTGAAACGACCAAAATGCGGGCACGAGCCATTTGTGAAAGAGCGTCTACATCTAGATGATCACCTATGAGGAAAGATTCAAGTTGGGTTAACGAATTCATGAGTTTATTTCTCCTCTGCAACCGTGAGTACAAGATGATTCCGAGAACGAATTCCGGTTTCAGGATCAATAAAACGGGTTATATTCCAGCCTGTCGGCAGCGCCAACCGCCCTGCATTCTGCGATGAAATAACAAGTTCGCGATTGAGCTGTTCAATACGATTTAAATTCCAGTTTCGATGTTTAGCAAAACGAACTGCCGCAAGAAACAAAACCGCCAAGTCTGTATCTTTTACGAGAGATCCTCCCACAGAGGCTTCGGCTTCAAGCAGATCACGCGAAGTTGAAACATCCAATACGAGTTCGCTAAAACATTCAACTTCCATGGCATCCACAAGAGGAAAGAGGGTTATTATGCGTACATCGAGCCTATTGGCGGAAAAATATGAAAGGGGGCGCACAATGCGGGAATCGGCCCCTACTAATAATAAAATTGACTCTACTGGTATGTTTTCAAGCTCTGTGACGGAATTAACCAAAACGAGAGACCCACCGGATTCGGCATGCCCATATTCTGCAGTTAATTCTGCAAGTAATGGAAGACGATTAAATTCCGGACCAGTATACACGTATACCATTTCCAATTTTTTTTGCTTTTGTACCGCACTTGTAGCACTTTCCGAGGTTTTGTCTACGTCGCTCCGTGAACCACAAGCAGTAAAAACAAGAGGTAGAATTAAAAAAAGTATCATTGTTTTCATAGGTTTAATAATAATACCTCTTTACGAACCTATTGAAAAGGCATGTGTTGTCTGTTAGAGTGTGCGAATGGAAATAGCCCTGAATCTTCTCCAGATTGTTGGTAGTCTTGGTCTTCTGCTTTACGGCATGAAGCTAATGAGCGACGGAATTCAGAAAAGTGCTGGAGATAGCCTCCACGGGATTTTGAATTTCATGACGGGGAACCGCTTTATGGCGGTTTTAACTGGTATTGGTGTTACAGCCCTCGTGCAGTCTTCTGGTGCCACGACAGTAATGACCGTCTCCTTTGTAAGTGCTGGCCTTCTTTCGCTAACACAAGCCATCGGGGTTATTTTTGGTGCAAATATTGGGACCACCGTAACTGCGTGGCTTGTTTCCCTAATCGGGTTCAGTTTTAACCTAACAGCATTGACTATTCCAGTTTTTGGGCTGGGATATTTCCTAACTTTTTTAAAACGTCATCAAAAAGAAGGTATAGGCGAAGCGATTATGGGTCTTGCCCTCCTTTTTATGGGACTAAACATTCTTTCCCAATCCGTTCCTTCTATTTCACCGGAACAATTACATTTTGTTCAATTTTTTATGAACAAGGGATTCCTAAGCCTTGCCGTGGGAGTCGTGGTAGGCTTATTTATTACAGTCCTTCTTCATTCTTCTAGCGCCGCAACTGCTATTATCCTTACCCTTACCTACAATGGTATACTTACGTGGGAATTCGCCGCCGCAATGGTTTTGGGTAGTAATATAGGAACAACATTCGTAGCAGTTTTAGTTTCCATTGGAGCTAAACTCAACGCACGGCGCGCAGCTGCGGTACACGTTTTGTTTAATGTTAGCGGTACTCTTATAGCAATGATTTTTTTCCGGCCTTTTCTTTCACTTGTGGAAATGTTTTTTCCCGCAGGAATTACTCAAAGCAATATTACCGCCCACCTTGCAATGCTTCACACTACTTTTAATGTGAGTAATACCTTAATATTTCTTCCCTTTGTTACACCCATCGCGCACTTCGTTGAAGCAATAATCAAACCTAGCGAGCACGAACCCCCCGAAACCTACACACTCACCTTCCCCACAACTCGAACAAAAGAAAATGTGGAATCATATTTATTTCGCGCAGAACTGGAGATAGTGAGTATGTCTGAAGTTGTCCGAGACATGTTCAGCTCGCTGATTATTCTTCTCAAACAACCTCCAGTAGACACTCAAACAAAAATAACGGAAAAAATAGCTAATCAAGAACAATATGCAGATCAAATGCAAGAAGAACTTTCTAAGTACCTAATACATACCTCAGATCTTCCTCTTTCCGATCGAGCACGATCAAACGTACGGGGTATGCTACAGATTGTAGACGACCTGGAAAGTATGACAGACGAAATTTTCTTAATTGCTATGCTAATGCAACGCAGCAGAAAAAAGAAAATTGCACTCAGAGAAGACGATATGGAACGACTCGAGCCATATATTGAACTCGCAGAAAAATTCTTGCAGTTTGTACATAAAAACTTGAATAAACCTCTCTCGAAAGAGCAACTTTTAATTGCAAACGATATGGAAGACGAAATAGACCGTTACCGCAAAAGCCTCAAAAAATTCGCACGGAAACGCCTCGAAAAAGGCGCCAATGTACGAGCAGAACTTTTGTATATCGATATTGTGCGAACAATAGAAAAGATTGGAGACCACGCCTTTAGTATTTCAGAAGCTCTCGCCCAAACTCGCTAGGATTCACGGCCTATAGTAGTTTTAGGGCCATGACCAGGCAGAACTTGGGTCTCTGGTGGCAATGTTTTCAAACGTGTAAGGCTATCTTCCATATCATTCCAGCATCCGCCTGGTGCATCGGTTCGCCCACACCCACTTCTAAAAAGGGTGTCTCCAGAAAGAAGAATGCCCTCATCGGAATGATAAGCACAAATAGAACCAGGGCTGTGCCCAGGGGTGTGCAAGACCTTCCAAGGTGAATCAACTATATAGTCGCCTTCTGCAAGGAAGCAGGTTGCTGGTGGCAATTCTTCTAAATAGGGCTCTATCATTTCAAAAGCTCCTAATGCACGAAAAAAATCCTTATGGAGGGTACGAGCACCCGGTCCTAAAAAAGAAGAATCTAAAGAATGAATCACTATTTGCGCTTTTGGAAAGCGTTTTGCAAGAGCCGGTAACGCAAGCAAATGGTCAAGATGGCCGTGTGTACATAAAATTACCGCTAGTTCTGCCTCTTGTGCTTCTACATATGCTATAATCTTTTCTACAGCCCCTCCCGGGTCTACTATCATTACGCGCCGGGAATCCAGGGGTATACCCCAAGTGTTAACCGAGATTGGTCCGGTAATTGCATGGAAAATTTTCATAACACCAGTATATCCGGAAAGGAGAGGTTATGATAAGCAGAATAATACTCGTTGCAAGCATCGCAGTCGTTTTCTATGTTGTACTACCAATACTATTCTCCCGATTGTTGCAAAAACGAGCAAACGCTATAGTTCACCGTATAGTAACTCTTTCCCATTTCTCCGGAACAGTTCACGGAACTCTGAACGAATCGCTCCTTATTCAGACTGAAAAAGAAATTATTTCGTTAGAACCAAAAAAAACACAGTATTACACTGTTTCGCTTGAAGAACGCTTATTGCCCCTACGCTGGCAAGACGTTGTTGGAATAAAAATGGGTGGCACAGTAATGATATACTTACCCGATGCCAAACATAAAAAAACACTGTGTGTTTTCCACGAAGAACGCAATCCTGCAGCCTATACAGCTCGAATACAAAAAGCTGATCCTAGCGTAAAAAATATAGCCAAACATTACTGCACAGCAACTGGCGCTATGTTAGAATTCCTCGTATTTCTTAACACGCTGAATTATCCTCAAATGACTGCAGTTTCTATTCTTGCCCTCTTTGGAATCTTCGGTAAGGCTCTCCCCTACTGCCCTCCCGGGCTTTTGTTCACGTTTCTAGGGCGCCATTTGAGCACACGATCAGCGTCGAACAAAAAAAGAAGCCGACAGTTGAGTACTGTCGGCATAGTTATCTATACTGCGGGCATTTTAGTAAATATTGCTGTCTTATTCTTTATTATCAGTAGTGTTGGCTTCGGGGGAAGTTTCTTCTGAACCTGCTTCATCTCCAGCATCTTCTTTTTTTCGTGAATAACTGACCACGAGGCGCCTTCCGCGGTACTCAAATTCATTTAATGTCGAAATAATTCTCTCGGCGTCTTCCGTGATTACTTGGACAAAAGAATAATTATCCAGAATACGAATATCGCCAATATGCTCACGGTCTATTTCCACATTCTGCATGATCAATCCAATTAAATCACGAGGGAACACGCGACGGTTTCTTCCAATACTAACAAAAAGCGTAGTAGAAACATCATCAGCGAGAACTGGGCGTGAATCAATATTAGATTGGTCAACGGAACGAGCTACGGAGGATTTTCTAACATTTCTCTCATCAGTTCGTTCTTTTTTGCGAGCGGCACGGGCTTCAGAACGGTTTAAGCGTTTGTTACGCGAGGAACGATTATCACCAGAAAAAGCGGCCTTTCCATCAAGCGTTCCGTTTTTCATTTCCTTGAGTAAATAGGCGGTAAAATATGACCTGAGAGTAAACGGTACATTTTTCCTAAAAAGGGTGCGATAGCGGTTGAGTTCAAAGGGATCCTCTTCCGTTCTAATCTTCTTTACGACTGCTTTGAACCATTCTTTCATTTCAGCGTCGTCATAATATTCTTTTTCTTTTTTAGCCACAATAACTATCTCCTATGCAAAATAATGCCATACTTTCACCGCTTTCTCAATGATTAGCGATTTCCGAAAGGTCAAGTACCGAAAGATGGCCCTTTTCAATAAATCCGGCTCTATGGAGAACCGGAAAAAAAACTTTGGGAATGGGCGAAACGCTGAAGACTAGCCATCGAAACCCTAGGATGGTCCAATGCGCAACAGTGCGCGCAAGCAGTTCCTTTCCAATTCCCATTCCTCTAAAACTCGGGAGCACAAATAAAACACAAATATGGGCGCACAGAACCCCGGATTCTGGCAAGGTAGCAGAAACAGCAATACCAACTAATTCGCCGTCTAGGCTTTCCACAACCAACACCGTCTTGTCGTCCAGCGATGATCCACCCCCGATCCGCTGCCACAACACATCCATTGCCTCTCCAAGACCAATTGGCATTTCTTCGAAAACTTCCTGACGCATCGCTTCAATAAGCGTGCTGAACTCAGTTTCCTCGCCGTCTTGTAATAGCCGAAACGTAAAATCCTGACTCAGGATCTCATCAGTTTCTTCTGGCTCCGCCCCTATTCGTTCAAGGCCCCAGAAATCTCGAAGGCTATTGTACCATTCAAAAACGATTGCCCGCATTTCTCGTTCTTTAAAATAGTACCACATCCGTTCAATTTCTGGCCGCTCCCTGAGAATGTTTTTGAAGTTCCTAAAAACACCTTGGCCGGACGATAAGGCAACCCGCAAGCTTTCCCGAGCAAGCGGATTCCTAAGCTGTGAAACAAAACGCTCCATCATTCTAAAACCACTAATCGATTCCCATCCTGGAATTGCATAATAGCGGTCATTGCCATCATCGAAAACGGAGTGCCCAGTTACAGCATTTTCGCTGTTTTCAGGAACACACAGGCATTCCGTGGAATCAAACAAAAAATGGTTTGTTTGGTCTTCCATAGAAAAAATGATTTCATCAATAATTTCCGGCGTTAGCTCGAACTCCATGTCATTGATTTTAACACAAATAAACCGTATTATAAAGGCCGACATGTAATCAATATTGGAGGTTCACATGAGTACTATCGCCTTTGTAGATGGAAGGGAAATTATAGATTCCCGCGGAAACCCTACAGTAGAGGTTGATGTTTATCTGGAAGACGGAAGCAGAGGCCGCGCAGCGGTTCCCTCTGGAGCGTCAACAGGCGAACACGAAGCTCTTGAGCTCAGAGACGGAGACAAATCCCGGTATCTGGGAAGGGGTGTTCTTGCCGCAGTTGAACATATCAACAATGAAATAGCAGAAGAACTCGACGGCGCAGATGCGCTAGATCAAGCAGAAATTGACCACAGCATGCTTGCACTCGACGGTACGCCTAACAAGGCAAAACTTGGTGCCAATGCAATGCTCGGTGTTTCCATGGCTGTTGCCCGTGCCGCAGCTGATTCTCTTGGAATCCCGTTATACCGCTATCTTGGCGGAGTTCACACTATGGAACTTCCCGTTCCAATGGCAAACATTATTAACGGTGGGCAGCATTCAGACAACAAAGTCGATTTTCAAGAATACATGATTATGCCGGTTGGCGCGCCTACAATCCGCGAAGCCGTACGTATGACTGCAGAAGTTTTCCATGCCCTCAAAGAAATTCTAAAGGACGCTGGGGAATCAACTGCTGTTGGTGATGAAGGTGGATTTGCTCCGAATATCGGAAACGAAGAAGCCCTCGACTATATCATGAAGGCAATCGAAAAAGCTAAATACAAGCCAGGCGAAGACATTATGATCGCCTTGGACTGTGCTGCATCGGAACTCTTTGATGAAGGTGGACGCAAAGGATACAAATTCTGGAAGTCTAACCCCGACAAATTGTTCTCCGCAGATGAGCTAATCGAACTTTACAAGAAATGGGTTGCAAAATATCCAATTATTTCTATCGAAGATCCATTGGATCAGAATGACTGGGCTGGTTATACTCAGCTTACAAAAGAACTGGGTTCCAAGGTACAGCTCGTTGGAGACGATCTCTTCGTTACCAACACCGAACGCCTCAAAAGGGGTATTCAGGAAAAAGCTTGTAACTCAATTCTTATTAAACTAAACCAGATTGGTACGGTTACCGAGACTATCGACGCAGTACGTATGGCACAAAACGCAGGATTCACTGCAGTAATGTCGCACCGATCAGGTGAAACTGCAGATACCTTTATCGCTGACCTCGCCGTAGCTCTTGAAACCGGACAAATTAAGACCGGCTCCATGAGCAGAAGCGATCGTGTTGCAAAATACAACCAGCTGATGCGTATCGAAGATGAACTTGGAATTACCGCACGGTATCCAGGTAAAAATCTCTTTAGTCGCTATTCAAAATAATTGGTGAGCCGTGCGAATTAGGGTAAATCCTTTCGGGCGGCTATAACCTTGGAGACGAGGCCGTAAGCTTTTGCTTCGGTCGCGTCCATCCAAAAATCTCGATCAGTATCTTTAGAGACCTTTTCTGCATCAACACCAGTTTCTTCAGAAATCAATTTATTTATACGAACACGCATTTTCTCAAGTTCTTTTGCATGAATTTCAATTTCTGTTGCAACTCCCTTTATTCCAGAAAGTGGCTGGTGTATTAAATATTGACTATTAGGAAGGGCAAAACGGTTCTTTTTTGGAGCGGCAAGCAAAATTATTGATCCAGCACTCGCTACAAGGCCCATTCCAATAGTGTAGATTGGAGCGTTGATAAAGCGGAGCATATCGAAGATGGCATAGCCTGCATGAGCATCTCCACCAGGCGAATCAATGTACACTTTTACGGGTTCATCTGAATCGGCTTCTAAAACTAAAAGCTGACGCACAACTTTTTCGGCAAGCGACTTATTAATTTCGCCCGAGAGCAAAATCTGGCGAGTTTTAAGAAACTTTAAACCAAGAACATCCATTGCCTGTCCAGATTTTTCCTCTTTCTCTTCATCTTCGTCATCACCATTTCGAATTAGTTTTGTATTTAAGTCGTTGATATATCGTGAATTCACTTATAACTCCTTATGTCATTTTAGCGCAAAAAACGCAAATTTAAGTGTACTAAAAAAAAGGGGAATCGTACAGTATCTAGCCCTATTAGCTTCGCATCTCATCCCAAAACTGGTCCATTTCTTTAAGATGCTCTCCATCCATAGGTAACTTGGCAGCCGCCATAGACTTCTCTACATGGGTAAACCGGTTAATAAACTTAGTATTAGTTCGAGTAAGAGCAACTCCGGGATCAACATTTAGGTGACGGGCAATATTAACGAAAGAAAAAAGCACATCACCCAGTTCATCTTCAATGCGCTCAGGATTTCCACCAGCAGCAGCTTCTCGAAGCTCAGCGAGTTCTTCTTCTACCTTTTTCCACACCTGCGAAATTTCGGGCCAATCAAAGCCATGCTTTGAAGCTTTTTTTTGGAGTTTTTTAGCACGCCCTAAGGGAGATAATCCCCGGGATACACCGTCTAATGCTGATTTCTTCGACCGCCCCTCCACATTTTGTTTTATTGCTTCCCATTGCGACAAGACTTTTTCTGCGGTGTCAGTTTTTTCTCCTGAATCAGGGCCAGCGAAGCCCGCAGTTTCTCCAAAAACATGAGGATGCCGGCGGATGAGCTTGGCAGAAACAGTGTTGAAAACATCGGTTATAGTAAATTGCTCTTCTTGTTCGTAAATATAGGAAAGCATAACCACATTTAACAAGACGTCGCCCAATTCTTCGCAAACATGGGCACTATCTCCTTCGGTTATAGCTTCAACAGTTTCACAAGTTTCTTCTATTAAAGTTTCGCGCAGGGTTTGCGGAGTTTGTTCTCGATCCCAGGGGCAACCGCCGGGAGCTCGAAGCTGGCGAATAGTCTCGTAAAGATGGCTAAACGCCTGTTCTCGTTCTGTTTTTTCGATGTCCGTCATTTATTTTATCCTCGTTATAAGTTCATTAGTCTACTAGTTTCTTTTTAGCCCAAGCAGGCAAACAAGTTTTTGGCCCTTCGCTTAGGACAGTTTCAAGTAATCCTTCCGCTGGTTGCTGCATTAGGGCAAGAACTGAACGTTCATCTTCGGTAAAGTCTGAAAGCACATAGGAGGCAACATCCGCATGGGCAGGGCGGCCTATACCAAAACGTAGTCGCCAAAAATCAGGGGTGTTTAAGGATGTTTTAATTGAGCGCAATCCGTTGTGCCCGCCAAGCCCTCCAGACCATTTAAGACTGAGAGTTCCCGGGGGTAATTCAATCTCATCGTGAATAATAAGGACTTCTTCTGAAGTGAGTTTAAAAAAGCACATAGCATCCTGCACGCTTTCTCCGGAAAGATTCATATAGGTTTCTGGTTTTAAAAAATGCACTTGCCGAGATCCGTCGGGTCCACCGCTAAACCTATAGGAAGCATATTGCCCCCGAAACTTTTTTTGCCAGGAAAGAGAAGATGCAAAAGAAAGATTATTTGCAAAAATCCAAGCGACATTATGCCGATTGCCGGCATAATTAGAACCATAATTACCAAGAAATACTATTAAAGAAATCATAGGAAGGCTATTGTACCGGAAACAAAAAAAATAGTGTATACTCCTTTAAACTATGAAACCACAAAAACGTTCAAATCATCTCGAAATTCTCTTTGAAGATAAATCATTAGTAATTGTGGTTAAACCGCACGGTATG
>DUOS01000076.1 GCA_012838745.1 Treponema sp. | reverse complement strand
CGAATCATTTGAAGTGGTATCCACATAATTGTATTAGTTTTTACCCGAATATGTATCGTTTCTCCTGCAGAAATATCTAAAGGAACTGGGATAAACCAATCCCGTGCTCTCATGGGGATTGAAGAAACAGCTTGTTTTTTTCCCGCGTAAACGGGGGGATAGCCCGGGAAATATACTTCAATTTGTTCAAGACTTGCGTTTTTTATCCATAAAAAGCGGGATTCTGTGGACTGATTCTGGTCTGGAAAAGTAAAACGAAGCCAAAATGCATTTGGCGATCTTCGTGCATAGACCGTTGTTCGGCTTTTTTGCTCAAAAGAATAATCATGCGTTAGAATATCTTCAATATCTACTTCTGCCGAAACGTCTTGATATACAGAAAAATTCAAAATAGCCTGTTCTCCGGCAGGTATTCTTTTTTGAGGAATAAATGCTAAAAGAAAACAAATCAGAACCAAGGCTCCTGCGCAAATAAATATTATGAGATCGCGTTTAGTTGTATTCATTAATGTTCTAGTATCACACCCTGTGTTCATTATTCTCCCATAAGTCAAATTTGTCAAACAATAGTCTGTAGTGGGTAATTCGGGAAAAACTTGCACCCTTTGGGAAAAGTTTACCCCATTATTTATGATAAATCAGGATTTGTTCATAAAAGCGTAAGGAAATACCTATGTTTTGCCGTTGGCACGTTTCTTGCTAAGTATAATTGACGCAAGTGCGTCTAAGGAGTTCGTATGAGAAAGCTATTTTTTATGGTGGTAATTATACTCGTTGTTGTTGTCGGGGTGTTCGCAAATGGAAGTAGAGAACTTACAACAATTGAAGGCACTCTAGCAGTCCACGAAAAAATCCCGGTTATCGAGACAGAAAAAGGATCATGGATGCTTCCGCCTAACTCATTTTATCGATTTGCCTGGGATAATGAGGTGCAAGTTGGCGATAAGATTTCTGTTCAAGGATTTGTAGGGAAGGAGCCCGTTGTACAAAGGGATAAATTAGCTGGAAGAATTATGCCCGTGGCGGTTACCGTTAATGGACAAGAAATGGATCTTTCTGAATACAGTGAATATCCACGGGGAAAATTTGCCTCAAAGGGTCCGAGCGAGGGTGGTAGAAGAGAACGAAAACCTTCAAAGCGGTCCAATTATAATAAGAGTAAAAACAATTCTCGTTCTGAGAATCAACGCAGATCTCAAAACGGATCTAAAAGATAAGTAGTTGCTCCATCCTTGCGCCCCGCAGTATTGCGGGGTACAATTAATTTTAGGGAGGGTGATTGCAGTACCGCATGGGCAATAGTCTTTCTTTTCGCCGAACTATCTTTGTTCTCATTATGATTGCTGTTGCAAGTATTGGTGTTTTGTTTGTATTTCACACCGCCAATAACCATCGCGCTCGGATAGAATATCGCGCTTTTCAGATAATGACAGGAATTGTAGAGCGGTATGGAACTGAAGAATCCTTTACCCCAGAACTATGGTCATCCCTCATCGGGTTTGGGTTATATAACAATTTTGGACTGACCCTTTATCGCTTTGGTTCGGCTCCTGCATCAATATTGGAACGTAACGCTGAGCCCGGGGTTTTAAATTTATCTGAGCATACGGTAACGATGATTCGAAAACTTGGGTTTGTTCCATCTATTAATGGGCCTAGCTTAAAGTTTCGCCGGAAACAATCGTTAAATGAACGCACTAATCGCATTTTTCCACATGAACAGGGTATAAAAAAGCGGACCCCTCCCGCCCATATACGATTTGCAAGTACTGTATTTATAGAAGTAAACGTGGCTCAGCTAATTCGTCAATCTTATATTGAAATTGGAGTGCTTATAGCTGTTTTCTTTTCTCTTCTGGTTGCAGTTCCTCTTCTATTCCGTTATTCAGAAAGGATTATTCAGTATCGTGATCGAGAACAACGAAATCTGAACTTGGTTCAACTGGGTGAAGCGGCCAGAACGCTTGCCCATGAAATAAAAAATCCACTTGGAGTGATCAAGGTTCAATGTGCGACGTTACAGCGGGTCTTACCCGAAGCATTTCATAAAAATATTTTTGTTATCGGAGAGGAAACGCAACGTCTTGTTACAATGACTGATCGCTTACGAGGTTTTCTACAAAACAATTCAGGTAATCCGCAATCAATTAGTGTGCCTGCACTGTTTGAACAATATGGAATACGGTATGGTGATGCTCTTCGAATAAAACCGATAGAGAATTCATCTCTTGTTGTTCTTGTCGACCCCGATTTTCTTGTCCAAATGCTTGATAATCTTATTGTTAACGCAAAAGAGGCAGTTTTGAACGGTTCAAGTGTTCCTGAATTGTTTTGTACAGAGGGTAACGAAACTGCCTCCTTTAGTATTTTGGATTGTGGCACAGGAGTTTTACCCGAAGACAAAAACCATATTTTTGATCTTTTTTTTACAAAGAAAATCCAGGGTTCGGGGATTGGTCTCGCCTTAGTTAAACGCCTTGCTGAACTTTCTGGTGGAAGTACAGGTTATAGATCTAGGAAAGAAGGCGGTAGTATATTCTGGATAACCGTGCCTCTTGCACACAAAGGGGATATATCTTAGTGAAAACCCAACCATATACTCGAAATGTTCTTATAGTCGATGATGAACACAATTTGCGCGATTCTCTTGCTGAATACCTCGCCTTAGAAAAGTTTATCTGTAGCGGTGCAGAAGATGGAAAAAAGGCGTTTTCGTTGCTCGAAGATACAATATTTGATGCTGTTGTGCTTGATTTACGTTTACCAGAAATTGATGGACTTGCTGTTCTTACTACTATTAAAGATCGTTTTCCGAGCTTACCGGTAATAATGATAAGTGCCCATGGGGATATTCAAGATGCGGTTGAAGCGATGAAGCTTGGCGCCGTAGATTATTTAGTAAAGCCATTTGATCCCGCAGAATTAGCGATACGCCTTGAAAAGGCAATCACTGGGTCTCGGCTTATTCATATGGCACAAGTTGGGCGCCGACTTGCCGAATTCTCTGATTCAGATCGTATTTGGCGGGGGGCATCAATATCCATGAAGGAAGTGTATCGGATTGTTGATAAGGTATCACCAATGCCTTCTACGGTATTAATTACTGGAGAAAGCGGTACAGGAAAAGAAGTTATAGCCCGTGATATTCATCGATTAAGCCCACGCTCCGAGGGGCCCTTTATTCCTGTTAATGTTGGAGCAATACCCGAATCCTTGTTAGAAAGCGAACTCTTTGGATATGAGAAGGGCGCTTTTACTGGTGCCACTGCTCGTAAGAGTGGTTTGTTTGAACTTGCTTCTGGGGGAACTCTTTTTCTTGATGAGTTGGGAGAAATGCCGGCATCGATGCAAGTTAAACTACTGCGTGTGCTACAAGAGCGAGTCATTCTACGCGTAGGCGGCACTCGACCTTTCCCCGTTGATATACGGATTGTGACAGCAACAAATAAGGATCTCATGGCTGCAGTTCGCGAAGGATCATTCCGAGAAGACTTGTTTTTTCGAATAAATGTAATACAAATTCAACTTCCGCCATTGCGAGAACGTAAAGCTGATATAGCCCATCTCGCAGGGTTCTTTATTTCTCGGTTCTCAAAAGAAATGGGAAAACCTATTAACGGAATAACACCGACTGCCCTTTCTCTGCTGTCTTCGTATTCCTTTCCAGGAAACATCCGAGAACTTGAAAATAGCATAGAACGAGCGGTTATTCTGGCGGATGGGCCCAGTCTAGATGCTTCCGATTTTTTCTTTCCGGAAACGAAGTTTGAAACGCAGGAATTTGAAAAAGAAAACCCTAGCTTGAAGATTAGAGATGTAGAAAGACAAACCATAATGAACGCTCTCGAACGTAATAATGGGCATCGAGAACGTACGGCCGGTGAGTTGGGCATCTCTCGTCGAACGCTTTTAAATAAAATAAAAGAATATAGCTTGCACTAGTAGATTTTTCTGGCGGGTTTTGAAAAGGTAGGATAGAATCATTTTATGAATAACAGAAAACTATATGGAAACATCATGCCTCGAAAGGTTGTTAAAAGTGCGGAACGAAGGTTCAAATTTTATTCAAAGAAATTTAGCTTCGATCCAGAACAATCGCCTACATTAGCGGCTTATCCTGAGGGGTATGAGGCAGATGATTTTGGTATTCAAACTATTCATGATACTGCAGATGGTCTTTCGGGAGGAATGCCAATAGATGGGAAAAAAGGAATAATGCTGGGAACCATTCGTATGGGTTTTGGGCATTGTAGAATGGCAATAGCCCTTGCCTCTGCCGCCAAATCTATGGGCTACACTCCATACTGGCTCGATCTCATGTCATTCCCTACCTCTGCTGCAAGTAAAACGATTAAATACTTAGAAGACCTATATAATTTGGGATCTCGTATTTCTCAGAGGTCAAAGCTTTTTGATAAAATTGTATGGGACTATGTGACGAGCAGCGCAGCCCAGCGGCTATCCTTTTCTATTAAAGAAGCAGCACTTTCCCGTATTTTTGTTCCCTTATACCGAGATATTCCAAAGGATATGGCCTTTTTCTCTACTCATCCTTGGACTGGGCATGCAGCGGTTGCTGCAGGAATGAGTGATGTGATTACCATAATTCCAGATAATTATCCAATAGCCTTTCATGTGGTTGAAGGTAGCGTTCATGCTGTTCAGTCCCCTTCTGCTTACATGGGCTATCGTACCTTCCATTCTATGGGTGCAAAACTGAATCTTCGTCAAACCATGCCAGCGAGCGATATTCAGTTAGTGGGGCATTACATAGACCATGAAATTGTTGCTGGTATAGAAGAAGATTGTGCCGCACGATTAAGACGCATACGGGACCGAGAAACTCGGCGTTTCTTACTCACCATGGGTGGGGCTGGAGCTCAGGTACGCCGTTTTGCTGATATTGCTGAAACATGTAAGACAGAAATAGAAGATAAAAAAGTTTCCCTCTTGATTAATATGGGGGATCATCGAGGTAGATGGGAAGAATTGGAAAAACTACTCGGGAAGATAGGGATTCCTTGGACCTTGCATACTCAGTGGAAAGAAACTCGTTCTTTTATAGAAGAATCGAGAGATGCTGAAATATCCGGAGTGCATATATTTCTTCATAAAGAGTTTTATAGTGCCGTATACGCAACCAATTTGCTTATGAGAATATCTGATGTAATGATAACGAAGCCGAGCGAGCTCTCTTTTTATCCAGTACCAAAATTATTTATTCAACGAGTGGGTAGGCATGAGGCATGGGGAGCAATTCGCGGTGCTGAAATTGGCGATGGTACTATTGAAACAGGTTCGAAGACTGGAATGCACCGTATCCTCAAATTGCTTATTGAGGATGACGATTTATTGAAGATTTACTGTAGTCATATACTCACAAATTATCGCGACGGTATTTATAATGGTGCGTATAATGCGGTGAAACTGGCAATTGAGCGACAGACTGCGCATAGCAGAAATATTTAATCAACATGAACAACCGAGGCAACCCTTCCATCGCGGGTATAAACTCGCTCTGGATTTGTTGTATCGGGAAGTTGACTCATTCCGTCAAAATAAGCGTAGTACCATGTTCCTGAGGGGAGAGGAAGTTCAAGCTCAAACAGTCCTGGGGATGATTCTCTCATTTCGTACATGAATGGATCCCAGCTATTGAATGAGCCTGCTAAACGTACCGTTGTACCTGGTTTAGAAGGGCAGGTAAAGCGGACCCTTCCATTTGCAATATAATCTGTCTTGAACGTTTCATAGCGGGTTGCCGCGACGGTTGAAACATAGAGGCGAGTATCTGGATCATACACAGTATGTGGGTTTAAAGGGTCGGTAGTCCATAAACCATTGATTACTAAACGGTATTGAACCTCGTCCATTCCGGGCGGAACCTTTGCAATGTAAAAAAGGACGGTATCGAGCGGTTTTCCTGAGCCATCTTTTTGGGGAATTCCAAGCTCATCCCTTTTTACAATTCGTTCCAACGAATGAATTGTAGTATAGTCTTCATGGCGAAAAGCTATTCCGGTGTGCCGAGCATCCCCTTGTGCGGTAAAAATAATATATTTACCAGAAGCAACCGGGGCGCCGGGTGACGAAATTGATGAGACTAACCGTGCGTACGCAACTGATTCTATTTCAGATCCGAACATAGGTAGTGAAAATAGTATCAATGTTGCAATTGAAAAAAATATGTGTTTCATAATACTTCTTTACTATTGTCGGAAATTCCTTCAAAATCTTGAGTAATACAGCACATTAAAGTACAGGATTGAAAAAACCGATAATGTACTATACGTATGGTACATACAGGGAAAAAATGCCAGGAATAAAAGAACTTGAACATTTCAGAGAAGAACTCAGCAAACTTGGCAATGAACGCGAAGTAACAGAAGAGCGTGGAGAAACCTATGAGCCGTTTCCACCCCCTGCTGCTATAGTAGATTCCATTCCCACAATTGATGTTGATGACCTGCTTGCATCCATAGATGAAGGGCCTAGTGCATCCTCCGCTGAGGATATCACGGCGAGTGTACCCGAAGCTCCAGAAGTGCCTCATGCGGCCGAACTTTCGGAATTCGATTCGATTTTAGAATCTCTGCAACTTGACGGTGATGCATCTCCGGCTGATTTTACCGATACTTCAGAACCTTCCAATATAGATGATTTTGATCCGCCTGAAATATTGAATGAGGATATACCTACAGACGACGTTGCTGAAT
>DUOS01000075.1 GCA_012838745.1 Treponema sp. | reverse complement strand
TCGTCCATGTGAACGATTGAAGATAGATTACCCAATACATTTCTAAGAAGGTTCTGGGAATTATTGCTAGTATTGGTTTGAATGTTTCGTATAACTTCGTTCATTTCACCGGCTAGCAAAAGGCAGAGGCGCAATTTTAGTTGTATTTCTTTATCTTTTTCTATGGGTAATTTAAATAAAGACACGCATTCTGAAATAACAATAAGAATATGCAACCAGTCTTTTATTACCAACTTTATTCGTATTTCTCTATCAAGGATCCGCTGAAAAAACTCTTGTAATTCAATATGACTATCAAGTTGCTCTTCGGCAAGAAGCTTGCCGATCATTTTTAAAATTACTTCCTCTCGTTGTATTAAATACATTGGTGAAAGGAGAGAGACAAGGCATTTGTACACAGAATCAGCTTCCTGGGTTACTGTTTTAATATCTTTTGCATTATGTTTAGCAGAATAAAAGGTTTTTATAGACTCGACGGGACAGCCACAGGAGGTTCGGATAACTAGCGTTGTGGGAAAGGTGGTTATCTCTTGAACAGGTTTTCCTTCGATCATGTTAAGGGCCGTCTCAACGGCTTTTTTTGAAATATAATTTAAGGATTGGCGTACCGACGTGAGCTGAGGGGTGGAAATAAGACAATTTGAAACATCATCAAAGCCGATAATTGCAATATCTTTGGGGATGTTAAACCCTTTTTCTTGTAAATATTCTATTCCTTTTAAAGCCATTTCATCATTAGCAAACATAATAGCATCGGGTGGCTCTCCGCACTTGCCCAATAATTCATCTATCGCGGCTGGTGTAGAAAACGCGGTGAAATCTCCTTGAGCAATGAGTTTTTCGTCTACCACCATGCTCTGTGCAGCCATCTCTTCGCGAAAGGCCGCAAGTCGTGCTTCCGCTTCTACATTACTCTCTGGGCCTTTAACGAAGGAAATTCTACGAGCATGGTGCACTTCTACAAAATGCCGAACCACCTCTCTAACTCCAGATTTATTATCAATAATAAGACTGGGAATTCCCGGTAAACTTACCCCAACGCTTACCAAAGGAATGTTTTTAATTCCATAACAAAATTTCTGTATAGCTTCAAAACCTACAAAGTTACCGATTAGAGGCGTGTATAAAACAAGTGCATCAATATTTTCCTTATTCATCATTTGATACACAAGGTTAAATTGATAATCAAAGCCAAACGGGGAGTGAAGATTACGCCCAGGAAATAGAATGAGGTCTACACCGAGGGCTTCAGCACTTTCCACGGCCCCCGGCCAGATCGTATCAGCATAGCCGTGGCCCATTTGCTGTAATTGAAATCCAATCTTCTTTCGTTTAGGAATAGTGCTCATAGGGTACCTGCTAAATAAAAATGGTTATGCACTTGCAATGCCGTTCTTTACTTATAATCGGTCAATTAGGTCCGAAGCTTTAAACGGGCCTAACTCTTCAAGCAAGGACCGTGCATCAGAAAGCAAATTTTTCATATTCCATAATAAAATACCACGCACTCGCTCTTCTTTTAAATAGTATATTACACCTTTTTTGAATGGTTCTTTCCAATCTACTACAGTTTCTAATGTACTATTCAATTCACCAACTGCTTCATACCTCAGGTCGAAGAGATCTGAATAGAACATTGGAATGTATGTATACGACTCATTAGCTCCAGCCATATTTTTTCCTGCCATTCGGCCCATCGTAACTGCATTGTTTTCATGCTCTAATCGTATGCGTTTCCCCAGTGCAGAATGATAAAAACTTGCAACATCTCCTGCAGCATAAATATCTGATACGGAAGTTTTCAAATGTTCATCAACAATTATACCATTTCCTATGGATAATCCCGCTTCCTTTGCAAGCTCTATATTTGGACGAATCCCAATTCCTGCTACAACACCGTCTGCTTCAAAAATTGTTCCGCCTTTTGTATGAACAGAGATCTTCTCGCCGGTTTTTTCAAGACTGACGATCGTATCCCCTGATATAACTTCCACACCCTTTTTTCGGAAATACTCACTAATGAACTTAGAAAGTTGTGCAGGATACACATTCGCACCAATATCGTTTTCGGGAAAAACCATGGTAACATTCTTACCTGCCATCGTTAAGGCGGCGGCAATTTCTGATCCGATAAACCCGCCACCAATTACCAAAAAGTTTTCTCCGCGCTCACTTAACGCCCGCAATTGCTTATAATCTTGGAGATCATGATAATAAATAATTTCATCTTCTCCAAAAGGCAGCCGGATTGGCGAGCCTCCGGTTGCAAGCAATAATTTATCATAGGAGTATTCTTTTCCCTTGTCGTCTAGCACTGTTTTATTTTCTGGATTAATTTTTGTAACGGTACAGTCAAGATGGAGGTCTGATCCTAATTTCTCGGTATTACGCCAAATTTTTTCTATTGGGAGCCCTTGCCATAAACGCTTAGAAAGAGTTGGGCGAGAATACGGAGGATCAATTTCTGAGCAAATCATCCCTATAGATCCTTCTGTATCCAAACCTCGAATGCCGCGAACTGCGGCATCCCCTGCTTGCCCACCGCCGGCAATTAAATACTTATAGTGTTTCATGGTTCCCCTTCTTCCGTAATTCTTTTTTACGACGTTTCTCTTTATAAAGTTCTTCGTCAGCTTTTTTCATATAATCATCAAGATCATAGTCTTCTTCAAAGCTGCATTCTACCGCTCCAATACTCAACGATAGCTTAAATGGCTTGCCATATTCTTTGTTAATCTCCAAAACGTGCATTTCCATTCGTTTTTGAAAAACTGGAAGAACCTCGATACCGGCATTGGGAGTAAAAACTGTAAATTCGTCTCCTCCTAATCGTGCAATAATATCCATGGTTCTAAAGGTTTTACGAAGTACTTCTGCAGTCATACGAATAATCCAGTCACCCTCATCATGGCCATATCCATCGTTGATCAATTTGAGCCCATCAATGTCTAAAAAAATCACAAGCGCATTTTTTTTCATCTGAAGATTAAGCCTATTCTGTTGATTAGCCAACGTCATAAATCCTCGTCGATTATATAGACCCGTTAACTCATCTGTAATAGAAAGGTTGCTAAGCTTTTCGTTGTTTTCTTCTAGTTTTATCAAAGTTTCACGAAGTTTTTCTTCTACTTTTTCTTTTGAACGATAGAGATGAATACTCTTGATTACATTAGATATCGCCAAAACAAGACTTTCTATAATAAACCCCGTTCCTTTTGAAAGTTCGAGGGTAAGCATACCATAATGGGTTTCTCTAAAATACAAGGGATATACCAAAAAGGTCCGCCGTTTAGAATCGTTAATAAGGTTGTCTGGGAAAAGGTTTAGTGTAGAAAACTTGTTCTCTCTGTTATTGAAATTAGTTATGACCTCTCCAATCATCCCGGAAATAAAATTGACTGATTCAGGAATCTCCCAATTGGTTTTCTTTTCATGTATCCAAGGTTTTTCATAGGAAAAAAGAAAAAAGGTTTTAATGTCAAGCAAGGGTAAATAGGAATACAGGGCTTCATTGAGATCCACAGTTTGAACAATTGTAGAAAGATATCCTAATACATCGCGCAAAACGTTCTGCACTATGTTGTTACGGTTGTTTTGACTGTTTTCTGTAATTTGAGAAATCTCGTTAGTAAGCAGGGTGCAAAAGCGGAGGTTGAGTTGTATTTCTCTTTCCTTTTCTAAGGAAAGGTTTAAGGTATAAAGAGACTCCGAGACAGCCGATAAAATAAGAATCCAATCCTTAATTTTTAAATTATTTCCTATTTCTGCTTTAAGAACCTCTTTATAGAACTCCATGAGTTCAATTCGTTGTTGCTGCTTATGCGTTTCTATCACCGTTAACTCCGATAGAGAATAGAGCTTCTGGATTACGGTCTTAATAGTATCTTCTCGTTGGTTTAAGTGCTTTGGAGAAAGAAGGAAGACAACACAATCATACATAGAATTAAATTCACTGCTAAGATATTGTATCGTATTCACTTTTTCGACAGTACGATATACATTATTTATAGATTCAATTTGACACCCGCAGGAAGTCCTTACTACCATTTTTGTTGGCAGGATTAACTCTTTTTCAACCGGTTTTCCATCAAGCATATCAAGAGTTGTTTCAATAGCTTTCCATGCCATTTCATACAATGGCTGACGTATAGAAGTTAGTTGAGGAGAGGTAAAGTGACATTCGTCGAGATCGTCAAATCCTGATATCCCAATTTGGTTAGATTGAGTAAATCCTTTTTCCTGTAAATAGGTGGTGCTTTGAAGAGCCATTTCATCATTTGCAAACATTATAGCATCGGGCAGCTTCCCGCATTTTTGAAGCAACTCATCAATTGCAGCAGGAGTTTTAAACCAAGTAAAATCTCCCTGAACAATTAAATTCTCATAAACAGGTAGGTTTTGGGCTGCCATTTCTTCTTGATAAGCGGCAAAACGTTCTTGTGCTTCCCAGTTATTCTCTGGTCCTTTTACGAAGGCAATTCTTCGAGCCTGATGCTCTTTAACAAAATGGCATACCATTTCACGAATACCGTATTTATTGTTAATAATAATACTTGGGATTCCCGGTATACTAGTGCCAACACTGACAACAGGAATGTTTTTTATACTGTAACAAAAGTTCTTTATAGTTTGAAAGTCTACAAAATTCCCAATAAGCGCAGTATTTAAAACTAATGCATCAATATTTTTCTCTGTCATCATTTGATAGATAACATTATTTTGATACTCAAAGCCATATGGACTATCAAGGTTTTGCCCAGGGAATATAATTAAATCTACATCACGACTCTCCGCACAGTCAACGGCTCCGGGCCAAATTTTAGCTGAATACCCCGGTCCCATTTGTTGTATTTGGATCCCTATCCTTTTACGTGAAGAAAGAATGTTCATATGCTCCTTGCCATGTAATAAGTTTTAAGCTTCCGCAACTCTTTACTTATTTTATAGTCGGCCCATTAGTTCCGAAGCTTTAAAAGGACCGGGTTCAGCAAGTAGAACTCGTGCTGCTGGAAGTGTATCCCAGGTATTCCAGAGTAAAACCCCGCGTACTCGACCGTCCTCTAAATAGTACACCACGCCTTTTTTGAATGGCTCTTTCCAGTCATATACAACTTCCAATTTACTACTCAGTTGTCCAACGGCTTCATATCCTAGATCAAAGAGGTCAGAATAAAACATAGGAACATGGGTATAAGATTCATTTGAGCCAGCCATATTACGCCCAGCCATATTTCCCATTTTTACTGCATTATCTTCATGCTCCACGCGTACTCGCCTACCAAGAGTTGTGTGAAAAAAGTTCGCAACATCACCTGCTGCATAGATATCTAGTACAGAAGTTTGTAAATGCGCATCCACAGCAATGCCGTTATCTATATTCAAACCAGCTTGTTGTGCAAGATCAGTATTTGGACGAATCCCAATTCCTGCAACAACGCCATCAACTTCAAATGTTTTTCCTGTTTTTGTATAAACCGAAATTTTCTCACCTCTTTCTTCGATACGTACGACCGTATTTTCAGCTACAATTTCCACGCCTTTCTTTCGGTAATAGTCGGTAATAAAGAGGGATAAGTCGTCTGGATATACATTTGCACCGATCCCTTTCTCGGGAAAAACCATGACAACTTTTTTATCTGTCATAGTTAATGCAGCGGCAATCTCTGAACCAATAAAACCACCCCCAATTACTAAAAACTTTTCTCCATGCTCACTCAATGCACGCAGCCGTTGATAATCTTGAAAGCCTCGGTAGTAGATAATCTTGTCTTCTCCAAAAGGCAAATGGTTCGATGTGCCCCCGGTCGCAAGGAGTAATTTATTATAAGTGTATTCGTTTCCCTTGTCGTCAATTATTACCTTTTTATGTGGATCAAGTTTTACGACCTTTCGGCCTAAATACAAGTCAATGCCCAAATCTTTTGTGTTACGCCAAATCTTATCGAGTGCTTTTCCCTGCCATAAACTCTTTGAAAGAGCGGGCCGGGAATAAGGAGGATCTATCTCGGCACTAAGCATACCGACGGAACCTTTCAAATCTAAACCTCGAATGCCGCGAACAGCTGCGTCTCCGGTTTGGCCACCGCCAATAATTAAATACTGATACTTTTTCATATTTACCTCCTATAGATAATTACTACAAATTTTAAGCCAACTTTGAGGAAAATACAAATTCAGATGGGATACTAAATTAAGTGGCGGCCGCCATCGAGATAAAGAATCTCACCCGTTACCGTTGCTGGCCCATTTAGCAAAAAGAGAAGGGTCTCATTTACTTCTTCGAGACTAATTCTACGCGCAGAGGGAACAAGATCCAAAATGCTTTCATCCTCGCTTCCATCTACAGGGGCAATAACAGCACCCAAAGCCAAACCATTTACGGTTATTTGAGGAGCAAAAGATGCAGCGAGAGAATGAGTTAGCGCTGCTAAGCCAGACTTACTGATGCTATAGGGGAGATAGTCTGAACGAGGGCGAAAGACTCGCCAATCCATCATGTTAATAATTCGCCCCG
This sequence comes from Treponema sp., assembly GCA_012838745.1. Taxonomy (GTDB): domain Bacteria; phylum Spirochaetota; class Spirochaetia; order Treponematales; family Treponemataceae; genus Teretinema. Next base: position 3,463 of record DUOS01000075.1, on the reverse strand, counting down.
GTTCACCAGAAGGAAGAGCACGAGCAAATGCCTGGCTAAGCAAAAAAGGTACAGTAAGATTAACCATCATGTGCCGATTCCAATCGTCGAGGCTACACTTTTGCCAGTCTATTTTTTCAAAAATAGATGCGTTATTAATAAGCCCCACTAAGGTACCATGATCGAGAACACGAGAAATTACGCCTTGAACTTGTTCAGGTTGGGAGAAATCGGCTTGAAGCAGTAGAACCTTTCGTCCTAGTGCCTCAATTTCCGCACGAACACTTTCAGCTTCTTTTTGAGACTGCCAATAATGGATAGCAACATTTCTACCCGAGCGCGCAATAGCCAGTGCCATTGAGCGCCCAATTCGTTGAGCCCCACCAGTAACTAAAACAAATTTATCGGCTTTCATAGCGCTGTAATCCACAGGCCGTAAAGAACTCTGCCCGCAAAGCAGGATCGGTTTCAAAGCTACCACGCCAAACAGTTGTACGTGTCATTGGGGTATGTTCGCGAACGCCGCGAAGCTCCATACACATGTGGTGAGCTTCCATATAAACCGCGATACCATCAGGATGGACCATCGTTTCCAACATGTTTGCAATTTCTTGCCCAATTCGCTCTTGAACAGCGAACCGCCTGGAAAAAACGCGAACTAAACGAGTCAGTTTTGAAATACCAATAATATTTTCATTTGCAATGTACCCCACATAAGCCTTGCCATAAAATGGAAGCGCATGATGTTCACACAGGGCGTGGAAAGGAATTGGTCCTTGGATTACCTGGCTGTACTTGCAATCTGTGGTACCTTCGCATTCAGTATCAAAAACTTTTGAAAGTTTTGGATCACCATCGTAGCCTTCTGTAATATCAAACAATGCTTTAATAAATCTCTGAGGGGTATCTCGCGTGGATGGAGTATCTAAATCTAAACCAAATGTCGAAAAGATCTCAGCAGCATACCCTTCTAGCTTAGCAAAGTCGATATCTGAGACATTACGAGGGCGGAGCTTCATAGCTTCAGTATATTCAAGAACGTTAGAATTGTCATTTTTAATCATATAAGATACCTCATTTCCTTATTAGCTTATTACAAGAGTATCGTTATGAAAAATTTAATTGTCAAGTTTCTTAAATGATCAGGTTCTTTTAAGACCTTACTTTTCCCGAGCTTCTTTCTTTCGCCTTTTTTCTTTGTAAAGTTTTTCATCCGCTCGTTTCATATAATATTCGATTGGTTTTTCATCTCGAAAGCTGCATTCTACCGCTCCAATACTCATGGATAATTTAAAGGGTTTTTCAGAGTCTTTGTTTACAGTTTTAATTTGAGTGTTCATTCTTCTCTTGAAGACCGATAATTTTTCTATTCCGCTATTTGGTATAAAAACGGTGAACTCGTCTCCACCTAACCGTGCAATAATATCCATATCCCTAAATGCTTTTCTAAGAACTTCACCAGTCATCATGATAACCCAATCACCTTCTTCATGACCGTGCAGATCATTAACTTTCTTTAGCCCATCAATATCAATAAAAATCATGAGAGATTTTTTTTTCAATTTGATATTTAGGCGATGTTGATTACCAGCTAGTTTCATAAAGCCTCGCCGATTATACAAACTTGTTAGATCATCGGTAATGGAAAGATTATTAAGTTGTGTATTGTACTCTTCCAACTCAATCATCATCATGCGAAGTTTTTCTTCTGATTTTTCTTTTGCTTCATACACATAAATGCTCTTGATGACGCTTGAAATTGCCGAGATAAGGCTATCAATAACAAAGCCGGTTGCTTTTGAAAGTTCGAGAATAATTACACCGTATTGAGTTTCTCTAAAAAAAAGAGGATACATCAAAACAGTTCTGCGATTGCCTTGTGAAAAAAGCTCCTTTGGAACAGGGCTAAGAGCTTTGAAAACGTTTGCATTCTCTTCAACATTATAGACCTCCTGATCAATCATTCCGGTAACGTAGTTGATTGTTTCAGGAAAAACAAACTCTGTTTTTCGTTCGTGTATCCAAGGATTCTCATAAATAAATAAATAAAAGGTTTTTATATCAAGGAGAGGAATATTGGAATGAAGCGCTTCAATTAGATCGTCCATTTGAACAATTGAAGATAGATGAATCAATACTTCCCGCAAAACGTTCTGCACAGTATCACTATAATTTTTTAGAGAGCTCTGTCTTATTTCACTTAGTTCAGCAATTAATAAGCTACAAAAACGAATAGTTAATTGTATGTCTTGGTTATGTTTCAGTGGCTGATTAACAGCATTCAGAGATTCGGAAATAATAATTAAAATATGTTGCCAGTCTTTTATTTGCATTTTTAAGACTAATTCTGCTTCAAGAACCTTTTGAAAGAATTCTGCAATTTTCCTTCGATTACTCTGCATTAGATCTTTATTTAAGGGTATTTCCTCTAAAGCAAGAATCTTTTGAATTATGGTAAAAATATTTTTTTCTCGATTCATTAGATACTTATCTGAAAGGAGAGACACAACGTAATCGTTTATAGAGCGTGCCTCATTTGTTATAACAGATACAGATCTTGCTTTTTGAGCTGTATGATAAAATGGATTTATTGATTGAAGAGAGCATCCGCATGAAGTTCGTATAACAACCGTGGGCACAAGAGTGGTTATATCTTCTACCGGTTTCTCCTCAAGCATATCAAGCGCCGTTTCAACTCCCTTCCAAGACATTTCGTAAAAGGGCTGGCGTACCGTTGTTAATTGTGGTGTTGAAAAACTAGACTCGCTAAGATCATCGAAACCGCAAATAGCTATTTGATCCGGAAGGGAAAACCCTTTTTCCTGTAAATACGTTGCGCCTCTAAGAGCCATTTCATCATTTGCAAACATAATGGCATCGGGCAGCTCTCCACATTTAGCCAGCAACTCATCAATTACTGTCGGTATACAAAACCAAGAAAAATCGCCCTGAACAGTAAGATTAGGTTCAACGAGTAGATTTTGCGCGTGCATTTCTTCTCGGTAAGCAATAAAGCGCTCTTCTGACTCCAAATTACTTTCTGGTCCTTTTACAAAGGCAATTCTTCGAGCCTGATGCTCGTGCACAAAGTGGCGTACTAATTCTTTTATACCAGATTTGTTATCGATAACAATGCTTGGAATCCCCGGAACATTTCCAGCAACACTTACAATGGGAATATTTTTTATACCACCTAAAAAATCCTGTACTCTCTGCAAATCAACAAAATTACCCATGAGAGAGCTATAAACCACGAGGGCGTCAATAGTATTCTCATTCATTAATTTATAAATACTATTGAATTGATACTCAAATCCATACGGAGAATCTAGAGTGTGCCCAGGGAACATAATTAGGTCTACACCACGGGCTTCGGCACATGCTACAGCTCCAGGCCAAAGCCTTGCTGCAAAACCAATGCCCATTCGCTGTATTTGGAGACCGATTCTTTTACGGGGAGAAATAACGTTCATATACTCCTTAG
>DUOS01000074.1 GCA_012838745.1 Treponema sp. | reverse complement strand
TTTTGGCATTCAAAGTGCTCTCCATTTAAGTATCCATGTATTGGACAAACTGAAAAGGTAGGAGATATGGAAAAGTAGGGAATCCGATAATTCGAAGCCACAGCTTTTACTAAGTCACGGCAAGCTTCCCAGTCTTTAATTGCTTCTCCCATGAAGATATGGAATACGGTTCCTCCCGTATACTTGCTTTGGAGTGATTCTTGGTGGTCGAGTGCTTCAAATATATCTGTAGTAAAATTGACCGGCAATTGACTCGAGTTTGTATAAAACGGATCTTCTTCACCAGAAGTAATAATATCTGGATATTTTTTCTTATCGTGTCGAGCAAGACGATACGAGGTGCTTTCTGCCGGAGTTGCTTCGAGGTTAAAAAGGTCTCCGGTTTCTTCTTGGAAATCTGCGAGCTTTTGACGCATGTGCATTAGTATTTTTTCGGCAAAAATCTTGCCGCGAGGATCTACTATATCTACACCTAAAAAGTTCATGCAAGATTCGTTAAGACCACAAATACCAATGGTTGAAAAGTGGTTGTTTAAGTGTGAAAGGTATCTTCGGGTATATGGAAATAACCCTCCTTCGAGTAACCGCTCGATAACTTTGCGTTTGAGTTGAAGGCTAATCTTTGCCTGTTCCATGAGGAAGTCGAGGCGCGCAAAATACTGTGTTTCACTATTAGCGAGGTATCCTATTTGCGGCATGTTGATAGTAACAACGCCCAAGGATCCGGTGAATTCATCTGAACCGAATAATCCCCCACCACGTTTACGTAGTTCTCTTTTGTCGAGCTGAAGCCGGCAACACATGGATCGCACATCGCTCGGATCAAGGTCAGAATTAAGAAAGTTCTGAAAGTAGGGGGTTCCATAGCGCGCCGTCATTTCAAAAAGGAGCTGGGCGTTTTGTCCAGACCAGTCAAAGTCTTTGGTAATATTGTAGGTGGGTATTGGGTATTGGAAACCACGCCCGGCTGCATCACCATCTATCATCAGCTCAATAAATAAGCGGTTAATACGATCCATTTCCGGTTGGCAATCGCCGTAGGAGAAGGGCATTTCCTTTCCGCCCACGACTGCGTGTTTATCTGCAAGATCATTTGGGCATGCCCAATCGAGTGTTATGTTGGTAAAAGGAGCTTGGCTTCCCCAGCGACTCGGTGTGTTTACTCCGTAGATAAAACTTTGTAAGCATTGCTTTATTTCTTTATCGGTGAGGTTATCTTTTTTAACAAAGGGCGCTAGGTAGGTGTCAAAAGAGCTAAATGCCTGAGCTCCTGCCCATTCATTTTGCATAATACCTAAAAAGTTAACGATTTGTTGGATAAGGGTGGAAAGATGCTTTGCTGGTTTTGATGTGATTTTATCGGGAACTCCACCGAGTCCTTCGGCAATCAGTTGGCGAATTGACCAACCAGCGCAGTAGCCAGAAAACATAGAAAGATCGTGAATATGGAAAGCTGCACTTTTATGTGCTTCTGCTACTTCTTCCGGATAAATGTTCTTGAGCCAGTAATTTGCGGTAATAGTACCGGAGTTATGTAGAATGAGTCCACCAAGGGAAAAATTGACGTTTGCATTTTCTTTAACACGCCAGTCGGACTTGCTCAAGTATCCGTCCATTGTTTGGTCTATATCGAGCAGAAGGCTTTTTGTGTCGCGTATTGCTTCGTGTCGGGAGCGATACAAAATATATGCTTTGGCAACGGCAACTTCTTTTGCTTCAATGAGCACGGTTTCTACGATGTCTTGGATTTCTTCAATTGCCGGTATTGAATGCTCATGGCGCCCAGCCATGAGACCACGAAGTTGGTCTTCTACTTGATCGGTTAAATCCTTAGCTTTGTCAGGATCGGGTATGTTCGAAACAGCTTGAATAGCTAGGTCGATTGCTCGTTCAATTTTTTCTCTATCATACGTGGTTACTTCTCCGGATCGTTTAACCACGTTCTTTAAAAAGGATGCTGCTTCAGGATCCTTAGATGTTCCGAGAAAGCTCTTCCACTCAGGAAAAACTTCCTGAGAAGATTCTTTTGAATTATTTGGTATCTCCATGTATTCCCCCCACTTTATTTACTTCTGCAACAAATTCTTCTAAGTTTTCAAAATGCCGATATACCGAGGCAAAACGGATGTACGCAACCTTGTCTACCTCATTGAGTTTAGACAATACGAGCTCACCAAGTGTAGAACTCGAAATTTCATGACCAGTTTTGCCTTCCATAACAGCCAGATCTTCGATTTCATTAACGATATTCTCGATCGTCATGGTAGAAACAGGGCGTTTTTCAAGAGCGCGTTGAATACCGTGTTCAACCTTGTGCCGGTCGAAGGGTTGGCGTCGCCCATCTCGTTTGATAACCATGAGTTGTTTTTCTTCGATTCGTTCATAACTTGTAAAACGATATTCACAACCGAGGCACTCTCTTCTGCGTCGTATACTGTCGCCGTTAGCGAGCGTACGTGATTCAATTACTTTGTCATCAAAACTGCCACAATGGGGACAGCGCATACTTCATTTCTCCATTTACGAACACCCGTATATAGTGTCTCCGGGCCGTAAATGTCATAATAGCACTAATTATAGTGCAATGCAAGAAGAAAGTAAAAGAAAAAGACGAATTTAAATACTACGATTTCTAACCGCTTTATCTGTTGTTGCGGCAACATCTAGCAAAGCTATAACGAGTAGGGGTAGGAGGGTAATAAGTTTGTGTGTAGCGGCTCGAATACTACGTTTTGGTGTTCCTTGTCGTGAATCCCAGGAACGGGAAAGTTCAGTCCATGTTTCAAAAATGCGGGGAATAAAGATGAGCATGAGAGAAAAAGAACGTGGGAAATCAGGTAAACGGGCTGCCGCAGGAATAATGCGTATAATAGCATTTCGAATATCTGTGAGCACAAAATGAATAGCGATTCCGGAAGTTGTTTCAAAAAAAGTCATACCGGCTAAAAAAACGACAGATAGTTTCCAGAGATAAATCCCTGTTTGAGTTAATTCACGTAGATATACTGAGCGGTCTTTTCCTATTATTCGTACTGCACCGATAAAAAAGCCATAAAAAACTATTATACGGCAAATACGAAGAAGTGCTTCCAGGCGTACA
>DUOS01000073.1 GCA_012838745.1 Treponema sp. | reverse complement strand
TTTCTTCGGGTTCAAGCTCGAGAGTTTCTGTCTCTGGTTCAGATGGCACAAAAGCGGGCTCAGATGGAGCTTCCGGTTCAGGTGCGTACTCTTCTGGCGCAAGCTCATTTTTTTCCGGTTCAGGCGGGATTGGAGCCGCTGATTTCGGCTCCAGCGGTGCTACTGCTGGCTCAGACCAAGGTGGCATAGTTGATTCAGGCTGTAACGGCGGGGCCGGTGCTGCTAGATCAGACCAAGGCGGTGTAGCCGATTCAAATTCATCCTGAAAGGATGGTTCAGGTTCAGGTTCAGAAGAAAGAACATCAGTATCAATAGAATCAAAAGGATTTTTTTTGTCTCCAAATTCTGTAGGCATTTCAAGAGGTTCCTCGAATTGAACGAGATCTTCGAAATCGTAATCAGGTTCTGGCTCATCCTCTTCTTCCGTAGTAACTAATTCATCAAAGGGTATTTCGCTATCGTCAATTAATTCGTCTTCTTCGAACAAGGTAAGAGGATCAGTTTCTTCATCTATTGGGATAAATGTTTCGGTATTCTCATCAGTTTCTCCCATTTCTAGAAAGTTTTCGTTAAGACCATCTTCATTAATTATACGGTTCTTAAGCAGCTCTAGGTTTTTACCAAGTGCTTTGGGATTAGTTGCTCCATAACGTTGAACAGCCTGCTCGTATAATTCAAGTGACTGAGAAAGCTTGGTCAAATCATCTTCGGATCCTCGGCTTCCTTGGAAATTAACAATTTCATCTGCTAGTTGAACAGCTTCTGTATTTCGACCTGTTCTCTGGTAAAGCATGCATAATGCAGCACGAGCATCAATATTTTCAGGCTGCTGGGCAAGCACTTCCTTATAAATACTTTCTGCTAATTCCATGGAATTCATATTTTCGTATAATTGGCCTAATGAAATTTTAACATCCCAATCGCGTGGGCGCTCTTTGAGGTACGCTAAAAGCTGTTCTTCTGCTTCAGGCAGTTTTCCCGATTGCACAAGCTGTTCGGCTAAATCAATCCTAAAACCAATCTCTGCGGGATCAATGGCAAGTATTCGCGCAAAGCAAAGTTCGGCTTCCTCGTTTTCGCCGAGTTGTGCGTACATACGCCCTTTGAGTCTAAGCATAACCACATTGTCAGCAGCTTTTTCTTCTAGTTCTCGAAAAATTGCACGAGCTTCAGAATAATTTTGATTGGTAATATAAAATCGTGCAAGATGAATTAAGATATCAATATTTTCAGGGTTTTTTTCTTTTACCGCTATGAGTTCTTGGAGAGCTCCTTCGCAATTACCTTGTCGTTCATACAACTGAACAAGAGCAAGCACAGCATTTATATTCTCACTATCAGAATTAATAGCTTTTCGGTAATAACTCTGAGCTTCCTCATTGCGTCCGTTCCGTGAGGCTGTCATTCCCATTTCAATAAGAGCCCGGGTATCGTTGGGATCAACGGCTAAAATTCTACGAAGCGTTGCGACACAATTTGTTTCATCCTGCTGCCGCGAATATAAAAAAGCTAAATCCCGAAGAGCCTCAAGCCACCCCGGTTTAGTTTTAAGGGCGTGCGTATACTCAGAGATTGCTTCATTCGGTCGATTAAGTGATTCATAGCTATGCGCCATATTATAGTGAATAAACGGATGGTTCGGGTCAATTTGTAAACCACGGCGATAGGCTTGTAGGGCTAAGTCATGGCGACCGCTCAGGGCATGAATGCTTCCTAAATGATTATAAGCGAGAACATCATCTGGTTTGTTTTCTATTACTTCTAAAAAACAGTGGGCTGATTCTTCATATTCACCCATTTGTTTATAGGTGTTTCCAAGGTTATACAATACGGTTTCAAGATCATCGCCGGTTTTTCTAGCTTCTTTTAGGGCATTTATTGAGTCTTCGAATCGTTCAAGTCTGCGATAAATAATACCGAGGTTATTAAGTATTTCCGCATTTCCCGGATTATTTACAGCAAGTTTTTTATATACTGACAATGCTTTTTCTAAACGGTTTGAACGAAGATATACGGTTCCGAGCAAAGTCAGTGCTTCTAGAGATTCTTCATTATGACGAAGTAAATTGAGAAGCATCTTTTCCGCATAAGAATAATCTCGCGCAATCAGAGCCGAATTAGCGCGTTCGAGTATAACAGAATTTTGATCAGCCATTCGAATTCTCCTCAGTCCTGCGCGCTTCCGGTTGTTCCGTAAAAAGCGAGCGGTCGTGCATGCACTTCAACAGAAAGATGCCCTTGATGCTCTTTTCCTGCAGTATCATATGCAGCAATGGAAAAGAAGTATAACACACCATTTTCAAGATTAGCTATTTTTACAGAAAGACCATTGCCCGCATCCATAGGAGAACCCTGTTCCAAATACTCTCCTGGGTGTTTTCCGTAATATACGAGGTATCCAGCAGTATCATGATCTATTGATGCTGCCCAAGATAGGGTAACCGCGCCATCGTCTGGTTCGGCCAATACGCGTATAGGTGGCCAAGGAGCTAAATCATCCTGATAGTGAAGCGAAAGTGTAGATAAAACTGGTGTAGTTACAGCATTTCCGTCTGGATACAGTTCGCCGGCAACTTGAAAATATTGTCCTGATACCCCAGTTATTTTTTCTCCGAGGTGAACGGGAACCCATGCAGGGCTCGTATCTGTCCAGCGATAAAAATTGTTTCCCGCGCGTACAAAGAATGCACTACCCGTTTGCAACGGCTCATGTATATCAGCGGAAAGAGTTTCGAATACTGAATTAGGCCCACCAGAATCTATGGGATTAGTTACAAAGCGTCCGCCGGTAGATGGGTATCGTCCAAGTAATTTATTTCGACGATCTAAACTGACATTGTCTGCCGCAGTTGTTCGAAGTATGAACTCATCTATAAGACCAGAAAACCGTGGTGCGATTTCTATGTCGGCTACTGTTCCCAAAATTGCAGGATATACATCACCTCGCTCGGTACCGCTTGCAGTAATATATCGAATATCTTCGGTTAAACCATTCACGCGATATTCGAGTAACCCACTCACTGCATCATAAGACAGTTCGTGGTGAATCCATTGTCCGGGAACGAGATTCTTTTTTCCAGTAAGCACCACTTCTATTGGAGTGCCATCGAATGATGTCCAGATATTAGAAAAAGTCCATTGAACTCGATTTTTCATAATCAATGATCGAATATATTGATATAAGGATGCGTTTGCCCCTCTTCGTGAAGACTGCCACTGAAAAAGGATGCTACCGTTTTCTGTAACGGCTGGGTATAACCAGAATTCAATTGAAAAGGAACCGGTGGTTCCAGAAGTACCAAAAAGGGTACCTGGTTTTCCGCTAAGCACTAACCCGGAATCTTGAGTATTACACAAAGCAGCATTACCATGCCGACCTATTGAACTATTACGACTAGGAATAGTCGTTCGTTTACTAGAGGTCTCAGGAAGCAAAGTATTTGATACAACGCGATAATTGCCAGTTTCGTCAGCAACAGTAGGGTTATCAAAGGAAAGGTATAAGTCGGCTGTAGTGGTTTGGGCGGTGGAATCAAGCACAAGGGCTTCATTACCGAGCCGACCGCTCGAGCGAGCAATTCCTTGCTCCTGAGAAAGAGCGGGCCAACCGGCCGCGCCTCCTAAAACCAGAGTTTTAGACTCAGCACTCACGAAAAACGCCGAGAACATGAGAAAAACAACTAGAAAGAATGATATTTTGTTACTATGCATAATGGTACTTATCAGAATATCGGCAGAATGGTATGATAAATCCAATGAAACCGAAGGCGGAAACCCGAAAAAAACTCCATGAAGCCGCCCTTTCCGCCCCAAAACACAGCGGGGTTTACCTCTGGAAAGATGAAACTGGGGGAATTCTTTACGTCGGGAAGGCAAAATCCCTAAAAAGTCGACTGCTGTCATATTTTTCCTCCACCAAGGATGTGAAAACAGGCATTCTCATATCACGCGCCCATTCTCTCGACTATATCACTACCAGCAACGAATATGAAGCGCTTCTTCTTGAAAACACCCTCATCAAACAACATAGTCCTCGCTACAATATCAGCCTCAAAGACGGTAAAACGTATCCAGTTATCAAGATTACGAATGAACCCTTTCCCCGGATATTCCGCACACGAAGGATCCAAAAAGATGGTGCAAAGTATTATGGTCCCTTCCCAAATGTTCCAGCAGTAGACGGTTTTCTCGATTTTGTTAAAAAGCACTATAAGTTCCGTCAATGTCGAGTGCTTCACAAAAGAAAACAACCTTGTCTATATTATCATATAGGCATGTGCAGTGCTCCTTGTTGCGGCAGAGTTACCGAAGATGAATACCGACGCGAAGTTCGTGAAGTAAGCAGAATTTTAGAAGGAACCAGCGAAGCCGCGGTAAAACGCCTAGAAAAAAGCATGAAAGAAGCAGCCCAACAACAACATTTTGAACAAGCTGCCCGTTTACGAGATGGCATTGCAGCAATTGGCGATCTACGCGGGCAAAATGCCGTAGTAGACATGGACCCCGAGGCGCGCGACTACATAGCCTGGGCGTCTAAAGGTATTATGGTTACGTTTTCAGTACTCCGGATGCGTAGTGGACGCCTCGTTGGTCGTGATCTTTACCGTGTCCGCAGTCTCAAGGATGAAGAAGAAATTCTTACCGAATTTCTCATGGCGTTTTATACTAATTCTGAGGATGTTCCTCCTCGTATCTTTGTTCCAACAGAAAAAGGTCTTACCCTTGCCAGAAGATGGTTTTCAGATGTCCTTGGTTGCAAAACTCACATTGAAACGGTACTAACTATTCTAGATGAAAAAACAGAAAGTGTTGCTTCTCCGACTCCTAACTACGCTCAGGTAAATACAGAAAAACGCCATACAACAGCAATGGCTATGGCTTATTTTAATGCTAAAGAAGACGCAGCACGGCGACTTCGTGAACGGGGAGATTTTCCGGCACTTGAAGAACTGCGTTCCTTACTCAATTTATCGCATATTCCTGCACGCATTGAAGGAATTGATATCTCCCATATTGGTGGGCGACTTCCCGTTGCCAGTCTTATATCCTTTCATAACGGCACACCAGACCGAAAAAACTACCGCATATATCGATTAAAAACGACAGACGGCATTATTGACGACTTTGCCTCTATGCGTGAAGTAACTAGCCGCAGATTTACTCGCATAATCAATGAACAAGGTGAACTCCCCGACTTACTCGTAATAGATGGGGGAATTGGTCAAGTAAATGCCGTACAGGGTGTTCTTGATGCCCTATCACTCGAAGTTCCCGTTCTCGGATTAGCTGAACGCGACGAAGAAATCTATATGCCCGGTAACTCGAAACCTCTGAAACTTCCTCGTCGCTCTGATGCACTAAGACTCCTCCAACGAGTTAGGGATGAAAGCCACCGGTTTGCAACCAGTCGAAATCAAAAGCTTCGTACCCGAGAAAACACCCGCCTCCTCTTCGAAGACTTGCCGGGCGTCGGGCCAAAAAAAGCTGCTATACTTTTAAAAAACTATGGATCTCCTGAAAAAATGATTAGTAAAACTTCTGTCCCCGAGGGACCAGCAAAGATTGCATCTTTGTTGGGATTATCTGTGGCCCGAGCAAAAGAAGTTCTCGCCGCCCTCCCTGGCATCGCAGAGGAACAAGAAAAAAGAAAAATTATCCGGTCCGGATATCAAATTAAAAATAAAACAAACATTACAGAACTTGCACTTCAAGCAGGTTCTAAAAAAAGTGAGGACACATGACTACCACAAAATTCGCCTATAAATATCAAACAGCTTTTTTATGTACAATTTTTGCAATTATAAACCTAACGACCCTCTTTGGCCAAAGTGCACACCTCCTTGGCCGCAAAGACGGATCTTTAGAACGGCTGTATCTTGAAAGCATTAGAGAAGGATATATTCCGCCCACAACGGTTCAAACTATTTCAGAAGCCGAAGCACGGTTTTATGGCCTCATTGGTACAAAAACCCACAGTACTGAGCCATTTTGGAAGGGCGGTGTTTCTATACAACCCTTTGTTGTAGGATGGTACGGCATAGAATCTACCCAATGGGATGAGGGGTATTCACGACGCCTTGCAGATTTCTCCTTAATAAATCGTCTTACACTTAACGAACCAATCCTTTCGGCACATATTTCTTTTGGGTCCGATTCTTTTTACGCTACAACTGCAGTCGATTTCTCAACTGACTCACTCATAAAATATATTGACTCAAACGGTGTGCTAGGTTTTTGGGAACCAATGGAATATTTTTCCTGGTGGACATTTCCAAAAGAAGCCTACCTTTCCTGGAGTACAGACCAAACTACTGTAGCAGCTGGTCGTTTTCCAACAGGAATAGGACTTGGAAACGCCAATCTATTTTTAAACGGACAGGCTTTTTGGTACGACCAACTTCAATTTTCTTGGTGGTCAAAGAACTTCCGCTTTTTTGCCATGTGGGGCACTTCTTCTTCCCACCTTTCAAAAGAAGAATATGCAATACAGACAAACACCAATCCATATAACACCGACGATAACCTCGGCTGGGACGCTAACGACAATCATAATCATGCATCACAGTCCACGATACCATTTAAGATGTTCACCTATCATCGACTCGAGTTTAAACCGCTTACATGGCTTGGCTTGGGCTTAGGTGAAATGCAAATGATTGGTGGCAAGGTTCCTGAAATGTCCAACCTACTTCCGGGTGGATACTGGCACAACACTTATTCTTCGGGAAACACCAATGTCATGATGATTGCCGACCTCTGGACAGTACCTCTTCCCGGACTACTTATCTATGGTGAGTTTTTAATGGACGACAGCCGTGCTCCGTCAGAAGGTCATACGTCTAAACCAAATTGCTGGGGTTGGGAAGCCGGAGCAACTGCCGTGTTGCCAGTAGCCCCTTCGGGATGGAACTTTTCGCTTAATGTGGAATATAGTCATGTTGATGCTTGGACTTACGGTCGTTGGCAACCCTATCTAACCATGTATCAACGCCAGATTCTTACCGGCGGTTGGAGCGGTATAGATATCCCTCTTGGGCATCCCGAAGGAAATGATGTAAATCAAGCAGGGATACGCTTTACCGCACTTGGTAAGGAAAGCCGGCGCATAGAGTTTGGATACACATGGATTTCAAAAGGTCCGCTATATCTCGGTAGAATTGAGACAGTAACCAAAAACGGAAAAACTTTCCCTGCCCCCGTATATTTTGATTATGATGACTGGGCGGGCAGCGAAGAATTAAAACGAATAACCGGTTCAACTCGTAAATACAGCCACGTTTTTTCTTTACGTTGTGTATGGCCAATACTCAACCAGCTTACCCTTGATTCAGAAATTGATTATAGAATTATCCAAAATTAC
>DUOS01000220.1 GCA_012838745.1 Treponema sp. | reverse complement strand
TTCGCCCAAGTTTTTTTAACGCAAGAGCCGCAAGCACATCAGGATTATTTACAGTGCCATTACTCTCAAGCACCATTCTTGAGGGTTTATACGGATCGACCATGGCTAATGCCGCAGTAAAGATATCTAGAGTTTGCTGGGGGGCGAGCACCTTGCCCACGGCCATCTGAGGATACGCTAATGACGCCAGAAAATTACACCCGCCAGAATCGATTGCAGATATCGATGCGTAGGCAGGATCATGTTGACTTTTTAGTTCGCTCAGTACCGGATTGTTTTCGTCAATCGTATGGAAAAAAACATCATTTCCATACTTATTCGTAATGGTGAACAATGAACTTTTGCCCGTCTGTTGCGCAAGTATTGATTCGTTAAGTTTGTCTACTACTGTTTTATCTGCACCGGTAATATACCCGTTCACAACCCCTGCATAATAAGACGATGAAGTATTTACGTAGTTTCCAACACTGAGCTTATTAGTAATTGCATCAAATAATTTCTGATCCATTTGTACTGATGCACCCACCGTGTATTTTTTAGAATCGGAGTCCCACGCACCACCCAGAAAAGCCATGGCCTCATCATTCTCCATACCAAACCACTTCGCTATGTTTTCAGAATTACTCAAATTTTGATCCGCTTCCAAAATACCGCCACCAAGTTCGGTTAAATCAAGGTCCTTTTTTCCATCATATTCAAGAGTCGCGTTTGCCTTCATCTTCCAAAATTCACCACTTGAGTCATAGGCTTCCTCGATATACTTTTTGAAGGATTCCTCTCCTTTGAAGTAATTTGCTAAATCTTCCACCAGTAGTTCATCGAAACTTAAGGAAGCGTTATCAAGAACCATTTTTATTAATATCTCTGTGTGAGCCTTCGCAGAAATCTCAGTCTCTTCTTTTTGGCTAGAACTTATAATACAATCGCGATGAGCTTCATGTTGAAGGACAATGGCATCGTTTAAACTAGTATCTTGTTTTTCCATGTAAATAGTTCTGCCACCAGAATTATTAGCGACCGTTTCTGCTGTAGTTTTTGAATCATCACTTTCAAAAAATACAATTTCATCTTTCTCATTACCTAATCTTCTTGCTGTATTTTCCGCAGTCCAATCGCCATAAACATACGCATTGTAGGCAGCGGCACTTTCTCGATCATGGTTCTTTGCAAATTTTTCAAGAAGCTTTTTATCATACGAACGTTTTGAAAAATCATATAATGCTCCACCAACATCTATACCATTAGTTCCAAAAGCGCCATGAATACCATTAGAATTAAATGATATTTCAAAAAGTCCTAGGCCTGAAAGTTGTTTTGCAGTATTACCCAGAGAGCTTTGACCAGTTTTATTGTGTGTTGCAATGGAACTTCCAAAAAAGTCAACGAGGCTTCCGAGATTTGCAGCATTAATTGTTATTCCGCCCATACGATTATACGCGTCTTGAGCATCCTGCCCCTGAATGTAGGCATTTGCAGCATACACTCCGTAGCGAGTTAACTCTCCAGCTACAGAAGCGCCAAGGTTTTGTAATCCACCATAAATTTTTTTTGATTCTGTCGTCATTTTATTTTCCAACAATCCTCCAGCACCGTAGGCAATACCGGCGCTCACTGCTGATGCTAATGCGTCAACACCATTCCATGACTTATTACCTTGATCCCAGTGTATCACCCCTTTTTCAAAATCGATAGCCTGAATATATGAATTAACAACTGAAGTTGCATACGAGGTCCCTGCAGCTTTAGCAGCGCCAAAAGCCACAGAAGAGACGCCTTCAAGATTTTTACCTAGTACATCCAACTTTGCACTCCCAACAGACAAGCAAGAACTAGCAGCCGCGATTAAAGCTTTTTTTCCCAAAACATTGCCTACTTCTCCCATAGATTTGTATCCGCCACTTACATCAAGACAGGCAAAGAATGCATCATCAAGTAATCCAACTAAAAAGGGAGCCAATGGCATTGCTGTTACCATAGAAACTATACTCATTGCAATTTCTACAACCGAGCGTACAGTAGGAGAGGAAATAAAGTCCCCTTCGTCATCCCAAATTTTCTTATCCCACATAGGCAATGCAAGTTCTGAATACCCCTTTTGCATCATCATGCCGTTCCAAAGAAAATCGAGCATAATAGAACCCATTTGCCCAACCCCTGCATGTTGAACATTCTTCGTTCTGCTATTCGCTAAATCAAGCTCACTTCCTTTTTTGAATATGGGAGCATACCCAATATGCTTACCTAATTTACCATCACGAATGGAAAAAACAGAATCAGTAAGCTCAGCCATTTTTTTCTTCTCTTGATCTGTAAGCGTTTGATATTCTTTTATTTGTAAAGTTTTTAGATCCCTTAATATCTGAGATTCCGCACTTTTCTCTGCTAACTTTTGATAACCATCTGTGGGGATTTCGGTATAATCTCTGAGTACATTCCATTGTAATGGGGCACCGTTTGGAAGACTTTTACCAAAAAGATTTTCACCATAAGAATTCATTTCGTTTTTCGCTTGATCAAGAAGAAGCATAATAGCATAATCATCTAGGGTATTTAAAAATCCTTCGTCAAGATTTACTGTAATGGTTGGCTGTTCCGCTTTGTAGTACTCATATTTATGAACTGTTTGTCTTTCCCGAATGTTTTCATATACAGTAGATTTTATTAATGCATTTCTAAATATTTCAGCACCCATAGTATATCCACTATTTAGAATAAGTTCCTTTTGCCATTCCAGCATTTTTGTATTTTCTATATTCAACCGATCTCTGTACTGTTCACATATAATCTCATGTTGTTTACTTGCTTGATATGCAGCAATTTTTCCCGCTGTGTTTTTCATTTGTGTATTTATTTTATCAATAAGATAGTCAGCAGATGCAATTGCAATATCATTATCGTTATTTTTTATTATTCCTCGACGTATGTTAATTGCATTACCACCAGTAGTTTTACTATTTTTTACTACGTACTTCATTATATTAGAAAGTTGCGAGTCAGCTAGAAGATCATCAACGTAAGATAAATCATTAAACTGATTCTCGTCTTTTTCAAAGTTTATATTAGCTAAATACATTGAACGTGCTATTACCTCATCTACAGAACACCCTGCATCCTTGAGCGCTTCCGCATTCGCTATATTTGTTGCATACCTATACTGATCAGTAATCCACTCTTGTTTAACTTCACAAAACGCTGTGTAGTTTTTCTCCCATTGCATATTTATTTTTTCATATTCTTCTTTGAACCGCATACACCAACCGTTGTAATCTTCGGAAAATCTTTCTTCAGCACGATTCCATTCTTTTTCAGCAATTTTGCTAATACTGTTAATTTGAGATAACCACTTTTCTTTTTGTTGTAAAAAATCATTTTTAGCAATCATCCACTCGTTTTGTTTTATTTCATAACGTACATTAATGCTATGGTCAAAAATTGTTAATAGATCTTCTTTACTTTCATTGAATTGCGAAGCTGTATACGATTCTGTGAGTCGATCATATCGCACAAAGGTATTTAATAAGGATGTATGTAACTCGTACAACCGTTTATCGTGATCTTTCTGAAACCATGAATTATTACCAAGGGCTAATTTAACTTTTTTTTCATAGTCGTTTTTAAATTGAGTCGCCGATTCTTTAGTCATCAATGAATCGAAAACGATATCATAATTTATCTTTGCAATTTCTCGTTCCTCAATAGAAAGACGCATGTCGCCAGCAGTTAGAGCAAAAGCCCTTAGCTGTTTGCTTGTTTCTGTTGGTATTATAGTTTCCATATACAACAATTCATCCATGTCCAAAAAACATTTCTGTTGATTTTTCTGCAACTGTAAAACATGCAACTCATCCAACATCTTTTTTTTGAGAAATGCCTCGGTACCATAAGTCAAGACAATTGAATGAACCGTATCGCTTGTACCTGTTGCAAGAGAGGTATCCGTCTCATCAAATACAGAACGTGTAAAAAGGGACCTGAAATCAGATATACTTACTGCACCTTGTCCAGTTTCAAGGATTTCTTCGGCGCTTTCCATTAATTTCTCGTAAGTCATAGCTGAGTCATTTTGCATACCATAATAACGATCTAACTTTTCTCTTTTTTTTAAAAAATCATTATAAACAGCAATCCAAGAATCGAATTTTCCAACTGCAGATAAATCTTCATCATTTTTTAATATTATTTTCCCATTGCAAATTGAATTTACATCTTCTCTTATATCTGAAATGTCTCGACCTATGGTGTAGGCTTGTACTGAAATTATCGTTAAAGCAGCTACAGCGGCCCACAACCCACTACAAAATATTGCAGCAATAGCTAACGATCCTGCAGAGGCAGCAAAAACCAGCCCCTTTTTATTTTGTTTTTTTGCTTCATCACTAAGATCCTTAACAACTAATTTTAATGATCTTGTTTCCAATATAAATCTTTCCCGTTCAATGCAATTTTCAGCTAGAGTAGTTTCTCTAAAAAGTAAATATTTTGTAAGATCAGCTTTCCCTTGTTCGTCAGAAATAACTTTTTTATATGCATTTTCGAGAACTATGTACCGTGCATTTTTATAAGATGAAGTAATTGAAAAATTATGTATCGAGGAAGGTATGTTATCCAATAAAAACTCACTGGTATCATGAGGATTGTTATTTTCATCAAAAATTATTTTTTGGAACTCAGGGTTAGTATTGGAATAGCCTATCAGGAAATATAATGCAGCCATACTGATATCATCAAGATAATTCAGACCAGCCTCTTTTGAAATCATCCCAGAAAGCCATTCGAGTGTATCTACCTGCGCTCTAGTCCTGTACTCTTTATTATCAACTAATTCGTATTCAATATTTTTAACCGTAAAATATTCTTCTAAATCACAAATATCAGTTTTTACAATAGATTCATACGGCGTTACTCCATGATTACCTATAGGAACCGTCTCATCTGGATTAATCATATAAGCAACTTCACTATACCATTGCCCTTCACTTTCTTTCTTTAAACTTACCGCAGAAAGTTTTTCAATAAATGATTCATTGATTTCTGGAAGAGTTTTTACAATTAATGATTCTCTTTCGATTCTTTCCGCACGCTCTGCCTCTCGAACAACATCTTCCATTCGTTCAACTTCACGGCTAACTTCATATTTAATAGCACGCGCTAAATAGTATTGTTGGCAGGCGATGCGATATTCAGAGAACTTTTCTTCATATTCCTTATCTCGTCCTCCTCTCCATTCCTTTTCACTATATCCTTCTTTTAAATCGAGCAACACTTCAAGAGCGACAGTTGATCGATTTGAAGCAAATAAGATGTCAGACAAATGTTCTTTAGGTGTATAAACTCCTTCATCAGTATTGGAACCAAATGACCCAAGATACACACTTGAAGCCCAATCATAAATTTCTTGTTTAGCTTCCTGATTCTTTCTTTTATCTTCTACATCTGCGTACGCTGCATATACCTCAGCTACCTTGGTATTATGACTGTCGCTTGCTTTTACAAGTTCAGCTACACAAAGTTCATAGGAGGTTCTAGCTTGATCATATTCCTGTTGAGATTTACGTAATTCATTATTAGCATTGTCTGCTATTGAATCTAATGAAACAGCTAAACTTGCGAATGATTCTAATGTTTTATAATATGAATTAATGGCTCCAATAACAACTCTCTCTCTATTGACTAAAGCAGTATACCCTTCAGATCTTTTACTAAGCGCTTTCTCCTCCTCTTGTATGGAAATAACTGAAACATAAGGATTGCTTTTCGAAAGGATTGTATCTATCGTAAGAGGATCAAATCCATTAAAACAAACGGAATGAGATAATGCTTCTCCACTGGAGAAATACAAACCTGTTTGAAAATTGCGAAACTTTATCCTTTTTAACAATTCACTTATAATTTTTGAATCACCTTTATATAATTCCAGCACAAGTTCACGTTCGAGATCGGACAAGCCTGGAGTTTCTTCAATACTGTGTTTTTTCGCATCGACAATCCATGATATGCGATTAGTTTCTTTTTCTTTTTTTATAGAGAGAAACAACTGTTGATGTAATTCTGCATTTCTTAATCCTCTGTATGCATTTCTAAGAGCTTCTTCGGTTTTGTTAATCAAAAATTCATAACCATCTTCTAATCTTTTTCGTCGTATCTCAAACGGATCATTTTTATTCAAAAAGGCATTATGATACTCACTTTCATAATAGATAGTATTAGGTAAATAATTACCACTATTAATTGCTTGTTCAATGGTAAATATTTCCTCAGTGGTTAAAGGTATCTCTTCATGCATATTATTATGCAATAGCCATTTAGAAACATCTCCATCGATAACAGGAACATAATTTTTCAAGTAAGTTTGAACTATATAATATGACCGAACAACTTCTGCGAACTCAAAATTCATCTCTTTGAGCAAAGGAAGTGCTTCTTCTATAGATGAAAACCCTATTGGAGAAAGAAGAAAAAGATATAAGAGTTTTTCTCCAGCATACCAGTAAGGAGTCCAGGATTTATTTCTATATTCTTCTGGAATTGATTCAATTTCAATATTCATAAAACGTTGAATTTCAGAGTCGTTTGTAAATTCTTCTGTGTATTTATCAGGATCATACATCACATCTTTAATCCAACTAAGATGTAATTTTAAATCATTATATTCATTAGTGTATTTGGGTATACTTAAAAATAATTTTTTTGAAATTTCATCCTTGTCACATTCTGCAAGTTCATTAAAAATGCTGCTCGTTATAATTGTATTATCTTCTTGTATTTCAAGATATTCTTTTACATCAACATTAGATTCGAAATTAATTAGTATTTGTAAGGGAACCTCCTCATAAAGGAGTGCAACAGTTCGATTTATGACCGCTTCTTTTAGTTCAGGGTCTGCAATTTTTACAAACTGACTTTGCAGCAATAAGGACAATAGGTTATTACAACTTGTCATAGAATACTTCCATGACCCAACGATATCAAGGAGAGCAATTTGTTCAGCTATTTCTTTTTTAACTACTTCAGTCGTACACCACTGTGGGATTCGCTCATTGTAAATAAGATAGGCAGCTCCATATTCTAAGAACTCACTTATATATGTATCAAGAGCAACCTTACCATCTATCAGTAATTCTGTTGCTGCATCCTGAAGATCTAAAATAAATTCTTCCCAAACTAAAAATGATTCATAACTTGCAGAGTAGTTGTTAATAATTTCAGAAATTGTTTCTAGTCCCTCTTTGTTTTTTTGATTTATACTTTTATATGAATACAAACCGTATCTTCTCTCAATTTCGATATTACTTTTTTCATTTATATAACCTTGTTCAAAAAATAATGCATTAAATCTTAACTGAGCCCATCCTGGCGCAACTAGTTCAAAGTCACATTTTCCATCAACTAGATCAGTAATCCATAGTCCAAAAAAGGAATCATATCTCATTATTTTTATTTCTGCAAATAATTCTTCTGGATTTGAATACTCAAGGAGGTTATTCAAAATATCTTTCCTACCTTCAAGAAGGTTTTTTACTTCGAGATATTTTAGATAAGAATTGATTTCTTCTTGTTCAGAACTTTCACATGGAACTGCTGCTTCATCCAACAACATCAACTGTGTATCAAGTAATTCTAATTGAACCATAAACCATACTTGAAGATTTCTTATTGTTCTTTCTTCAAAGCTTATTGATGAAACAGACAACCCGGTTGATCCGGTAACTAAGTACCGTACAGCAGATTTTTGCTCGATAATTTCTTGATTAATTTGTTGAGCATAGGTTTTCCAACCACAAGAAATTAAATTTGATGCTGTTTTCTTTTGTGAATTTGAAGATTCATCGTGCTCAAAAACTTCTGCCCACCTATACATGAGTAACCGTAATTCCTCGTGTCCATCATCAATTGAAGAAATTAATTGTATTTGTTCAAGGATTGTCTTAGTAGAAGTTCTCATTGCATTATCTGATTTTGTTTGCAAATCTTTTATCGAATACAGTTCAAGTCCATTTTCATCGTATCCACCATTTAGCAACAATGTAATTTCTAGGTCAACTTCATAGCTTTTACATACAAGAGAATAATCTCTTGCGGCCTCAAACAATTCATTTTTAGATTGCTTTTCAGATTGAGTATCTGACCAAAGGACATGCATTTTTTCAATTACTGCTGAAATACGTTGCTTGATGACAGTATCGCCTACACCCTGAAGTACAAGGATTGATTCATTATATGCTTTCCTTGCTTCTTCAACGGAAGCTTTTTTTCGTAATAATTCGCTTTTTGCTCCTTCCACACTATAATTTATTTCATTACATTGAGCTAACAACAAATCAAGCTCAGCAACAAGATTTTCATACTCGTCCAATGATTCTTTATAGAGGTTTCGTGCTTCATCAACCTGGCGAGAGGTTTTTTCTTCCCAATCTATTTCAGATGTAGTAGTTCGCGAATATGCTTCTAATTCTTCTGCTACTTTTAATTCCATTTGCCAATAATCTTGCACTGCTTGAGCCTTAATTATTTCGCATTCAAGCTCATCTATATACTTATCACCAGCTAGACTTCCATAAATTCCGCCTGTTTCTTTATATAATGATGAAACTGTTTTATGAATATTTTCTGTATAGGTGTCCATAAGAGAACACCAGGTTAGAAAATCTTCTGCAGCATCCCACATTTTGCCATAGAAAGGAAGATAATTCAGTTCTCCATCTGCTGCATTTTGCAATTCTTTTAGGAATTCATCAATCTCTTTTCCTGAAAGGTCGTAATGTTCAAAATTTTTTACATAATTATTTAACTCATGCAAAGAAGCAATTGTCTTATCAAGATAAGCTTTTCGTAATCCGTTGGATTCTATTTGTATAGTTAATTCATCGATAGCTGCTAGAGTATTCAATCTAAAGGTTCCACCATGAATGTTCATTCCTGAATGTCCACAATAATGATAAAACTCTAAGAGGTTTTTTTCTAAATTCTGTTTTTCAATTTCAAGTTCGGGTAATTTTATTTTATTTTCTATTAGTTCTGCTGAAAGGCTCTCACCGCATAACTGATATTCTGATTTAATAAGTTGCAAACAACCTTTCTTCCATTCATCAAGTTTTTTTATTATTTCCGTTGTTTGTATCGTTGTTATAGTTGCACTAAATTCTCTCCCTGATGTTTTTTCAATGACACCCTCAATATAGCCAGATTCAAAAAGGTCTTCCAAATAATATTTATAACTTGGTGCGTCTTCCGTTTTCCAGTATGAATATACTCCATTATACTTCTCACTCCAACGTTCCAGCCAATACTCAATACCGGTTAAAGTCATATCCAACATTTCTCTGCTCTGATTATAAATAGTTATTTGCATATCAATTCGCTCTTCAGTTTTTCTTCGTTCCGCAGCACTGCTTGCAATAAACTCTTCATTTGCGATTGAAATAAGCAATTCCAGTTTATCTTGACTAGAACTCCACTTTTTAATAGCTACCTGTATTCTGTTTACTATTTCATTATGCCACGATTCTTTTTTCCGGCGTAATTCTAAAAATGCATTTTCCCAAGCAGTTTCGCTGTTAAGATATATTTCCTCAGCATTTTGTTCCCATTGTACACGTTCAACTAAAAATCGCCTCTCTGCATCATTCCATTTATCTAATGATTCATTAAATGAAGCATTAAAACTTCTAAGCCAATCTTCCGAATTTATTTCGACATTATCTACATCTGCAAATCCCACTTCAAGTTCAAGGGAGTGAAATAATTCATCCATTGTAAAACTAGAATCATTGATAACTTTTTCAGTTAAATCATTTAAAATTGCAGAAGCTGCCTGCTCTGCACTTTTCTTTTTTAGGGACTTCTGATCATATAGCAAATTCATCATAAGAGTATTTTCTTCACGTTGTGAAATTCTTTGATATTCTTCCCGTATTCTAATCATTGCGCATGATTTTATTTCAGATATATTTTCTTGATCTAAGTTCTTACTAACTTCAGGAAATGTTATACCTAATTCACTGTTCCATTGCTCAATGTATTTTTCGACAATAGAATCGGCTATGGTATCATTCCATTGTTTTCGAGCATCTAAAACATCTTCCCTTTTAATAACTCTTGTACCACCTTCAGTATGTTGGTATTCCCAGCTTTTCGCGCTTTCAAATAAATCATTAGAAAGTTCACTTAAGATTGCTTTCTCGCTTTTAATAATAAACCGTTCAAAAACCCATATGGCATACTGTTGTCCAACATATTCCTGCAAAAAAGCATTCACTTCATTCCTGCGTAAGTTCCAAATATCATCATCTGTTTCCCGCACATGGATTGTTACTAACTCCCAGCGTGCAACAGCGGCTACAATGCCATCTTGGGCAATTTGCAACCAAGATTTTCCTACAGATTCACGAGACGCGCGATCTAGATATCGTTCAAGATGGTCATGGGCACCAGTACGTCCTAGTTCATATATATCCGCATACACTGGAATTGGAAACTGAGCAATAAAGATTACAATAGCTAACATACGACCTATTTTCTTATTTAGCACTCGTTACTCCTTGTACTTCGTACGGCAAAAGCAGGAAACAGCATTAACGTATATATCAATGAAGCAGCAGTTCCCCACAACATAAAGAATGCAAGAGAGGAGGTAAAATCTCCCTTGCCCAAAAAAGCCATTGGTCCCGCACCCGCGACAGTTGTAAGAGTTGTTGCAAATAAAGAACTCATTCTTTTGCGTAAACAATTTCTAATACCGCAACTTTTTTGACCTACGACATAAATCACGTTATTTACACAAACTCCTGAAACTATAACCATTCCCAGCAGATCTCCTGTTTGAATTGGTATGGAAAAAACAAACCGTAATGCAAGAGGGATAAAAACAGAAACTGGTATACTCAGAGCTACTAAAATTCCATTCAAGAAGTTCTCTGTTAATGCGATTAACACTATAACTAAAGCGACGATAGTGAAGCAAAAAACAACAAAAAGGATTCTCATAGAATCGTTCATGGCATCTAATTCTTCTGGAAATGAGTAATAATATCCCGAAGGCAATGCAGTCTTTTCGAGCATAAGATTAACAATACTTGCTGCTTCGCCTAAACTATCTGCACGTACATGTGCCGTAAACCATGCCGCTCTATTGCCATTTTTTCGTTGTATTCTCCCAGGGACATTCACATCACGAAAGGATCCGATGCTTTCAAGCATTTGAGGAGAATTTAGTCCGGGAAATGAAATGTTTTCTAGAAAACTCCGTTCGATCGGGACATCCTTAAAACCACGCAGACGAATATCGCGCTCTTCTGTACCTTCAAACCATTTTTCAATAACCGATCCAAAAAGAACCCATCTAAGAGCTTCCGCTGTATCTCGAACAGTTAAGTTTGCCAACGTTAGTTTTTCTCGATCAGGATAAAAAACAAGAATTCGATCAGGACGTTTAAAGTTTATTACTGCCTGAGCAATACTTTTACTTTGTGAAATTGTTGAAACAGTTTTTTGAACAAACTCACAACAAACTGATGTCTCACGTCCACACACGGCTATTTCAAGAGTTTGAATTCCTGAGTCTTTTTTTCCAAGGTCTGGAAGATACAGAAAACCATCAGGAACCAAACTTGCAAACGCGTGAATTTGTTGAACGAGGTCTCCTTTTCGAATTACAGAACTGTCATACGAAACATAACCTTCTAGAGACCCTTTTCTCGACTCGCTTTGAACAGAATATATCCCTGGCAATGAATAAATTTTTTGAAGAATACTTTTCGAATTTTCTTCTATATATAAGGATGATCGCTCGTTTTCATATTCAATTTTAAAATTAATGTACGACTGGCTTTCAATAAAAGACATGTTTTTCTTTGAAAATTGAAAAAGAATAATTGTTCCTAGGCAAAATAATACCACCAAAAAAACTGCATAATACTTACGATAAATAAATAAATTTGATAGTCGAAAAATGATTC
This sequence comes from Treponema sp., assembly GCA_012838745.1. GTDB lineage: Bacteria > Spirochaetota > Spirochaetia > Treponematales > Treponemataceae > Teretinema. Next base: position 710 of record DUOS01000220.1, on the reverse strand, counting down.
TATACGACAAACGCTGTACCGTTATAAACAATTTTCTGGGAATCAAAGGATCACTTCTTCTAGTGTCTTTACTAATTTTATGGCCATAGAATAGTGTTAGTAAATAGGAAACAATAAGCATAGACATTATCGAAAAACTTACTGCACGTATTCCTGGTACAAGATAATCCATAAATATTAGAGGCAAGAGAACAATAGCGCTCGTTAAGGTAGAAACTGCAATACCCACATAAACTTTTTTATTTACAGCAACAGAATCTTTTTTTTCATTAACAACGAGAATTGGATCAATTACTAGTCCAACAGATATCACTATACCAGCGATACAATTCTGATCAATTGGAACTCTAATTAAAGCTAAAACCCCTAGCGACCAGAAAATACAAGCTGGTAAATACCAAAGAACAGTTAGTATTATATTTTTTGAATTGAAGAAAAAAGGCACCACTAAAAGTGTTAATACGAATGTAATTCCTAATGATAATGCTAAGCTTAAAAGTACCTCAATAAAGACAGCACCCTCATCATGTAGTACTACAACTTCCATAGATTCATCAAGCACATTTTTAACAACTTCCTTACACTCAATCGAAACGCGGTAGGTGTTCGCATTCGATGCAGGTCGTACAGAAAGAATGATACAATCTTCTCCATTAACACGAGTAATTTCTTCGGGTGTCCTTTCTGTAGTGGTAATTGTAGCAATCGAA
>DUOS01000007.1 GCA_012838745.1 Treponema sp. | reverse complement strand
CTACTAATCCAAAAGCAAAAACAGCTCCGGGAAGACCAAGAAGCAACCAACTTGACATATCCGAGGCTCCAGCACTAATAGCTGATGTAATGGGGCCAACAGTGCGGCTCCCTATTACAAAATCTGCATGCGTATTTGTTTTCTTCATTGTATAAAAACCAATCGCAAGCATTAAAACGAGATAAAGCCCAAACACGACAAAATACATTATATACCCCCAAGATAGTCAACGTCACTCTAGTGATAATATGGCAACCTCTTTGTGCTGTCAATGAAATCCACTAGAGACTTTGGACTATTAACGTTTCTTGAGGTAAAAGAGCAGTTTTATTGATTATTTCCCACAACACTTCTTGTATTTCTTTCCACTCCCACATGTACAGGGGTCGTTACGGCCAACTTTTGGAGCATCCCGAACAACCGTGGTCGTAGCAAGGCTCCCGTCTGTATACACCCATTTACCCTCTATTTTTTTGAATGATGCGCGCTCCCGATGTTCCTCACGTAACCCCCCACGAGAATAGTTGGCAGAAAACTCTACAACCCCCTCGGTGTCTGTTGGGCTTCCTCCGGTGGCTGAGTGAATAACAAGGCCATGCCATTGAGACTCTTTGCTCCAGCGCTGGGTTTCCTCGAGATCTATATCAGGAGCTGAATCTGCACGCACACACGACTCGGCTATAAAATCAATATCACCGGTAACGTAGGCTGAATACCGAGCACGCATGAGGGCCTCTGCGGTTGGAGCAGCAACTACTCCTGCATGTATTGGCCCACAGCAATCACCATAATTTTTTCCTGACCCACAGGGGCATTTGCTGTCTTTCTTCATTAGTTTCTCCTATTGTCTATCATATTCAGCAAGCATATTTTGTAAAGAGTTCGGATCATCAAATCTTTTTTCTCTGCGTTTATTAAATACACTGTACATTATTGGGGTTACAAACAAGGTCATCACGGCGCCGGAAAACAATCCGCCCACCATAGTAATCCCTATTGGTTGCATCATATCGCCTCCCTCCCCAGGGAAAAAGGCCATTGGAACCATTGCGATTATGGTGGTTAATGTTGTCATAAGTATCGGACGCAACCTCTTTCTTGCGGCAAGAACACATGCGTCAAAAACAGGCGTCTTCTTTTTAACAAGCTCATTTGTATAATCTACAAGAACAATTCCATTATTTACTACTACACCCACCAAGGCTACAACCCCTACGGCAGAAAACAAAGTGAAGGTCTGGCCAGTTAAAACATAGATCCAAACTACCCCGATAAAAAGAGACGGTATGGAAATAAATATAATAAAAGGATCAACAAGCGATTCAAATTGTGCGGCCATAACAATGAACACCAGAAAAAACGCAATTATTACTACAATAATCATCGTGGATCCAGTTTCACCAAGATCTTGCGCCTCACCCGCATAAGAAAGCTTAACCGTTTCAGGAAGCACAAGTGATGCGGCAATCGCTTTTTCTACCAATGGTTGTACCTGAGTAGCCGCAAGACCTGTTTTTATATTTGCCCGAACATGGTTAATACGTATTCCATCTTCGCGGGTAATAGTGGTTGGAGCTACCGAACGATGGAAGGTTACAAGGTTGTCGAGCATAACAGGACCGTTTTTACCATGTACCATCAGCCGTCCTAAATCAGAAAGAACCGCTATATCTGCATCGGGCAAATAAACCTTAACAGGAATATCATCGTTACCAGACTGCCAACTAGTAGCACGAAGCCCGTTAAGCGCCGCGCGAACTTCAGAAGACACAGAAGAGATAGCAACGCCCAAGGCCGATGCTCGGTCTCGATCTACCTTCATGGTGTACTGAGGTCGTCCAGACTCAAAATCGGTTTCAACATCTATCACTTCAGGAACATGATTTTCCAAAATTTCAACAATACGCTCAGACGCCGCTTCCACTGCAACAACGTCTTCTGAGGAAAGCCGAATGTCTATTGGAGCATTCGAGCGAAAACGTCTTCCCGCAGAATAAGTAAATATAGCATCTGGAATAGTTGACAGTTCACTTTCAACCATTTCACGTATTAGTAAGGGTGTAAGAGTTTGTTTATCAAGTGGTGGTAGGTTTATTAGGAGGTTTCCACGGTTTTCTCGTCCGACCGTCAATATAAGACTTGAATACCCTTCAACTCGTTCGCGAACAATATCTTGCACCTGAAACAATGTGTTTTCTGTTATATCGCGATTAGTACCCACAGGCAAAGTCATGTTAATAGTAATCATGTCGTCGCTTGAAGCTTGAGGCGCAAAGCTCATACCAAGGGAAGCAAACTTCACCCCAGAAAGAATCATAATCAAGGTTACAAGAGTCATGAT
>DUOS01000072.1 GCA_012838745.1 Treponema sp. | reverse complement strand
TATCGAGTATAGGCAGCAAAGGCAAAATAAAAAACAAGAATGACATTTAAATTAACCAAAATAGGAATTCGTTTGAGCAACGAAATGGGCAACCCTTTACGATGTTTAACCGGAAAAAAGAAATTAAGCATACTTACTCCTAATAATGCTATTTTCGTCTATTAAGTAAAAAATTGCCAGCTGGAGAAAACAGAGTGAAAAGAGTAGTTTATCTCCAGTTACTCACTTAAGTGTATCAGCACGAGAATAATCGAGTGTTAATCCGGCAGCCCGGGCAAGATCTTCCATGCTATCGGTATCGGCGGTTGTTTCGGTAACGCATCGTTTCCCCGGATATATTCCATATTTTCTTTTTACGTCAAGGGGAGAAAAATTTGGCATTAGCACATTTGCCCCGGCTTGTAATGCGTCTACTCTATAGTCGCGGTCTAAGCTGCCAACTGCTGTTGTGGCAGGAAGCCAGGCATTTCGGCTAGTAAGGCGAATAAGGGCAACTGCGCGTAGCGTTAGGTGAATATCCCCAGCCGGAGCATTTCGCAGTGGTGTATCGGGGTGCGGAATAAATGGGCCTATGCCTATCATGTCGTAGTTCTTCTGGGCGAGAAAGCGAATATCCTGTGCAATGATTTCAAGCGTTTGCCCTGGTGTGCCTACCATAAAGCCACTACCTGTTTGATAGCCAAGTTCCTGTAATGTGTCTAAACATTGTAGGCGAGTTTCCAGCGTACGCCCATTATGCAAAGAAGCATAAAGTTCGGGATTAGTGCTTTCAAATCTAAGTAAATACCGGTCTGCGCCCGCATCTTTCCAAAGAGCATAATCTTTCCGGGGGCGTTCGCCAACAGAAAGGGTTATGGCCATGTCGTGCTCTGCCTTTATGCGGTATACAACATCTGCAATTACTTGTGCTTCCATACCATCTTCTCCCGACTGGAGAACAATAGTCTTTATTCCAGCGTTCCAAACAAGACGAGCGCTTTCCACAATTTGATCGGGGGAGAGGCGGTATCGCTCGGCTCGAGAATTAGTTCGGTTGAGGCCGCAGTAAAAGCATGAGTTTCCGCAATAGCTGGAAAACTCTACAAGCCCTCGCAAGATCATCCGCGCGCCACAATACTGGTTTCGAATTCTCGCAGCTTCCGTAAAGAGTAGGTCTTGTTCTTTTTGATTGATGGTATCAAGAAGGAAAATTAGATCGGTTTCTGTCGCTTTAGGATTTTCAATTACTCGAGAAAGACAGTTAGAAAATTCTGGTCGTATCATGGGGTAGCTCCTCGCTCAGAGTCGTGTTTAACGAATTGATACGCGTCTAATGCTTCGGGGAAGGGAGAGAGCGTTCGTTCTGCCACGCCTTGAAGCACAGAAATAGCAATGCCATAATTAGTTATAGGAATGCCCGTAGATCGGGCTTGTTCAATTCTCCAGAGTGTTTCCCTGCGTGTTAAGGTGCATGCTCCGCAATGTATGATTAGAGAAAAAACAGAAAGGTCTGCAGGGTAATCTTTTCCTGCTGCGTGAGTGCATTCGAGATTTAGTCCTGTTTTTTCGTGAAGCCAAGTTGGAATTTTTACTCTCCCAATATCGTCTTCTAACGGATGGTGAGAACATGCTTCTGCTATTAATACCTTGTCGCCAGCCTTGAGGCGGTGAATAGTCGCAGCTCCCTCGGCTAAGGTTGTTATATTTCCTTTGTAGCGGGAAAAAAGAATTGAAAATGTTGTGCAGGGAATATCCTTAGGAGTATCGGCGACCATGCGGTTAGCAACTTGCGAGTCGCAGACCACGAGATCAGGTGGTACTGCAAGTTTTTTTAAGAACATGGGGTATTCGCTTTCCTTTACGACAGACACTGCTGCGTTAAAATCTAATGCGTCGCGAATGGATTGCACTTGCGGCAAGATGATTCTGCCCTTTGGTGCTTGTAAGTCGATTGGCACAATGAGGACAACATGTGGGCAAACCACATTGCTTGGAAGCAAATCTCCTAAGATCGTGGGAGGATCAAGAAATTCATCTGGGCAAAGCGTAAGTATGATCCTTTTGAATTCCTGCATAATCAATTCGCGTTCAGCCGGGTTTTTTTCAGCCGAAATACAGGAGACGTGCATCGTATGTGTACTATCGATATCTTTCCCGATCGATGGAACACCTGAATCCACGTATAAATCCGTTTTATTGATAACCAGTATCAGAGGTGTTTTTTGTTTAGCAGCATCTGCGACAAGCCCTTCTTCGTACTTGGTCCAAACCCCCGGTTCAACTAAAAGGATTGCTATATCGCTTGAGTTTAGCGCTTCATGGGTGCGGTTTATTCTAAGTTCGCCAAGGCCGGAATCATCGTTGATTCCGGCTGTATCAAGAAAGGTTACCGGACCAATTGGGAGCAACTCCATGCTCTTGCGGACAACGTCTGTTGTAGTTCCTGCAATCGGGGAGACAATCGAAGTGCTCTGACCGGTTATGAGATTTACAAAACTAGACTTCCCCGTATTCGTTCGGCCAAATATACCGATATGAAGACGAAGGGCCTTAGGCGTTCCTGTCATGGGGTGCTCCTATTAAAACAGTATTCCTTAGAAATAAATATCTCTTTCACCGGCAAGAATTCTCTCCCTGCCTTTTTCGAGATGTTTGAGTTGTGCTTCCGAGAAATCTGCAGGAACACGGGCACGTATTTCTACCATTTCTTTTTCAATGATTGCGTCACCAACTCTTTTTGTTTCTGGCGTGGCGAAATCTTCAAGCCATTCTTGAAAGGTAAGCACTGCATTTAGTTTGCAAAAGCATCCTTCTTGGCCGGACATTAGTGCGTCCATGATTTTCTTTCCGGTTCTTCCACAACGGTACCCAGCGGTACAAAATGAAACAATGTGCCCCATTTCGGCAAGTTCGCGAACAATTGCGTCGAGGCTACGGGTGTCGCCAAGCATGAATTGCTGTCGCTTCTCTTTTTGATCATCTCCCCCACCAGTTTCAACATCCAAAGGGAATGCATCAGTATATGCACCGATGCCCACGCGGGTGTCTGCATCTCGCTGAGTACACATTTTAATTACGGATCTAAGTATTTCTGGTTTTTCTCGGTTTGTTACGATGAGTCCTGCGTAGGGAATAGCAAGGCGTAAAACGGCAATAAGATACCGGAACTCGTCGTCGCTTACCCAATGTTTAACCCAAGAGAAATCTGTGCCAGCAGCGGGTTCAAGGCGGGGAACGGAGACTGTGTGAGGACCAAGTCCATATCGTTTTTCTAAGTCGCGTGCATGGGCAACCATCCCCATTACTTCAAACTTCCAATCATACAGACCAAAGAGAGCTCCAACAGATACATCATCAATACCCGCATCCATCGCACGATGGAGGGCATAGAGGCGCCAAGGGTAGTTCCCTTTGAGTGTGCCTTCAGGATGTACTTCGGAGTATGTTTTATGGTGGTAGGTTTCTTGGAAAACTTGGAAGGTACCGATACCTGCTTCATGTAATTTTTTTAGGTCGCTAATAGGAAGAGGAGCCGCATTTATATTTACTCTGCGAATTTCTCCGACTCCATTGCGTACCGGCTCTTTAATAGAATATATTCGCTTCATGCTTTCTGCGATGTAATCAGCGTCAGTTTCGGGGTGCTCTCCATAAACAACAACGAGGCGCTTGTGCCCTATTTTTGTTGCAAGAACTCGTGCCTCTGCTTCAACTTCGTCCAGGGTTAATACTCGGCGTTCCATAGATTCATTGTCGGATCGGAACCCGCAATATTTACAACGGTTTACGCACTTACTACCGCAGTATAACGGTGCGAAGGTGACAACACGGTTATCATATACTTGTGTTTTTATTTCGCGTGCAGCAGTAAAAATTTCTTCTTTTAAATCTGGATCAGTTACATGCATAAGGGCTGCTACGTCGGCAGAATCCATAAGTTTTATTTCGTAGGCCT
>DUOS01000071.1 GCA_012838745.1 Treponema sp. | reverse complement strand
GATGGTACGGTAAGAAAAAGGAGATTCTGTGATTTTTGAGAAACGCATTTTTGCAAGCAGTATCGCAATTCTTATGGTAATTGCTTTGCCTCTTTTTTCTGATTCTCACCAGCTATTGGCTCTTGGCTGCAAAGATCGTGGCAAAAATAAAAGTAGCCCTCCTTTGTTAAAGCAGATCCCTATGATCCCTGAGAATGTAGACAACCTCCCACAACTTGAACTCTCCGGCTATCCAATAGAGTTTACCGCAATGGTGCGTATAACAGGAAATGAACCCCATACTCATGCCGTTCTTCGGGATACTGAAACCAGCAAGAGTTACCGAGTGAGCCCCTTGGAAACTGAAAAACTCTTGTATTCCTATCAAGGGGTTTACCTCCTTGTTACCGGTACAATTATTGATGAACCGGAAGAAGATCCCGCATGTTTTTCTGATGGCACAATAAACCCAAGCGCATGGAAGGTACAGGGAAATTGAGACAGCGTTTCCGTCGCTCGTTACTTTTGATACTATTCTTTCTCATCGCTTTTCATCTTTCTGGAGAATCCCCACCTGAGATTATGCCGATAATGCCAGAACCGCTGATCGGTGTTTGGGAAACTCCTGATAGATTTGTAGAGTTTTCCCAGGAATCACAAATGCGCATAGTTCTAAAAGCATATTACGGCTTTGTCTATGAACCTTTTCCTTGGATTAATTGCCAGCTCGCAGAACCTTCCGTAAAAGGTGATGTTCCGGGTGTTTACACTCTCCAATTACGATATGCCCATGAAAAAAAGGTACAGTCCCTTAGGGTAGCCGTTTTGGAAGACTCGCTTTATCTCGATTTTATGCTACGGTATCCCTTAGAAAAAAACGAAACAATTCCAGAGAGCTTAGACGGTATTTGGATTGCTTCAGGTACTGGTTCTTCAGTACGGCTTTATCCGCATTTTGATGCTGATACTTTCTTTGTGTTGGTATTCGATGGTAGTAGTTATTATAGAGTACGTTATTGGCAAACTGATGCTCGCGAACGCGATCGGCCAGCCCTTTTTACTGGCAACGATGGCCGTGAGTTTTCTCTTCCTAAGTTTATTCGGATTCAAGGAACGTTGTATACCTGCATTACTTCAACGGGAACAAAACTGCGTAATTTTGAGCAGGGCTCTTTTACTGTTGAAGAGAACTCGCTTCGATTTTTCCCTAATACAATTATATATTCTGGAACAGAAGCTGCGTACCGCCAACCAACTCCCTTTGTTCTTGCCGGAAACGTCCTTGTTTTTGGAGAGCCCTATCTTACGCGTTCTTCGGTAACCAATTTGGATGGGGAAATTGCGGCACATAATGCGAAACGGCGCCCGCCTCGTAAGCCTATTTTTAATTTTATGAAGTTGGATTTTAGGTGGGAAGAAATTGAGCGCATCCGGGGTGGCATTCTCGCCCGCTAATCCCGGTCTGCGCTCACTAAAATTATAAGAATACTAAATACTTGTTTTCTTACTGCTATCCTTGTAGTGCTTGGAACGCAGTTCCTTAATTGCATCGTCAGTCATGTAACTTTCAAAGTCAGTCATTCTATCAATTATTCCAGCTGGTGTTATTTCTATAATACGATTTGCGATTGAAGAAACGAACTCATGGTCATGGCTATTAAACAATATAACACCGGGAAATTCGATAAGAGCTTCGTTGAGGCTCGTAATCGCTTCAAGATCAAGGTGGTTGGTGGGTTCATCCAGTATTAGCAGGTTAGCTCCAGTGAGCATCATCCTAGATAGCATACAGCGAACTTTTTCTCCACCGGAAAGAACGTTAACTGGTTTGAGCGAATCATCACCAGAAAAAAGCATTCTGCCCAGAAAACCCCGCACATATCCTTCGTCCTGATCGGTAGAAAACTGGCGTAGCCAATCGGTGATAGATAATTTACTATCAAAGAATTCGCTGTTATCTTTTGCCAGATATGCAGAGGTTACGGTTTGGCCCCAGTACACATCGCCAGAATCAGCCGTTTTTTCGCCACTTATACAATCAAAGAAGGCGCTTTTTGAGTTATGTTCCATACCCACAAAGGCAACCTTCTCTCCACGGTTTATCGTGAGAGAGAAGTCTTTAAGCAACTGTTCACCTTCGTGTGAATAATTAAGTTTTTCTACGCGCAGAACGTTATTTCCAATGTCCCTATCAGGTTTGAAATTGACATAGGGAAACTTTCGTGTAGTAACCTCGACTTCCTCGAGTGATAATTTGTCGTACACTTTTTTCCGGCTAGTTGCCTGTTTACTCTTTGCTGCGTTGGAAGAAAAACGCAAAATAAATTCGCGTAAGTCCTTCATTTTATCTTCACGCTTTTTTTGTTGGTCGCGAGATTGGCGTTGCATCATTTGACTCATTTGATACCAGAAATCATAGTTACCCGTGTACATGCGTATTTTTCCAAAGTCGATATCGCAAACATGGGTGCATACTGCATTTAAAAAGTGACGATCATGCGAAACGACAATGAGGGTATTGGGGAAGTTAATTAAAAACTCTTCGAGCCAGTAAATTGATTCTAAATCAAGACCGTTTGTGGGCTCGTCGAGGAGGAGAATATCCGGTTCGCCAAAAATAGACTGAGCGACGAGAACGCGTACTTTTTGGCTTTCGTCGAGTTCACTCATAAGCTTTCCATGAAAGTTTTCTTCAAGACCGAGGCCAGAAAGCATTTGTTCTATTTCATGTTCTGCTTCCCATCCGCCGATTTCTGCAAAATCGCCTTCTAGCACCGAGGCTTTAATACCGTCTTCTTCGGTAAAATCTTCTTTTTCATAAATAGCTTCCCGATCTTTGAGAATCTTAAAAAGTTTAGGATAGCCCATCATAACGGTATCTTTAACGGAGTATTCGTCAAAGGCAAAGTGATCCTGCTTGAGGACGGCCATGCGCTGCCCTGCGGGAATAGAAATATCTCCACGGTCATGTTCCAAGTCACCCGAAAGAATATTTAAGAAGGTAGACTTCCCGGCTCCATTGGCACCAATAATGCCATAACAATTTCCTGGAGTAAATTTGAGGCTGACGTCTTTGAAAAGCGGTTTATCTCCAAAGGAGAGGCTGAGTTCTGTTACTGTAATCATGGGCGAATGATATAGAAAAAAAGAGTCATGTGCAACAGTAGGGTTTTAAATTTTTTTGTTTGCCGTTCTACGATCATTGAGAAAAAGGCCGGTGAGAAGAAGTACCGTTCCCAATATAAAGCGAACCGTAATAGCATCGCCTAGAATGAGCCAGCCAGCAAGAACGGTGAGTGGGATTTTTGCGAAGGTATGAACACTGCCCTCAGTGGTGGGAATATCCCGTAAGCCCATGGTGATTGTTATTTGAGCAGCATAGGCTCCAATACCGGCAAGGACGAGTAAAATAGCTGCTGTTGGAGTAATAGAGAGCAGTTGTGGCCATGAAAAGGCTGTTGCTATAATTCCCACAAGACAAACACCTAAGTAGATAACTACTGGGTGTTCAGTTTGGGAAGCGCGTTTATTAAAATGGTATGAAATACCGGCTAAAAATCCACTTGCAATACCGGCAGCATCAGCGGCAAAGCTCATACCCGTTCCATCCCATAAAACCAAGGCAACTCCTGCAAAAGCGAAGACAATACCCGCAAGTGTTGCCCATCTGATTTTTTCTCTCAAGGCAAATATAGAAATAATTGCTACAAATATTGGAAAGCTGTTGTTAAACAAGCTTGCTCGGCCGGGGCTTCCTAGGGAAATGGAAAGATAATATAGGATCATAGCAAGGGCCCCAAAGAGTCCTCTACCAAGCCATGGGCGTATTCGTACTATGTGGAAGGGCTTTTTAGTTATTGCCAGTTGGCTAAATCCCAACATTCCACCAATCGCAAAACGGGCTAGTGCGGTAAACCAGCCGTCGAATTGCGAGGAAAGCATGCTGATGAGTATAGCCGTAGTGGCAAAACATAGGTTTGAAATGTGAATGAAAAGGAGCGACTCAAACCTTGTTCGCTTTTTAATCATAATTACCGGAGAAAAAATCGCTTTAGGGTGTTTTTTAATCCGACTCCACCAATTTCTTGCTTTTTAGGTGCAGGCGGTTGAGTCTTTCTTGGAGCTGGAGCCGCTCGATTACTTGCCGAGGCACTTTTGGCTACATTCTTTCCCTTGCGATTTTTTTCTGATTGTGAGCTTTGTTTTTTATCCAGCTCTTGTCGGTTTTTCTGTACGTTTCTGTTTTGGCGTGTTTTCTTAGGAGCACTACTAGGTTCCTGTTTGTTAGAAACCTTAGTGGGTTGATCTCCAGCATATTTTTTCTTGTAGTACACCATTCGTTCATCAAAGGTAAGTTTAGAAATATCTGGTTCATTTGTATTGAACGAAGGTTGAGTATCTCTTTGAGGTTGACCGCGGCCGCCATTGGCTGGAGGTCTGGCTGGTGCCCTTGGTGCTGGCCTTTCGGTAGTACGCTCTCTTTCTGGT
>DUOS01000070.1 GCA_012838745.1 Treponema sp. | reverse complement strand
TTCCAATAGAACGTTGGTATGAGAAGATACAGTACATTGTTCAAGATGAATAAGGGGATTTAGTTCGTCAATCATTGGGCCATGTTCTCCGTATTAAAGATTCAACTGCATCAAGAAGCACTTTTCGTGATGATTCGGATTCGCTAATTTTTTGTACAAAGCCAATATCATACTCTCCAAAGTCCCTGTCTGTGGGGTATAACACGAGACCTTCGGCAAAGGGGCTGTTTTCTAAGACAAGGCGTGGAACAAGGGCGAGCCCTACACCGAGCCGTGCAAGGGCGAGAAGGGCTTCATTACCTGCGGTTTCCGCAGTTATTTCCGGAGTAAAGTTCCTATTGCTTGTTCCTATACGCCGCTGATGAACCCAGTGGTCAAATCGTTGCCGAGCGAGCCCAGTTCGAGGAAGGATAAGGGGAACAGAGGAAAGAACTAGCTCAAGTTGTTTTGCGTAGGCTTTAGGAGTTTTAGCTGATAAATCTAAGTTTCCGTATTGACCGGATCGGGAAGCGGCAAAAACGAGCGGCGTCTTTTTAACCGAGTGGCAAAGAAGATCGTCAAAGCCCTCGGGAGGCAACGCAGTTACGGCAAGATCTGCTCGTCCTTCGCGAACGGTATCGGCAGCCGAAGCGGGATCACCTGTTTCAATAGATAATCTAACCTCTGGATATTCTTGTGATAAAGCTTCAACAAAGGGAGGTAGGATAGAATAGCAGGCAGTAACCGAAGCATAAATACGTAAAATTCCTCCAGGCTGATCTGTTTTTGAGGAAAATTTTATTTGTAAATCGTCTCTCCTGAATACGCTTTCCTGAGCAAAGTCGCGGAAGATAGCCCCGTCTTCTGTTATGCTTACTTGCCGAGAATCGCGAACAAAAAGAGGAACTCCTGCTTCTTCTTCAAGGCGAAAAATAAGTCTGCTGAGAGCCGAGGGGCTCAAAGCCACGCGAGATGCTGCTCGTGCAAAATGAAGGGTATCTGCTAAGGCAAGAAAGGCTTCAAGTTCATGAAAGTCCATATAGTGTGTTCTCCGGTGGTTGCAAAAAAATCAGCGATAGGATGTATATGTTTCGCTTTACGCATTGCACTAAATAGGGTATAACATATCTACATGCGGTTAGCAAGTTAGAGCACCGATGCCCTTGCGCGCATGAAAAAAGTAATGGAGATATATAATGAATTATTTTAACTCAATTCCTTGGCGAGAAGCCCTTTTGCAACTGGGAACTTGCCGGTTTATGGATCGTGAAGAATTTGCTGATGGAACAAATGTTCTTAAAGGAAAAAAGATTGTTATTGTAGGTTGTGGCGCCCAAGGATTAAACCAGGGACTCAATCTTCGAGATTCCGGCCTTAATGTGAGTTACGCTCTACGCAAGGAAGCAATTGCGGAAAAACGAGCGAGCTGGAAAAATGCAACTGAAAACGGTTTTACCGTTGGAACTTATGATGAACTTATTGCAACAGCAGACGTTGTAGGAAACCTTACTCCTGATAAACAGCATTCAGCAGTAGTTTCTGCAATTATGCCTCTTATGAAAAAGGGATCTGCTCTCTGGTACAGCCATGGTTTTAATGTTGTTGAAGAAGGGATGCAAATCCGTAAAGATATAACTGTCGTTATGATGGCGCCTAAAGGACCAGGGTCTGAAGTACGAGTAGAATATTCTCGGGGCTTTGGAATTCCAACCCTTATTGCGGTTCATCCAGAAAATGATCCAGACCAAAAAGGTTGGGCAGTTGCTAAGGCTCTCGCAGTAGGAACAGGTGGTAGCCGTGCTGGTGTGCTGGAGTCAAGTTTTATTGCAGAAGTAAAATCTGACCTTATGGGTGAACAAACTATTTTGTGTGGGATGCTTCAGACAGGAAGCTTACTTTGTTTTGACAAGATGGTTGAAAACGGAATTGATACAGCTTGGGCTTCTAAATTTATTCAGTACGGATGGGAGACAATAACCGAAGCACTCAAGTGGGGTGGAATAACAGGAATGATGGATCGCCTCTCTAATCCTGCAAAAATCAAGGCTCACGCTCTTTCTCTTGAACTCAAAAAAATAATGGGGCCTCTGTATCAAAAACATCAGGATGACATTATTTCTGGCCACTTCAGTGCAACTATGATGAAAGACTGGAGTGTAAACGATAAAGATTTACTCGCTTGGCGAGAGGCAACTGGAAAAACTGCTTTTGAACAAACAGCTCCAACGGATGCTGCTATTTCTGAACAAGACTACTTTGACAAGGGAATCCTCATGGTTGCGATGGTTAAGGCCGGCGTTGAGCTTGCTTTTGAAACTATGACCGATGCAGGTATAAAAGCGGAAAGTGCATACTATGAGTCTCTTCATGAAACACCCCTGATTGCTAATCTTATCAGCCGCAAAAAACTCTATGAAATGAACAAGGTTATTTCAGATACGGCGGAATATGGATGTTATTTATTTGATAACGCCTGTCGTCCCTTGCTTAAAGATTTTATGGCTTCAGTAGATACAGCTGTTATTGGTAAGGGTATATCTAATGCTGATAACTCTGTTTCTAACCGTGAGCTCGTACGTGTCAATGAAGAAATCCGTTCACATAATGTTGAGAAAGTTGGAAAAACACTTCGTGATTACATGACTGCTATGAAAGAAGTTATTCAGTAAAATTTTTTAAAATGAAGGACGAGTGCTCCAGAATTTTCTGAGTACTCGTCCTTTTTTTTTTGACCTTACGTGTGCTATAATACCTCTATGGCTTCTTTAGATAGTGGGCGAGTTCCACGTAAACGAAAACGACTTTTTTTATCCCGAGCGGTTCCTGTCGTTCTTGCATTAGCAGTTCAAATTGCGTTTGTTTACGTTGTTGTTACTGTGGTCCAACGGAACTTTTACGCTTTCTATTTTTTAAGTGTATTTGTCAGTATTGTCATAACTTTATGGATTTTGAGTAGTAGTAACAATCCTGCCTATAAAATTACTTGGATCGTTCCTATCCTTGTTTTTCCTCTTTTTGGGGCATTATTCTATCTATTTTGGGGTTCTGACCGGCTTGCACGTAAAATGCGGAGAAAGCTCAATGCAAAGACAGTACATATATGTGAAGCTCTTCCTGAATTGCAGTTACCAGCACCCGGAGAGGGAGGCGAAATTGATACAAGGATGGATGGGGTTTCGCGTCATGTGAGCCGTTATTTACATCGTTATGCAAAAAGCCCTGTATGGGAAAATACCCAGACAGAATATCTTGCACTTGGTGAACTTAAACTCCGGCGACTATTGGAAGAATTAGAAAAAGCAGAACGCTATATTTTCATGGAATATTATATAATTGAACCGGGCGAAATGTGGAATGCGATTCTTTCTGTTTTAGAGCGCAAGGCTAAGGCTGGTGTTGATGTTCGAGTAATTTATGACGACTATGGGTGCATGCGCACCTTGCCCGCATCGTTTCCCAAAGAGCTCCGTGAAAAGGGGATCCAGTGTGCGGTTTTTAACCCAATTCGTCCCGTTCTTTCTGCATATATTAACAGCCGTGATCATAGAAAAATAACCGTTATTGATGGAATTGCTGCTTTTACCGGTGGTATTAATCTTGCTGATGAATACATAAATCGTGTAGATAAATACGGACACTGGAAAGATGTCTCAATTTTCTTGCTCGGCGATGCGGCCTGGAGCTTTACTGTGATGTTCCTCGGTATGTGGGAATATCTTGTTGGAACAAAAGATACGTTTTCAAATTATAGACCATCAGCTCCTCTGCAACCGTTTCCGGAGTCAACCGGATTTGTACAGCCGTTTGCAGATCGTCCAATGGATGGAGAATCTGTGGGAGAAAATGTTTATTTATCTCTTATTCATCGCGCAGAAGACTATTTATATATTACTACGCCCTATTTGATAATAGGTAATGAACTCACCGTTGCCCTTTCTTTAGCCGCAAAGGGAGGAACTGATGTTCGTATAATTACACCTCATCGTGGAGATAATTTTTTTATTCACGCGGCAACACGAGCCTACTATAAGCAACTTGTGGAAAGCGGGGTAAAAATCTACGAGTATACCCCAGGGTTTATTCATTCTAAAAGTTTTGTTGCAGATGATTCTTATGCGGTTGTCGGAACGATTAATATGGATTTTCGAAGCTTGTATCTCCACTTTGAGTGCGGCGTTTGGTTATATAAAACAGATACCGTTATGGAAATAAAAAATGATTTTCTTAAAACTCTTGAAGCTTGTGGACAAATTACAAAAGAAACTCTTGCTGATATGCCTTTCCTGGAACGATTTGTTGGAAGAATAATGCGGATTCTTTCGCCACTTTTATAATAAAAAAGGACCATGTGAGTTGTTACTCAACATGGCCCTGTAAAAAATTACTTCAAAGAAGAATAATCTCGAGAAGGATCATAAGTTCCCTCTCGTGTTTCTCCGTTAACAGAAGGTATTTCTATTATCATTCCAGGGAAAATAAGATTAGGATTTTCTGGATCTTTCATTGCCTCGCGGTTTCCATTCCACAAGTTCTTCCACAAGGTTGGATCTCCATACACACCATCCCGACCGGAAATATTCCAGAAACAGTCAGTGTTAGAGGGTCTACTTACAACAGTGTAGTATCGTGGTAAGACAAGGTTTGACGAGGTCTTCTTCTTAGGTTCTGTTTCTACTCTGCGAATATCTTTTAAAAGATCGAGAGCTTCTAAAGCCTTTGCCCGGCTTTCTACCCAGTTTTCTGCATCGAAAAGAACGCGTGCTTCAGCAAGCGTCTTCTTTGCTTCTGCAATTTCTGTTGCATAGTGGGCAGCGGTTGCTCTAACATTACTTACATCTGTAATAGTTCGTTGAGCAAGATTAATAGCATTGGCTGCTCGGAATTTCAAAAGAAGGGAGTCGGCATATTCCCGGCTTTTGAGGTATTCTGCCGAAGCGAGATCAGCGAATTCACCAGCTTGATCATAACGACCATCGTTCATAGCTTCTTGTGCTTGTTTTTCGTATTGGCGACCAGCTCGCTGGTATTGGTTGTCGCGAAGGTTTTGTGCGCTCAAGGCGGTAATTGAAAAGAACACCGCGAGGGCGATAAAAAGTATTTTTTTATTCATTAGTTAGCCCCCTCTTCATCATTTTTTGCATCATCCAACTGTTGTAAAACTTCTTCTGAAGTTCTGCGATCTTGCTCTGCCGTGCCTATCAATTTTAAGGCAGCATCTTTTTTTAGCTTCGCTTCATTGTAAGCTGTGGTGAATTGGTTCACCGCAATCTTGTATCCTTCGTGAGCTGCTTCTGTTTTATCAGCATCATCGCTTTCTTTTGCCTCGCTGAAGGTATTATCTGCTTCGGTAAAAAGAAGCGGAACGGCGACGTTTGCCTTCATTTCAAGTGCTTTTGCTCGAATTTCTTGAGCCGCTGCTCGTGCTCCGTCCAGAGTATCAAGCGGGTTCGGTGCTTTTACTGGTGCGCTTGCGCATGATGCTGCTAAGAGAATTATCATTCCTGCAAACATCGTAAAATAAAGTTTCTTTTTCATATGCATCTCCTTATTTAGACCTATATATCAAGTATACTCAACTTTAGCAGTGAAATAAAGGAAAAAAAATATGAGTGAAAAACTCGATGGAAAAGTTGAAGCATGGGCCATTGCTTGTAAGCTTCTAATTGTTCTTGCTGCTTAGCAGCTTTTTTGCATGATTGTACACATAAATTGTGATGGTCGTGATAAGAAAAAGAGGATAGAATAAGAACTATGCTCGAAAAAATAATTTTAAAATGGTTTTCTGGAATACCAGTTATAGAAACAGAGTCCTATATTTTGTTTTATAGAAACCACGAAGAACATATTGCTTGGGGTATGAAGGGTCGAACGATAGCTATAGATGCCTTAATTTTCTTAAAAACAGATGAAATACCGTTTACCGAAATTAGTTCTCATGTTTTTACAGCCCTTGAAGAGCAGGAGTTACGTACGCCTAGCCGAGTTAGTTGTACTTGGTTAGTGTGTTCCCCACGTGGGGGGATATATTTGTATGAGACTCTTGCGGTGAAAGAACATTTACGTCATGGAAAAATGAAAAACGAGTTTCTCGTAGTAAATACTGACGATGGAACGGTTTGTTTTGGTCCGGGACATATTAACAATAAACGGTATACAGAGCGGACTAAAGAATTATTAAGCAATATACGAACAATGACAACGGACGATTTTGTCTCAAATTTTGGTCTTATCATGGATGATTGTTTGAATCAAAGAAACTCGTAATTATATAAATTCTGTTAAGCCTGGTATGGCTGGAGGCTTTATCATGGAAAAAATTGATCGTGAAATGGCAGCGTCTTTGTTGCCGCAACGTAGAGATGAATCAAACAAAAGTGATTTTGGACGCGTTCTTTCTATTGCAGGATCTCGCAACTATCGAGGCGCAGCGTATTTTAGTAGTGTTGCACCTCTTCGTACTGGAGCTGGATATGTAACTCTTGCCGGGCCAGAAGTAGCCCTCAATGATGTCAGCAAGGCAGGGGTAGTAACGCTTCCGTTAAAAAGCCGTAGAGGCTGTGTTTGTGGGGGATCTTGGAAAGTTATTGATCGTATCGTTGATGGATACGACGCCGTTTCTATAGGGTGTGGGCTTTCTCTTATACGAGGGATACCCTCGCGTCTTGAACGCTTTTTTTTGCGGGTTATTCTTTCCTTACGCAGAAAAGAAATCCCTGTTGTAATTGACGCAGATGGAATTAATTTAATTGCTTCTGTTTGTATGGAAGGTCCTGATATATCCTTACCCAAAAAAGCAATTCTTACCCCACATCCAGGCGAAATGTCTCGCCTTGCAAGAATTACTGTTGCTCAGGTACAGGACCGTCGTGTTGAAATAGCCCAAGAAATAGCACAGAGGTTTTCTGCTGTTGTTGTGCTTAAAGGAAAGGAGACTGTGGTAACCGACGGTACCAACGTTTTTATTAATACAACCGGGAGCTCTGCTCTCGCAAAAGCCGGCACGGGAGATGTGCTTACTGGAATTATTTCAGGGTTATGTGCACAGGGGCTTGAACCCCTTGCTGCTGGATGTTTGGGAGTTTATTTGCATGGGCTTGCTGGTGAGCATGCTGCCCGGGATTGTACCGAATATGGTGTTTTAGCGGAGGATGTGCTCGATAATATTCCCGCTGCGATTCATGCGTTGTTATAATGTAGTTGCTTGTTTATATGCCTTAGTTTTCTGGAATAATCAAAATAGGACACTGAGCTTTTTGAAGCATTGCTTTTGCATTGTCTCCAAAAAACATACCCGGTTTTTTCTTCTTTCGTTTTCTACCCATAATCAAAAGGTCTATCTTTTCTTCTTCGACTACACGGAGAATCTGTTGGCCAGCATTTCCTATTTCAATTCGTGTTGTTACGTTGGTTCCATCGGGAACCAGAGATAAATAACGTTGTTCAAATTGTAGTTCAATATCTTTACGTGCTTTGTCGTCTAATTGGTCTTTTTCGTAAATATAGGTTTTCCAAAAATGTGCATCGGGCTCTGCAATTACATGAAAAATAATAATTTCTGCATTTTTACAAACTCGGCTAAGCTCAAGGGCATAATTAAATGCTGCGGCAGATTCGCTAGAAAAATCGGTGCAAAACATGATTCGATTAAATAAAGATAAAGATTCCATATCCGCTCCTAATGGCCGATGTTCGGCAAAAAAAGTGCTATTTGTGGAAAGAGCATAAGCAAAGCCGCAAAAACAATCAGCATGTACAAAAATGGTAGTGCTCCCTTAAAGATTGTTTGCAGGGGGATGTTTCGCTCTATACCGCTTACAACATAAACATTTACTCCAACAGGAGGTGTAATTACTCCCATCTGGGTAATTACAACTATGAGGACACCAAACCAAATTGGATCATAGCCGAGTGTTTGTATTACAGGATAAAAAATAGGAACAGTTAGCAAAACAAGGGCTAAAGAATCAATAAAGCAGCCCATAAAGAGAAAAAATATAATTATCAGACCCATTACCATAAAGGGTGGTAATGGTAGAGAGACAAACCAAGATGCAAGTTCGAAGGGGATTTGAGACACTGCAAGGAATCTTCCAAAAACAACTGCCGCTGCTACTATAAAGAATATCATTCCGGAGGTGCGTACTGTTTCCAGCAAAATGCGATGAAGTAGTTTCCAAGACATTGAACGCTTTACTAAGGCAATAACAAGGCTTCCTCCAGCTCCTACGGCAGCTGCCTCTATAGGAGTAAATAACCCAAAAAACATACCCCCCATTACAAAAGCGAAAAGAAGGAGAGTTTCAAGAACACCGTTAAGAGATTTAAATTTCTCTGACCAGGTTGCTTTGGGGCCAGCAGGACCAAGATTGGGATTTCGGAGACAGCGTACAAAAATAGAAAGACAAAAAAGAATGGTGATAAACAAACCGGGGATAATACCAGCTAAAAAGAGTTTGCCTATCGATTGTTCAGTCATGAGGGCGTATACAATAAAAACAACGCTTGGAGGGATGAGCATGCCGAGGCTTCCCCCAGCAGCAACGGCGCCGCTGGAAAGTTCATCTGAATACTTGTACCGGCGCATTTCAGGTAGGGCAACTGAGGTCATGGTAGCTGTTGTAGCAGGACCAGACCCACTGATTGCACCAAACCCAGCACAAGCTCCGATAGTTGCCATTGCGAGCCCTCCGGGGAGGTGTCCAATCCAAGTATAAGCGGTCTTAAAAAGACGGGGGCTTATTCCTGCATGAAAAGCAACTTGACCCATAAGTACAAATAAAGGAATAACAGTAAGATTATAAGAAGAAAAAGTATCGAAAAGTTCTGCCGTTATCATGCTTGTTGCGGCGTGGGGAGAAACGATAAGTGCGAATCCAGCTAGTCCTGATACGATCATAGCAACGGCGACCGGCATACTTGAAAAGAGTAAGATAAATAATAAGAGGCAGCCTATTAGACCAATTTGCAGAGGTGTCATAGTTTAACGAGCTCCTTACCTGGATGAAATAAATGATAGATGATGGTCAGTGTCATGAGTAAGCAACTCAGGCTGATCATCCAAGGAATCCAAAAAACTGGTATAGGGAGTGTTTGCATTACCTGTCCACTTAGTAACAGCATTTTTCCATATAAAATACAGCTCCAAGCAAGTACGAGAAAAACAATCACTGAAAGGGTTCTAAAGAACGAATCAAGAATTATTCTTCCCATACGCGAAAAGCGTTGATAAAAAAACTCAATAGCAATATGACCCTTGATGGCGGTAACGTAGGGAAGTGAGCAAGAAATTGCGACAACTCCCATGATACGTACTATGTCATAAGCACCAGTTATTCCCTCACCAAAGATCCGTAGAAAAACATCGAAAACAGTTACTAATATCATTACAATAATTGAAACTCCCGCCACTACAGCAAGGGTAATAATAAGAGTACGAACAACGACGTAGAATCTGTCTAAAAGCTTGTGCATGTTAATTGTCTCTCCGAAGCATTTCTTGAATGTCTGAGAGTACGGCTTGCCCAGGGAGACCTTTGGTTTCTGTAATATTTACATAGTCTTCTAGGATTGGTGAAACTGCCTCAACAAGTGTCTTTTCTTCATCTGGTTCAAGTGTTATAAATTCATGACCGAGTGATTGTACAAATTCAGTGCCCTCTAGGTCGCTTTTATCCCAGGCCTCGCCTTGTTTTTCTATCCATTCGGCATTTACTTCATCGATGATTTTTTGTATATCTTTTGGGAGATTATTCCATTTTTCTTTATTCATAACGACGAACATTGAGGTTGTATAGCCAACCGCGCGGGTGTCTATTACATACTTGATTACTTCACCCTGTTTCCAACCCTTTAAAGTCTCTATAGGGCATAGGGTGGCATCTACAACACCTTTTTGAAGAGCTTCATAAGTTTCTCCTTGGCTCATGGAAATAGGTACGGTTCCAAGAGATGAGACAATTTTAGCAGAAAGGCCTGTTGCCCTGATCTTCAGGGAAGAAATATCCTTAAATGTTTTCACCGGTTTTCTCGAGGCTATAACCCCAGGTCCATGCCCATGGAGATATAGAACTTTTACTTCTGAAAGTTCTTCTGGCTGGTATTTTTGAACTATCTGGTTGGCTATTCTCGTTGCTGTTTTGCCATCGGGGTACCCAACTGGTAGATCAAGAGCCTCCATTAGCGGGAATCGACCTCGCGAATATGCAAAGGCACTCATTCCGATATCTGAAATTCCTAAGACTACCCCATCATAGCACTGAGGTGCTTTAGAGAGGGTTTCTCCTGCGTACATGATTATTTTTACCCGGCTATCGGTTCTTTTTTCAACTTCTGTGGCCCATTCTTGTGCCGCTCGGGCTTGGGCATGAGATGCCGGAAAAAAAATGCTATACGAAAGGGTTATAGTATCAGATTTTTCGCATCCAACTAAGAAAAGAGAGCTCGCAACTATTAAGAAAAAAAACATCTGTTTCATATAAAAACTCCAACGAAAAGGTGTTTTATACTATCACGATCTAGCACAGGTAGCAACGATATTGGTTTGACGGATTTCCGGTCTTTAAACGATTAAGAAATGCTGAGACCTGCAGAGGACGCAAGAGCAGTAAAATCTTTAGGCAAGGGGGCTGAAACAGTAAGAGGTTTTCCGGTAACTGGATGTGGAATTGTAATTGATGCGGCATGAAGCATAGCACGAAGGACGGGCTTTCCCGATAAATCTGTTTTCCCTCCATAGAGAGGATCGCCAATAATAGGCAAGCCGATGCCAGAAAGATGTACACGGATTTGGTGTGTTCTTCCTGTGCGGGGGAATGCGCGAATAAGAAGAAGCGTTTTTCCAGCGTCAACTAGGGCGAAATCGGTATGGGCTTCATCTCCCCCATTTGAAACCTCGCCCCATTTTCCTGGTGCCCCTTTAGGGCTAATTCGAGCAATGTGATCTTTTACTGAAAAATTAGACTCAGGGTGCTTTTGATTTGTAGGCAATGTAGTAATAGCCAGATATTCTTTTTGAACAATTTTTCTTAAAAAAGAATCATGAATTGACGCGTTAACTGTTCTAGTCTTTGAAAAAAGAATTACTCCACTTGTGTCGCGGTCTAATCGATGGAGTAAGCCTGAGTAGGGCTGGTTACGGAATGTTCCTTTACTATTGAGGTACCTCTTTACAGCAGAGTGGAGGTTATCTCGCGTTACAACAATTGTTGCTTCTGTTGGAAATCGAGCGGGCTTGTTTACGAGGAGAATACTTTCATCTTCGAACAGAATATTTTCCTGTGTTAATTCAAAAGAAACATCATCAGGAGTTTTTTCAAAAAGGAATTTCTCTATATTAAGAGTAACATTGATTTTGGTTCCGGGAAATACCAGCAGGGCAGGTCTTCTTTCTTGGCGATTATTAAGCGAAACTGCACCTGCAAGAATTAGGCGGCGTATTTTTGACTTACTTGACAAGGCTTTCGGATCGATCTTTTTTAAAACAGCGGGAATTTCTTCTGCCAGTATCAAATCTAGCCGAGAAGGTTTAGTGATGGCTGGTTTTATCTGTAAATCATGAATTGCCATAGGCTGATACTGTCAGTAATCGTTTGGTTTGTCAAATCGGATTACTCTGTCATTTATTAAATATTTTGAAAAGCCATAGTGTCTTGAAATCCACTTAATAGTATTCTCTTGATAAAAAAAAACATGAGTAGGGTCATTCTTATAATACCATGTGGGAAAGTTTATTGTAGATGAGTACAATTGCGTCATACAAAAAAGGCTTCCGCCAGGGTTAAGAAGAGAAAAGAGGGTTAAAAATTCACGTCTTGGTTCTTGAAAATGTTCAATTACCTCACAACAAAAAATATAATTATATTTTTTATTTAAAAGAGCGGGATCATTATGGAAAAAAGGATCATAGGCTTCTGTAGGGTACCCTTGTTCGCAAAGCATAGAAGAAGCTGCGGATTGTGTTCCAGAGCCAAAATCTAATCCTTGTGTTCCAGGAGGGATTACTGATGTTATGGCCGAAACAAGGGGTAAGGAAAACTTACGGTATCCTGAGGCGGAGGGATTGTTGTTATGAAGCGTATATCTAATTCGTTCTTCTTTAGGAGATAGAAAATCATTAGAAGAACGGAAAATCCCTTCACAAGTTGAGCATAAATAAAAGGAGTTCAAAAAAAATAAATTTCCTTCTGCTGTGCAAAGCGGGCAAAGGGGTTCTTTCTGAGCTACGGGATACTCCATGTTAGTAAGCGTCTCGAACCTTAATCGTTTAAAGTTTTTTCTGATACGAAGGAAGCCCAAGCTTGATCAGATTTAGCGATATGATTAATTAACCAAGACCCTAAAAAACGATAAAAAAGGAAGCCATCTTCAGAGTTAGCTTTTGAGAGTGTTTTTATTTGTTTCCCAACCTGTTCAATGAATGATTGGTGTTCTAAGTGGTGTGCTTCAAATTCTGGATAATCATGGAGTTTCATGAACTTTTCTTCTTCTTCAAAGTGGTAGTAGGTATACTCTGTTAGTCGTTTTAGTGCCTTTGCCATTCCGGTAGCGTAGGTTGTTTCTGGCTCATTCATTGCGACATGAATATCGTTAATAATTAAAATGAGTTTCTTGTGCTGAAGATCCACATCTGCAAAACCTGTCGCTAATTCATCTTTCCATGTAAGAATGTTTTCCATACCTATATAATACTGCAATTGTATTGAAACGCAAACAGTGAATCAGTGTTTTAGACGGTTTTAGCGGATTGAGGGCATGACTATTCGCGAGACCAGTCTTTTACTAGATTTATTTTTGCTGTTTCTATTTGTAGCACACGTTTCTTGCTTGACCAGTTGATAACGGCAGAACCGCAAGAGATTCCGTCTTGTTCTTCAACAAGTTTTTTTAATTGATTTATTGCATTGGTTCCACCCATCCATGGTTTGGGGAAGTATTGGGTAACATACGAAAAAAAAGGTTTTCCGGAAAGGGTTTTCAAATTTTGAAGAAAACGGAGTGTAACAGCCGAAAGAGAAAAAGCTTCTACTGGGGATCCAAATATAAGAGCGTCATAAGCTGTTACATCGGGTTGATTTGTAAAGTTCCATGGATCAGTGCGGCGTGCCGGTTCTGCTGAGTTAATTCCAATTTGTTCGATGGTAACCATGTGCCCTGCGGCTGAAAGAGCCGCTTTAAAGATTTGCGCTACTAAAAGAGTGTTTCCTGTGGCGGACCAGATGATAATTCCAACATTCATGTAGTTTTTTCTATGCCTGATCGCGGTGCTGGAGAACGAAGAAACTCTGAAGGCTCGCGAACTTCGGTAAAACATTTAAGCTCGGGATGGGCTTTATTAAATCTTTTTGCTGATCGGCGAAAGAATTTATGGGGAGCTACTGCTGTTTTTGCAATAAGATCGCAGAGGGTTGTGTTGAGTTTTTCAAGTTGAATCAGACTTTCTGAGCGAGATATATCTCCACCCTGCATTTTTACAAGGAGTATATCGGTCTCTTGGTAGATTCGACCATAGAGATTCCCGGTAAAGAGGTGTCCAGATGTTCGAATGTTTAAGCGGGATACTCGAACGAGTAGGATTAGTAACGCCGCTCCAAGTGCAACGAAGGCGCTTATAATGGGATCTGAAAATTCGTAAGGGGTAAAAAAAGAAGCCCCAACAGCAGTAATCATTCCGATAGCAAGCCAGCTTAAGAGAAAGTTTATTCGCGAAAGGCGTTTTGCGAGCAGGTACTGAACCTGTTCTGTTTGGCCTGCCATGCGTGCCATTTTCTTTGTTTTATCAATAATATCTTTCATTTAA
>DUOS01000069.1 GCA_012838745.1 Treponema sp. | reverse complement strand
TGTACCACGAAGGCCGAAAAAAAAAGATTAGCATACCAAAGTCTCCTGGCTTCCGGCTTTCCAGTCCTGCTGGCCTTCCCGCGTTTGTGGCGCAGTGGCATGGGGGCAGTTTGTTTCCGGTTACAGTTACGGGCTAGCGGAGGAATTGCACCTCGCTTCCTTTGAAATATACCGCACGTACGATACCCCGCTTTTAATCGAGGGTCAACGCCCTGCACCAGGGACGCACCGCCATTTTCCTGATAGAATACCGTTCATGGCAAATCCAAAACTCTTTCGCGTAATCGATCATGCGGTAACGCGTTTTTCTCTTATAGAAGACGGAGACCGAATTCTCGTTGGAGCTTCTGGTGGGAAAGATTCTACCGCCCTGATAGAATATTTTGCATTACGAATGCTCCGGCGTAGCGGCCCTCAGTTTTCTGTGACTGCTATGCATATTGCCAGCGAAATGAGCTCTCCCCTCAACGATGAGCTTTTGAGCCGGTTTGAACAATGGAAGGTTCCCTTGATCACGAAAAAGGTTGCGGTGCTGGGGAGGATTAAAGCGGGGCAACGCATGAATTGTTGGTGGTGTTCTACCCAGCGGCGTACGGAGATAAATAGCTTTGCGGTTCGGGAAGGGTACAATAAAATAGCCCTTGGCCATCATTTGGATGACATTCTCGAAACCCTGCTTATGAACGCCTTAGTTAAGGGCGTACTTTCAACGATGCCGCCAAGTTTGGCGTACGAAAAATATCCCGTTACCCTAATACGCCCGCTATGCTTGGCTGATATCCCCATGATAGTGCGCCATGCCGAGGCAAGCGGCTACATCAACTCAACCTGTACCTGCGCCTATCAAGATAATTCTGGTCGTAAGAATGCGCGTAGAAAACTCGAAGCGCTCACCGATGGGCGGTATGCAGAAAAGAGAAAACTTTTTGATGCGCTTTCCCATGTCAAACTTGATTATTTGCCGAAATAACCCATAATCAATGAATTTGTAGAAAATCAAATTTAAGCTGCCTGAGCTTTTTAGTTAAGGAAACTTTGTATAAATGCGGATTAAGAAGACGGTGATAGGTGCGGTCAAATTGACGAAGCCCCGTTTGTACCCGCTCTTGAATAGTTTGCAGCGATTCAGGGGGCGCAATCCGCTTTCCGGCTGCCATTTTTTTTGATAACAGAGGAACACAGCGAGCGGGTGTAAACACAAAACTTTGAATTTCGTTGGTGGGGTGATAAAAACGAGATTCTTTCCCTGCTAAAACCGGTTCATCTTCAGGTGAAATTACGTCTGCCTTTGCGGTTCCATCTTCGTGAAACAGGCGCCACACTTGTTTTATTCCAGGATTTGTCATTTTCTCTGGATTGTCTGTGAGTTTCATGGTGGGTAACAGATCGCCTTCCTCATCGGTACGCGCAGATAATTTATACACTCCAGTAAAGGATGCTTCGTTTCCTCCAGTTACCATGTGGGTTCCAATTCCCCAAGAATCAATTGGTGCTTCGTGGCGCAGGAGGGAATCAATAATTTCTTCGTTAAGTTCATTTGATGCGGTTATCGTTGCATCGGGTAGGCCGGCGGCATCAAGTTTTTTTCGTACTTCTTCGCTAAGGTATTGGATGTCTCCAGAATCAAGGCGGATGCCAAAGTTTTTTCCCTTTGCTGCGAGTTCTTTGCCAACGGTGATTGCTGCGGGTAATCCAGATTCGAGAGAGTTGTAGGTATCTATGAGAAAAACGGAGGCATCGGGGAACATTTCTGCGTATGCACGAAAAGCCTCTTCTTCTGTTTCAAAGCTCATAACCCACGCGTGTGCCATGGTGCCGAGAACGGGAATCCCATAATCTTTACCCGCGAGCGTATTGCTTGTTCCGCTCGCTCCACCGATAAAGGAGGCGCGGCTTGCACTCATTGCACCATTTTCTCCCTGAGCTCGGCGAAGCCCAAATTCCATAAGCGGGGCCTTTCCCGAGGCAAGCCAGATACGAGCAGTTTTTGTTGCGATGAGGCTTTGAAAGTTCAACGTATTTAGGATTAGGCCTTCAATAATGGATGCTTCTATAGCGGTAGCGTGTACGCGCAGGAGTGGTTCGTCTGGGAATACTACCGTCCCTTCGTCCATTGCCCAAATATCTCCGGTGAACTGGAACTCTGCAAGATAGTTTAAAAACCCCGGTTCAAATCTGTTAAGGGACGTAAGCCAGGCAATGTCTTCTTTTGAAAATCTAAAGTTAGTGATGGTGTCGAGGAGGGGCTCAAGGCCGGCAAAAATAGAAAAACCGCCTGCAAAAGGCTGTTTGCGGAAAAACATGTCAAAGACCGTGGCTCTATTCATGTGCAATTTCCAGTACCCCTGGGCCATGGTTAATTCATAAAAATCGGTAAAAAGCGCACTTTGTATCATACTATTTCTCCTTGGGAAATCGTTGAGCCGGTTTGTGTCTTGGTTATTTCAATGCGGCTGGGAATGCGGGAACGAAGTTCGGGTACATGGGAGATAATTCCAACCATACGGTGCCCTCGTATTTCATCGAGAATACCTATCGCTTTTTCGAGGGTTGTTTCATCAAGAGAGCCAAAGCCCTCGTCTATAAAAACTGCGTCGAGCTGTATGCCTCCGGAGCGAGCTTGTATAGAATCAGCAAGGCCGAGGGCAAGGCTGATAGACGCCATAAAGGTTTCTCCACCGGAAAGGGTTCCCGTGGGGCGTGTCTTACCCGTGTAGGCATCAAGAATTTCAAGGTCTAAGCCAGTAAGGTTGTTTCCTTTTTTGTAGCTATTATTTACCTGTATTCGATAGCGCCCGTCGCTTATCCGCTCAAGGCGGGTATTGGCATAAGCCGTAATTTCTTCGAGGTAGGTACCGAGTATCCAGGCATCAAAACTGAGCTTTTCTGAATTTACTCCGGTGAGGTCTTGGGAAAGTGCGACTAAGACTCCTGCATCTTTTGATTGCTTTTCTCGCTCTTTTTCGAGGGTAATCCACTGGTTATTTAGCGATTCTAGGGATGAGAGTTCTTTGTTCTTTTCTTCTAATAGTGCTTCTACTTGTGAAAGTTTCGTTGCAAGAACGTTTAGTTCTTGTTCTGCGGTTTTAAGATCTGGGCCCTTCCATGCGGTTATTTCCTCGCTAAGGCGAGCTGCCTCTGTCTTTGTGTTTTCATAGCCCTTTTTCCATTCTGCTATTTCTTTTTCAAGACGTTCAATTTCGAATGTTTCTCGCGCGGCGTTGGTAACAGCTATGGCATCGGAAAATCCGCTTTTTATGCAGCTTTCGGAAAGCTCTGCGAGGACTATCTCTGTTTGTGTCTTGAGGGAGTTACTCGCCTGTTCTAGTTGTTTTTTCCGCTCAGAAAGTTTTGCACTGTTTATTTTTGCAGCCTCAAAACGTGCCTCAAAGACGCGGATTTTACCGTCTAACTCAAGAAGACGGCTCTTACATATTTCAAGAGCTTCTTCTGCGAAGGCAGGATCTGGGATGCTGTCTTGCTGGAATGTTTCTTTATATCGAGTGGTATTAATGGCAATAGTTGTTTTTAATTCGGCTAGGGTTTGGGATATAGCTTCAAGTTCTTGGGTAGTTTTTTCGGATTCACCGGAGAAGGTCGCCCTGCGTTTACGTATTATTTCTGCTTCTCGGAGTGCTTTTTGGGATTGAGTGAGGGCGTTTACCGCTTCCTGCATTTCTTGGGATGCGTTTTTGAGATATTCTGCAGCCTCACTGGGGGTGGGAGGTTCTAACTCTGTGGATTTTTCTTGTAGCGACATAAGAACCGCAATTTTTTCTCTTGTTTCGTATTCTCTTTCTTTTGCAGTGTTTAAATTTGCTTTTTGCGTAGTTATTTCTTCTTTGATTATCTCAATGCTGGTTTCGAGCTTTTGGCATTGCCGCTCTTTTGCCTCGATGCGGTCCGCCGTATCAAAAGCGTCTGTAGCTCGAAGCGCGGGTTGAGGGTGTTCAGCTGAGCCGCACACGGGGCAAGGAGTTCCGGGAGTGAGTGATTCTGCTATCGTCGCGGCAAGGTGTTCCATGCGATTCCGTTCGCGTTCAGCAATACTATCTTGAAGCTCGGCCCGTGCAATTGAAAGATCGGTAGTAGCTTGGTTGAGCCGTGTTGCTGTTTTTTCGGCGGCACCGCTGTGTGCGGTAACGGCTAAGGTTTGGCGAGAAAATTCAGCTGAAAGGTCTTGAAGTTGGCGAGCGTAGTGTAGTTTTTTTTCTATGGTTTCTTTTTTTTCTGTACGTTCTTCTAGGTGAGAAATTGGTTCCGTGAGTTCTTCTAGTTTAGTATTAAGAACAGTGCTTTCACGGGTTTTATCTGCAATAGTTTCGCGTAAGGTTTTTAATGACTTTTTGGTTTCAGTAAGTTTTTCAGTTTCTTTGAGTATGGCTTTTGCAATACCAACAGCTATGCTGAGGTTTTGTTGTTGAAGCAAGAGTGTTTCTTTTTCAGTTTTGCACAAAGCAATAGTGGCTTGTTTTTCTTTTAGTTCGGTAAGAGCTGTTTCGGCTTCTTCCTGGCGTTCTGTTGTTTTTTGAAGTTCTAATGCTCCGGCTTCTTGTTGGCTCATTAAATCGTTTCGTTGTTCAATGCGAAATAGGAGAGGTGCTGCTTTTTTCGCTAATACAAGTGTTTCTTCCTTAGTTGCTATTTTTTCCTTATCTGCTGCGTAGTTTTCGTGATCTTTTTTTGCTTGTATAAGCGCTGTTGCCTTTTCCGTTACAACTTTAGCTTGCTCGCATATTCGAGACTGTTTTGAATACAAGTCTAAAAAATGCTGCCGCTGAGTGCGACCTTCTTGGATACCAGTTGAAATTGTTAAAAGAGATTCATCGTACAAGCTGGGATCATACCGAGCTTGCAATTCATTTATAGAGGTTTCTTTTACTTTTAGGCGGGCTTCTGCTTCCCACGCTAGATCGCGAGCAGATGCAATAACCTGGGTATATCGTTCCATGGGAAAAAGTTTTGCAAGAACTTGTTTGCGTGCTGATGAGGTTTGCTTAAGAAATTGTGCAAACTCGCCTTGGGGAAGAAGAACTATACGTGAGAACTCATCAAGGGAAAGACCAATAAGATTTAAAATAGCTTCTTTGACTTCACTCTTATTTGCGTTGCCGTAGTCTTTCCAGATTCCAGCAGCATCTTTTTCTAAGGTTAATGTTTCGGGTACGTCAGTTATTTTTCCTGTTTTCTTATTTGTTCGTTCTGTGGGTAAGGCTCGTCGTATGCGGTACCGTTTGTTAGCAAGAGAAAAAATAAGCTCAACGGCACTTTCTTCGGTTTCATCGGCAAAGTGGCTACGCATTTCTTTTATGAGGCCTTTTCTGCCTCCGGGAATGTTACCATACAGGGCATAGGCGATGGCATCAAATATCGACGTTTTCCCAGCGCCAGTTTTTCCATATATTAAAAAAATATCTCCGAGTGTAGTAAAATCTACTATATGGGTACCATTAAAGGGACCAAAATTCTTTAGTGTGATTTTTTCAGGTTTCATTTTTGAGATCTCCAAGAAGCTGTACAAACAGTTCTTTTTTCTGTTCGTCTATCGAACCATATAAATGCTGTTGAAACGAACAAAAATCTTCTATTGGGTTGCTTCCTTTTTCTGGAGCTGTATTAATTGCGGTTGCTTCGCTTTCTGAGTCTAGTGGAATTCCCTGGCGTATGCTCAAAAGAAAGGGGAACTTGGGGCGGAGTAAGTTCATGGGATTGGCTACGAGTGTTTTGTCATTAAGGGTAATTTCTAAATAAGAACCGGCATGTTCTTCAAATTGAGAGCTGGTATAAAAATCATCAAAGGATCCCGATAATCTAACAACGGGTCGCAGTGGATGTACTGGTACCGGTTCAACAGTAATGGGGAAACCGGTCTTTTCTGTGTCTATTGTTACCCGTAAAAAGCTTTTTTCGGCTCCCGCTTCATCAAAGGCATAGGCAAGGGGCGCGCCTGCGTACCAAATGCGATCATGTACCCGTTGTCTTTTATGTAAATGACCGAGGGCTACATAGGTAAATTTTGAAAAGAGATTGGTAGCTACTCGTTCTGCCGTACCGATGAAAACCCGTTCCGATGAGGATTCTTCCCCTCCCGTCATAAATAGATGAGTAACGAGAATAGTAGGAATATCCTGATATTCCTCTTGAGAGAGAATGCTATCAAATCTTTCAGATGCCTCTTTGGCAAGATCGGCCTGGGAACGCAGAAGCTTTTCGTCTTTTTCTTCAATAGAGAAATCAAGTTCAGGGGGGATGGTTGTTGCTGGGGGCTTTTTTATGTCTTCAGAAGTGTTTAAGGGTTCGAGGCTTCCCGGCAATAAAAAGGGCAGTAAAAAGAACGCTAGCCGTTTACCGTCTTTTACCGTTATAATTGGAGTGAAAGATTCTTCTGGATCACCGATAATATGTATATGCTGTTGACCGAGTATTTTGTTTACGAAGGAAAGCCTTCGCGCAGAATCATGGTTTCCGGATATAATGAACACAACGAGATCTGGAAAGTTGGTACGTACTTGGACAAGGAAGATGCTGAAAAGCTCTACCGCTTCTGCCGGAGGTATAGTTCTGTCGTATATGTCTCCTGCTAGTATAAGGGCAACATAGGGTTCTCGGAATAGTTCTTCAATTAGACGATCCAACATCATTTTTTGGTCTTCGAGTAACGAGGTTTCGTGGAGAATCTTTCCTAGGTGCAGATCGCCAGTATGGAGGATCTTCATACCATACACTGTAAGAATAATTTCCGGACATGTAAAGGGTTACCGGAATAAAGGATTTGAGTGCTGAATACTATTGTTTCCCGAAGGGTTTTATTTATTTTTTCTCTTGTGCTGCTTTTGTGTTGTACTGCGGGCATTTTTCTCATTGTTGTGGCTCCCACAAGTCGCCTTCAACGCGACTATGATTCCTTTGCTGCCTTAGACGGGCAGCTTGCACGTTTGCAAATTGAGCTGCTAAGAACTCAAACGCATCCGGTGCGTCGGCAAAAAGTAGCAATTGAAAATGCTTTAGAAGAGATTGATGCGAAGTTTGATTATTTTGAAAACCAATCCTACATACGTACACTAAACCTTTCAAAAATTGACGTTCTTGCGTCAATTGGCGCCTATCGTACTGAAATTCTTTCAGGGACTCAGGCTGTTTTTGATGCCTATGCTCAAGAACCTGGAGCCTTTTCACCTTCTTTTATAGGTGTCGTAGTTCGTTTTTCTGATCAGATAGACCTAGTTCGTGCTGATGTAACTAACTGGGTCCCCGATCTAGCGCAGAGTATACATGCTTGGCGGAGGGTTTCATTTTTTGTTTCCGGAGGAATAATTCTTGCTCTTTGGATACTCGGCTTGCTGGTTGTATGGTTTTATGCTCGGGTAGTTTCAAAAAATAGCGGACAGGTTGCTTGTATGCTTGATAATCTCATTTCTGGCAATATCAGTTCGTGTTTAGATGCTGTGCCTCAGAACGAAGTTGAAAAAACTGAAAGTCTTACGGGAAAATTTGCTCGCTTTATTACTTCGCTTCAAAAGTTTTCTGAATCTATTCGCGAAGAAGCTTCCGAAGCAAGTGGAACAGGAGACAAGTTACTTGAGTCTGTAGACAATGCATCATCTACTTTCGATGTTGTAGACGGTTTTATTGAAAACATGCGAAGTGAAACGACGGTGTTAGAAGAACAGGTTAAAACGGTGAAAACAGCCCTGCAGCGGGTTACGTCTGGATTAGGTTTTTTAGATAAGGATATTTTAAATCAAAAAGAAGTAGTAGACGGTTCCCTTGATTCTGTTCATGCCCTTATTGCATCCATTGGAAAAATGGCAGGAGCTGCAGAACGGGATGAAGTTGTAGTGCAAGAACTGGTTGCTTCTTCGGGCGAAAGCCGCGAACAATTTGTATCGACATATCATAAAATTACGACAATTAGCGAGAGTATCTCTCGTATTAACGGTATGGCAGAGGTAATTGAAAATATTGCTGAGCAGACAAACATGCTTGCACTTAACGCGGCTATAGAGGCAGCTCATGCCGGGGATGCTGGAAAAGGTTTTGCCGTGGTTGCCGAAGAAATTACCAAGTTAGCTGAAGCCAGCTCCGAAAGCTCTCGCGAAATAGCTATCTCAATAGAAGAGATAATAGAAAACATTACTACCATGGCAGCATCGAGTGGGGATCTTGATCATTCATTTGAAACCATGATAGCAGATATACGAGTGGTTCATGATACCATGACGCTGTTTTCGTCGGGATTGAATAAAACCAATACAGATACCGGATTGGTACTCCAAACTATGAATACCTTACGGGACGTTACTAATGATGTAACTAAGAACTCTGGAAATATGGCTGATGGAGCGGGAACTATTGCTGATTCTATGGGTGAGCTAGAAATGATTTCGGGTCGTGTTTTTGAAGGTATTACGGCTATTTCTCTCATGCTCGAGGGTCTTAAAGAGGTTATGACGGAGTTTCGCACTATTGCAGAGGTTATGAAGCATTCTGGAGAAAACATCAGTAATCATCTTGAGCAGTTGAAGTAGACCCGTATCTATGGTATTTTTTCTTGCATGAAACTTGAAACAAGCCTTAATAATTTAGGGGACGTGTTCCCCGTTGATTTTACTGAAGATGAAAAAGCTCAAGCAAAAACCCTGTTCTTAAAAAAACTTTCTTTCCTCGCCCATGAATTCTATTCTGGAAAGATGCAGACAGTACCCAAATGTGGTTTGTACGGTTTTAATTGGTTTAATGTCTGGTATACTCCGGGCGTTTCTTCGGTATCAACTGGTATCCGCGATGACAATGATTTGTCGTTTACCCTTTCTAATCGGGGTAACCTCGTTGCGGTAGTAAGCAATTCAACCCGTGTTCTTGGAGATGGCGATTGTAATCCTTCAGGTGGCCTTGGCGTTATGGAAGGCAAGGCTATGATTATGAAGTATCTCGGCGGGGTAGATTCTATGGCCCTGTGTGTTGATTCACGCGTTCGTGAAGATGAAGCGGTTCAACGTGGTATTCCTGCGGGCCAAAACGATCCAGAAAAAATAATAGAATTTGTACGTATGCTCCAGCCTTCCGTGGGGGCAGTAAACTTGGAAGATATTAGTCAGCCAGATTGTTTTCGAGTTCTCGATGAGTTGCGCGAGGTATGTGATATACCCGTTTGGCACGATGATGCGCAGGGTACCGCCTGTGTAACCCTTGCGGGGCTTTTAAATGCACTCCATCTAGCGGGTAAAAAACTTTCCGAAGCTAAAATTGTACTGCTCGGCGCGGGAGCTTCTAATACTACTATTGCACGCCTAATATTAGCTGATGGTGGATCACCAGAAAAAATGATTGTTTGTGATTCCCGAGGGGCCCTCCATAGTGAACGAAAAGATATTGAGCAAGATCCTCGGTTTTACCGAAAATGGGAAATTTGCGAAAAAACAAATCCAAAGAAAATTAAAACTATAGAAGAAGCAATTAAAGGTGCTGATGTGCTCATTGCCCTTTCAAAGCCGGGCCCTGGCACGGTTAAGAAGGAATGGGTTGCGGCGATGGCTGAAAAAGCCATTGTCTTTTCGTGTGCTAACCCTGTTCCTGAGATTTGGCCTCATGAAGCAAAAGAAGCTGGCGCTTTTATTGTAGCAACCGGTAGGGGCGATTTTCCCAATCAAGTTAATAACTCTGTATGTTTCCCTGGAATCTTAAAAGGTGCTCTCTTGGTGCGAAGTCGCAAAATTACAGATGGCATGGCAATTGTTTGTGCCCATTCGATTGCTGATTATTCTCGAAAAAAAGGTATTGATCCTGAACATATTATCGTAACGATGGAAGACACCGATGTATTTGCCGTGGAAGCTGCCGATGTGGCTATGAAGGCTATTGAGGAAGGTGTTGCACGGATTACACTGAGTTGGCAGGAAGTCCACGATACAGCCGCAGCAGATATTCGTTCTGCTCGGGAAACGACAAATTCCCTCATGGATAATAAGTTTATTAAAGAACCGCCGCGCGCTATGCTAGACGAAGCTCTTAATTATGCTGTTTCAGCGGTAAGAGACCGAAGCGAGTAAGGTAAAACCCTAGTATTTACTAGGAGTGTTCTCAAAATGTTCGAAATGTACTAAAATGAGTTATCAAGTTTGGAGGATTAACGTATGGCAATACAAAGAACCTTTGCCATGTTGAAGCCAGGAGTGCTTCAACGAAGGATTATCGGAGATGTATTATCCCGATTTGAACGCAAAGGACTAAATATTATCGGTCTTAAAGTTATGGTCATTCCGCCTCTTTTGGCAACAACCCATTATGCCGAGCATAAGGGAAAATCTTTTTATAATGATCTTATCGAATATATAACCTCGGGTGCTGTAGTAGCGATAGCTGTTGAAGGTGATGAGGCTATTCAGCTTGTCCGGCGCCTATGCGGACCAACTGCAGTATGTGAATCCTTACCGGGTACCATCCGTGGTGATTACTGTCTGCATACAAATCACAACATTATTCATTCATCGGATTCGCCTGAAAGTGCCGCGCGTGAATTACGACTCTTTTTCCAACCCAATGAAATGGTTCCTTGGCAAGATGGAAACGAGCAGTGGATGTAATATCGCTGATCTGGCGATAAGGAGATAGTATTCATGAAACATTCTATAGGTATTCTTGGTGCAGGTGCATGGGGAACCGCGCTTGCTCTTTCGCTAGCACGATCCGGGCATGATGTTGAACTTTGGGCAATTGAGCCAGATGTTGTGGAATCTATAAATATCCACCATGAAAACACACGGTATCTTCCTGGGCACACAACTCCGAAAAATCTCGTAGCATCTCTTGATAAAAGGAAGGTGGCAAGTGATAAGAACTTTATCATTATTGCCAGCCCTTCAATATATCTTGAATCGACTGTTAGCGATATTTGTGACATACCTTCTCTTA
This sequence comes from Treponema sp., assembly GCA_012838745.1. GTDB lineage: Bacteria > Spirochaetota > Spirochaetia > Treponematales > Treponemataceae > Teretinema. Next base: position 32,315 of record DUOS01000069.1, on the reverse strand, counting down.
AGAGCGGAACTACTGCTATTGGCGTTCTTACAAAGGGATTTATTCCTTCTGATTCAGGCCCACGGTTAGTACTTGAAACGCTTGAATCATTTTTGCCACCTGTATATAACAAGTCCCTTGTTTATATAGCGGGTCCGAGCCATGCAGAAGAAGTAGCAATAGGTAAACTTACTGGTCTCATTGCGGCGAGCGAAAACCCCATGAACTCTATTAGATTCCGTGAATTACTTCGCTCGAGAAGTTTACTTGTCTTCTCGAGTCTTGATGTAATAGGTGTTCAAGTTTGTGCTGCGGCAAAAAACGTAATTGCTGTTGCCTTTGGTGTGCTTGATGCGATTGCAGAAAACTCTAATTCTTTTGGTGACAATACCGAGTCGTTGCTTCTTGCAGCTGGGCTCAACGAAATCCAAACGATTGGCCGTGCAATGGGGGCAACTCATCAAGAAACCTTTACTTCTATTGCTGGAGTAGGGGACCTCGATGTAACCTGCCGCAGTAAATACGGGCGAAATCGCCGTTTTGGCCAAGATATTATTAAAAAGGATATTTTGGCTAAGTTCAGTAGCCTCGATGATCTTTTATCGCGGATAACTGAAATAGGTTATTTGCCAGAAGGTGCCGTAGCCTGTAAATATGTACACGAGCTTTCCCTTCTACAAAATTTAAAGCTTCCCATCTGTAATGGTCTTTTTACCATTTTAAATAAGGAAAATGATCCTGTACAATTCATTGAACAACTGCTAGATGGAGATCGTACTTTATAATGCTTGAAAAACTGACTGGAACCTTTAGCGATATCGTTCGCCGTATCGGCGGAAAATCCCAGATTTCTGAAAAGAACATTGAAGATGCCGTAGAAGAAATAAAGATAGCCTTGCTCGAAGCAGACGTAAACCTTCGGGTAGTGCGTCGTTTTGTTAACGCTACTATTGAAGAAGCAAAAGGTGAAAAAGTTCTTCGTGCCGTTGATCCGGGGCAGCAATTTATAAAGATTGTACATGATAGAATTGTTGCCTTGCTTGGAGACGAGCGGCAAGAATTGCGCTTAAAAGGTCCTGATACTCAGTCGGTTATTCTTTTTTTAGGACTACAAGGTTCAGGAAAAACTACCAGTGCGGCGAAACTTGCCGCACGCCTTTTGCGCGAAGGGCGTAAACCGCTTTTAGCTGCCTGTGATCTCGTGCGCCCGGCTGCTATCGAACAGCTCTGTGTTCTTGGTGAAAAAATTGGTGTTTCTGTATACCGCGAAGAATCCCGTGATGCGCTTAAAGTAGCAAAAAACGCCCTAGTTCATGCAAAAAAGAACGGCTTTGATACGTTAATTGTTGATACGGCAGGTCGCCTCCAAATTGATGAAGCTATGGTAGGAGAAATTGTAGCGATACAAAAAGCACTTTCTCCCGTTGAGACGGTACTTGTTGCCGACGCCATGACTGGTCAAAATGCGGTTGATATAGCGAAAACCTTTGATGAAAAAGTTGGTCTTACTGGTATTATTCTTACTAAGTTTGATTCTGATGCACGGGGTGGTGCAGCTCTTTCTCTGCGCAGTATCACCGGAAAACCCATCTTGTTTATTGGTGTGGGTGAGAATATTGACGACCTTGAACCTTTTTACCCCGACCGTCTTGCTGGCCGTATTCTCGGCATGGGCGACATCGTCAGTCTTGTAGAAAAGGCTCAGGAAACCATTGATGTTAAAGAAGCTGCTGAGCTTCAAAAGAAAATGGCAAAGGAAACCTTTGACCTACAAGATATGCTCGACCAACTAGAACGGGTCGATAAAATGGGTTCTATTCAGTCTATGCTCGATATGATTCCTGGTATGGCTGGGCAAATAAATGAAGAGGATCTTGATACTTCAGCACTCAAATCGCAAAAAGCAATTATCCAGTCCATGTCGAAAAAGGAGCGTGGTAACCATTTGATAATTGGACCTTCTCGCCGTAAGCGTATCGCTCGCGGTTCGGGAACCTCGGTAGGTGAAGTAAATAAGCTGATTAAGCAATTCGTAAAAACACGACAAACTATGCGTAAGATGTCAAAAAACAAGGGAATGGCTGCAAAGATGATGGGTATGGGCGGTCTTGGTTTCTAAATGTTATTCGCAGGTATTTCTAAGAATAAATGCGCGTTCAAGCAATCCCTGAACATACATAGTTGAACAGTTCCTTCCGTTAGCTTTAGAGCGATACAGAGCTTTGTCTGCGTCTCCAATATGAATCATGGGCGTTATACCGTGCATTCCGTCTACCATTCTCGCTCCAATGCTCACTGTAACCGAGAGCTTATGCTCTCCACAGGTAAGACACATCCCTTCTATTGCCTTTCGTATTCGTTCCGCAACGTGAAAGAGAGTCTCGGGAGTGGATTCTGCCACAAGAACAGAAAATTCCTCGCCGCCGAAGCGTGCAGCGCAGTCTTCTGCTCGTATGGTTTTCATAAGTTCACGAGAAAGACCGAGCAGTACTTCATCTCCAGTTACATGGCCCCATGTGTCGTTAAATCGTTTAAAATTATCAACATCAAGCATGAGAATTCCAGAGCGTGTGCCATGGCGCCGATTGTGGGCTATGGTTTCTTCGAGACGATGCATAAAATAGTCGTGGGTATATAATCCAGTCTTAGGGTCAGTTATAGAACTTTCGTAGTGTAGGCCGTTTTGCATACTTACCGAAAGGAATCGGATCATTTGGTCAATATATTTTCTTTCTTGTTCTGTGTATTTATGATCAACAATTTTGTTTCCAAGGATTGCTACTCCATACAAGCCGCCAATTCCAAACATGGGGAAAATTATTTCTGGTTCAAACTGCTTGAAATCTTGGCCAAAAGTATCTTCACTCAGCGTTTTTTCTAACTCGCTAAAGGAAACGCTGTTTTGATTTTTAACAAAGTAATCTTTTAGAATTTCATAATATTCTTCTTTAATAGTGTCGTCGCTTTTTTTAAGATTACGGTAGCTAAACTGTCGGATTTCTTTTCCTCGGGGCGGGTGGACAATAAATACTAAAAATCGAGGAATAAAATAATCTAGGAGCTGAGAAATAATAAACCCGAGCATTGATTCAACATCTGTGTAGGAAACAAGCAAGGTCGCATCCGTAATTATGCGTTCTAGTGAACGGTTTTCTTTTCGGAGATCATCTAGGGTATCTAGTGCTCCGGAACGTTCAAGATGATTAAATTGTGCGAGTACATCAGCTGAAAGTTGCATGATTAGTAATTATATGGGGTTTTAGATAAATTGTCATGTAAAACCTAATCAATTGTCGCTTAGAACGCTAAATAAGAAGTAAATACTTTGATTATAGGAAGATTGCCCCTATAATGATTAGTATGGCACGGCAAAAAGAAGGAATAGGTGTTCGCTCTGGATTCCTCTTGCCACACCCGCCAGTGCTAATTCCAGAAATTGGAAGAGGCCGCGAACGAGATGCAGGAAAAACCGGAGCAGCATGTATTCATGTAGCAGAAATGGTAGCAGAACTCTCGCCCGAGGCGATTATAATACTATCGCCCCATGCCCCTTTATTTTCTGATTTTTTATATATGTATGATTCCCCAATACTTACCGGATCCTTTGCTCGTTTTGGTTCGCCAGAGTTAACTCTATCAGCGGTGCAAGATACAGTTCTCAGAGATGCTCTTTTTTCGCAGTTGCAGGGCGCTTCTATTTTTGCAGGAACACTCCCTGAAGCTCAACTAGCCCGTATGGGTTTAGACCAAAATCTTGATCATGGAGTTTTAGTTCCTCTGTATTTTCTCCAAAAAAAACTGCCGAAAGTACCTCTTGTGGCGCTTTCTTCACCAAATATGGATGCTAAAACCCTTGTACTCATTGGTGAGTGTATTGCCGAGGCGGCACGCGAAAGCAATCGCTCTGTGTGTGTAATCGCGAGCGGTGATATGTCTCATCGAGTAAACAAAGAAAGCCCTTACGGAGTGGTTCCTGAGGGTGCGCTTTTTGATCAAAAAGTATGTAATTCGCTAGAAAACTCAGATATCACGGCACTTCGTTCAATCGATACTGCTCTTCGTGTGCGTGCTGGTGAATGCGGCTACGCTTCGCTTGTTATTCTCTCTGCTATTTTTAAAAACCCTGTTTGTACTTTGTATTCTTACGAGGCGCCATTCGGGATCGGTTACTGTGTGGCCGGTCTGGATTCATACCCTGAAGGAGGTTCTCATGAATCAAAATAAAGGAAATGAAAGCATACCTGTGAGTATTGCTCGCAAGGCCATTGAAGTATATTTGCGAGATGATAAAGTCGTTTCTCCACAAGAACTACCGGTATTTGAAAATGATCCTGCTGGATGTTTTGTTTCTTTACATGCTCATGGAGTTTTACGTGGATGTATTGGAACTATTTTGCCCACAAAAAAAACAGTTACTGCAGAAATAGTAGCGAATGCTATTAGTGCATGTTCACAGGATCCTCGGTTTGATGCGGTACGTGCTAATGAATTGGATACTGTAGAAATTAGCGTTGATATACTATCGAAGCCAGAAACTATTGAGTCTCCAGATGATCTTGATCCTAAAAAATACGGTGTTATTATAACCAGCGGTGTTCGACGAGGGTTGTTGTTACCCGACCTTGAGGGTGTTGAGTCTGTGTATGATCAAATGGCTATTGCCCGCAGAAAGGGAGGAATTGAATCAACTGATAAATACGAGATTCAGCGCTTTACGGTAACTCGATACACATAATGGGATATCATCACGCCAATTTTTGGGAAACGATAGGCAGTGATAAGAGTGTACGCTGTTTGTTGTGTCCGCATTATTGTGTTATCTCAGCGGGAAGCGCTGGAAAGTGTGGGGTTCGTGTTAATCGCGATGGAGTACTTGTTGCAGAACAATATGGAACCGTTTCCGCACTTTCTTTGGATCCAATAGAAAAAAAGCCACTTGCTCGTTTTAAGCCGGGCTCGCTCATACTATCGGCAGGTGGTTACGGATGTAATATGACGTGCTCTTTTTGTCAAAACTGGCATATTTCTCAAACTTCTGCACCTGTTGCTTCGTCAACAGAAAAATATGGGTTCCCCCGCCCTATGAGTCCGCGCGAAATAACTGATGTGGCTATTAGCGCAGTTCCACGAGGGAATTGTGGTCTTGCCTTTACCTACAATGAACCAACAATTAATTATGAGTTTGTTCGAGATACCTTTGAATTAATTCATGCAGAGGGGCTTGCAGCTGTTATGGTAACTAACGGGTATATAAATACCCAGCCCCTTGGCGAGCTTCTACCACTCGTGGATGCGATGAATATAGATCTTAAAGCTTTTTCTAACAGTTATTACCAGAAACTTTGTGGAGCTCGTCTTGATCCTGTCCAAAAAACTATAGCCCAATCGGCTCAGGAAACACATGTTGAAGTAACAACTTTAATTATTCCTGGATGGAATTCAGACCCCAAAGAGGTTGATTCTATTTCCTCTTGGCTCGCTGCTATACGGCCAGATATACCCTTGCATCTTTCTCGCCATCATCCAGATTTTCATATGAGCGAACCACCATCAATTTCAATTGACGAGTTGTTTTCTCTTGCTGAAATAGCCCGTAAGCATCTTGAGTACGTGTATACTGGAAACGTTCAATTATAGCGGAAAGATATTCCGGTATTCTGCAATACAGTCTAGGTACCTTTCTCGAAATAAAGCAGTCGCCTCTTCGAAGGCGGCTTTTTTGTTTTTACGGTAGAGATCGAGAAAGTCGTTCATTACGACTGGTTTTCCCGGAATAATAATTGGGTATTTCTTAAAGAAATTTGGTCTGTTACGCAGAGTTCCACCTTTGAGCCGTTCCATAAGGTCGTAAAAGTTGTTTGCAATTTCAATATAATGCTCGAGTGATGCGGTTTCAGGTATTTCTGTAAGGTTTACTTGATAAAGAATTCCTGATGTTTCTAAATGGCGCATCGCATACCAGGCTTCTCCTGATTGACGACCGGCAAGTTCTTTTTCTAGAGGAGAAAGCGTAGTTAGATCACTGCGGAACAGACGATCCCAGGCTGATGACCGAACTCGGTAAATACGCATAGCTGGCGTGCCGTCGTGGGGGAGGGAATACATGCGCTCGCATGCACACAGCGATGCTTCTAGAATGGAGGCTTGAGCTTCTGGGCCACTATGGTCTTCTGTAGCATAAAAATCTGCAAGCAGGGCTATAATCTTTGAGCCAAGCCGCTGTAAACGTTGCGGAATTTGGAGATCTTTTCGGCTTGTTTGTAGACGAGTTTCTAGCGCACATTCTTTTTCCATCTGGGCAATCATGTTAGAAAGAGTGTAACGAGATTTTTCGTGGTAACGGTAATGAAGGGATATCGGTAAGAAAATCATTTTTTCATTGCGGTTTTGTTTTGCAAGATCTTCCAAGCACCAAAAGCAAAATCTCGCAGTGCCTGTTTCAAGATCGTCAACAGTTTCGCTACTATGGGTTACATGACCTTCTGGAGCTAAGGCAATAGGAAAATCTCCATTCAGAAGTGTTTTGCGTATACGCCCCATTCCAACAGAATCCATACGGACATGATTTACCGGTAGGGCTCCTCCCTTGGGCAAAACCCAACGAACAAACTTTCCAGACCACAGTGGAACTTCTGTGCCGTAAACAAAGTGTACATGAGAGAGCGCGCGCAGTGGCCGTTGTATCTTTCGTGCATACTTTGGCAGAGATTTATGAATGGTGTACACCATCAACTGTGGGTCGTCGCCGTAGGCATGGCGAAATCCGAGTAAAAGACGCGTTTTGCCTTGGTTGAAATCATGCCACTGATCAACCATGCGTTCGGGGAAAAGAATCTGCGGTTCGGCAAATTTGAGAAAACGTGCAAAAGGGCGCATGATACTTCTAAACGCTCGAAGAATAAGAAAATTAACCTTCGGTTCGGGGAGGGTGATTGTGCTCACTGGTTCTATCTGTGGGGTGTACATGGGGTTAGTGTAATTCTGAGACGTAAATTACGCAAGCCGGTATTTACTGTTGCCGTTTTTATTGGTACTGGACGCCATGCGCAGTAGTACGCTAAAATAACTGCGATTTACCATATAATGGCAAAGAGGTTTTCTATGACACACGTTTTACTTCCTGCAGGGTATTCCCCCATTCTTGGGGTTAAGGAAACTGAGCAGGCTATCGTACGCATCAAAGATTTTTTCCAACTTTCACTTTCTACAGAACTTAATTTGACCAGAGTTACCGCCCCGCTATTTGTCCAAAGAGGCAAAGGAATCAACGATGATCTTAGTGGTGTGGAACGTCCTGTTCGATTTCCTGTAAAGAATATGAACGATCAGGAACTTGAGATTGTCCACTCACTCGCTAAATGGAAACGGCTCAAAGTTACTGATATTGGTTGCAAACAAGGCTTTGGAATTTATACTGACATGAACGCAATACGTGCTGATGATGATTTAGATAATATTCATTCTTTGTATGTGGATCAGTGGGACTGGGAAATTGCTATGAAAGAAGCCGACCGCACCCTTCCTTTTCTTAAAGATATAGTGTATCGGATTTATCGTTGTCTTAAACGTACTGAGTTTTTCATTTATGACAATTATCCACAAATTGAACCAATTTTGCCGGAGGATATTACTTTTATCCATGCGGAAGATTTATATCTCCGATATCCCGACCTTTCCGCTAAAGACCGGGAATGGGAAGCGGTGAAAGAATATGGTGCTGTTTTTATTATTGGAATTGGATATACCCTGCCAGACGGAACGCTTCATGATGGTCGTGCACCCGACTACGATGACTGGATTACAGAAACTGAAGACGGAAAACATGGTCTCAATGGAGACTTGCTCGTATGGAATGGAGTGCTTGATCAGGCATTGGAACTATCTTCTATGGGCATTCGTGTAAATCCTGCTTCCTTGCAAGAACAGTTAAACTTTCGGGAATGTCCTGAACGTGGGGAATTGTATTTTCATAAAAAACTATTAAATAATACATTGATGCAGACAATTGGCGGTGGTATTGGACAGTCAAGGTTATGTATGTTTTTCTTGCGAAAAGCCCATATTGGAGAAACTCAGGTTTCTGTTTGGCCGCAAGAGATGATTGACTCATGCGAAAAAGCAGGAATCCCGCTGCTTTGAGTCGACTCGTAATTATCACCGCGCTTAACGCAGATAATTCTTTTCAGGCAGTTCCGCTTGGCGCTGCCTGTATTGTTAGTGCATTGAATCATGATCCCAGTATTACCCGTTCTGCCACAATACAGTTGGAAGCATTTTCCTTAGATGATCCCGAAATTGCGGCGGTTTCTCCTGAGCAAGCGGGTATCATTATTGCAGCGCGTCTTGCAAAGATAGCTGCTGATTCAAATATTCCACCCGCATCATTTGCAGTGGGTTTTTCTATGTATATATGGAATCGCTGTATTCTAGAATCTGCAGCCGCTGAGCTTAAAAAGCTTTTGCCGGGTATTTTTACCTTTGTTGGCGGCCCAGAAATAACGGCTCGGAAAACTATATTACCTTCTTTCGATTACTGCATACGCGGAGAGGGCGAAGGTATTTCTCAATCCCTTATTTCTTCATGGATAGCCGGGGTGCCCTATGTGTCTGGAGAACGAACCGGACCAGAAAATCTTGATAGTCTCGCGTCTCCTTGGCTCGATGGTACCCTTAATTTAGTTACGGCTGTACGAGATGGTAAAGGTGCCTTATGGGAGCTTTCGCGAGGTTGCCCCTATTCTTGTGCCTACTGTTATGAATCTCGAGGCGAAAAAAAAGTTCGGTCTGTTCCTTTAGAACGTCTTGAAAAAGAACTTGCTTTTTTTTCCCAGCAGGGAATAGAACGAGTATTTGTACTTGATCCCACCTATAATGCATCTCGAGAACGAGCGCTTTCTCTGTTGTACATGATTAAAAAATCCGCTCCAGATATTTATTTTAATTTTGAAATACGGGCAGAACTACTCGACAAGAAACTAGTTGATGCATTTTCGCATATTCCCTGTTCTCTGCAAATTGGGCTGCAAAGCACTAATGAAGCGGCACTTGCCTTAGTAAATCGCCCGGTAAATTTTAAAAAGTTTTCTTCCGGTGTTACGTTACTTAATAATGCAGGTGTCGTTTTTGGCTTTGATCTCATGTATGGATTACCCGGAGATAACCTCAAAGGCTTTATGAAATCGGTTGACTATGCGATTCAACTCTATCCCAATAATCTTGAAATATTTCGGCTTGCGGTATTACCGGGAACAGATCTTTTTGAACGGGTAGAATTGCTGGAGCTTTCTCATGATCCTCGTCCTCCTTATCTCATTCGATCTACGCCCTCATTTTCTGCAAAGGAAATTGATGCTGCAGAACGGATAGCTCAGGCTGTTAATATTTTTTACACACAAGGGCGAGCGGTGTCGTGGTTTCTTTCGGCACTTAATCCACTTAAGATACGAGCGTCTCGATTCTTTTCTGAATTTTCTGATTTCTTAGTGTCTGAAAAAGTATATAGCACGGATACGATTGAACACGACAAAGCCGAAGGCCTGCAGCTCAAGTTTCTTGAAAAGAAATACAGAGATTCGGGTAAGAGCTTTTTGTTTCCTGCTCTCCAAGATATTGTGCGCCTTAATGGTGCTTGGACTCGAGCTCTTGCAGACGGAGAAGAAACTAGTTTAGATCTTTCTTGGCATCCAGAAGATATTTTTTCTTCAGCTGCACTTGATTTGTCTCAATTTGTGGATTGTGTTTGTATGGAGCCTTGCCAGCTGCGAGTAGTCCCAGGACCTGATGGTCCTGAGTTACTCTAAACTTTATACCAATCGTGCCGCAATGCGGTCAATAAACTGCCATGAATCAAGCTTTTCTTTTGCTGGAGGATTTGCCATTCGGGAAAGATCACCGGTCATATAGCCATCTTCAATTAGGCCCAACGTTTCTTTTTCAAGTCGTTTTGCAAAACCGGCTAAGTCGGGGGTTCCATCAATTTCGGCTCGTTTTGCGAGTGCTCCGGTCCATGCGAAAATAAGTGCTACGGGGTTAGTCGAAGTTTTTTCGCCCTTGAGATATTTGTAATAGTGGCGTTGTACGGTTCCGTGTGCTGCTTCGTATTCAAACACTCCACCGGGCGAGACTAGCACGCTCGTCATCATAGCAAGGCTTCCCGATGCTGAGGCAACCATATCACTCATTACATCGCCATCGTAGTTCTTGCATGCCCACAGGAAGCCTCCGTCGTTGCGCATAACGCGAGCAACGGCATCATCGATGAGGGTGTAAAAATATTCAATACCGGCTTTCTTATATTCCTCGTGGTATTCTTCGTCGTAAATCTTTTGAAAAATTTCTTTAAAACGCCCGTCATAGGTTTTTGAGATAGTGTCTTTAGCCGCAAACCAAACATCCATCTTTTCATCAAGCCCATAAATAAAGCAGGAGCGAGCAAAACTTTCAATTGACGAGTCGAGATTATGCATACCTTGAAGGATTCCCGGTCCTTTCATGTCCATGATAGTTTGGCGGATTTCTTTACCATCTTCTCCGGTAAACACGAGTTCTGCCTTGCCTGGCCCTGGAACACTCATTTCAGAATTTTTATAGACGTCTCCATAGGCATGACGCCCGAGAACGAGTGGATGTTTCCAGCAAGAAACGGTGGAAGGAATATTTTTAAGAAGGATGGGTGTGCGAAAAACAGTTCCATCAAGCTCGGCTCGGATAATTCCGTTGGGGCTTGGGGTGAGTCCTTTGAGTTTGTATTCATCCACGCGCGCTTGGTTGGAGGTTATGGTTGCGCATTTTACACCAACCCCAAGCCGTTTTATTGCGGCTGCAGATTCATAGGTAATACCATCGTTTGTATCGTCACGAGCTTTTAGACCTAAATCGAAGTATTCAGTTTTAAGTTCGATAAAGGGTTCCAAGAGTTTTTCTTTTATTACTGCCCATAGTACACGGGTCATCTCATCGCCATCGAGTTCTGCAATAGCGTTTTTCATTTGTATTTTGCTCATGATTGGTTCCTTAGATCAAATAATTTTATCTTGTCTAGTGTAGTAAAAATGAAGGGTAGGTGCAAGCTTGTGAGGTTTGCCGTGCTTGACCGTAAACCGAGCAAGTCGTACAAATAAGGTATGGATAAACATAGAGCAAGCACAACGGTTGATGAAATTCTCGATATTGCACTTGAATCCGGTATGCTGATTCTTAAAAACGGTGGAGAAACGTATCGGAGTGAAGCTGCAATGATTTCGATTGCTTCTTCCTTGGGTGCTCGCAGTGCTTCTGCCTTTGTTACTCCTACCGTGGTTATGCTTACGTGTTCAGATACTTCTGGGCAGAGCCACACCCGCATTCAGCGGGTTACCGAACGAACAATTAACCTTGGTGGAATCGCTCGGGTAAACGAACTCGCCCGCCGTTTGAGAGATAAACCAACGACCCGTTCTCTTTCTCAAGTTGCGGCCCTGTTGTGTCGTATTAGAAACGCATCGGTATCTTCCTCGTTTTGGATTATTCTTACTACGGCATTTTCTTGTTTTTGTTTTTCTCTGTTATTTAGAGGGTCTTTGCTCGAAGCAGCCTTTGCTTTTTTACTGGGTGCACTCATGCGTTCAGTTCTTTTTATGATAGCCCCGTTTTCCCCCTCTTCTTTTGTTTCTGCAGTTACGGGCGGCGCTGTAATTTCCTTGTTTTCAGGGCTTGCAGTTTCCGTTGGTTTTCTTTCTTCTTCGGGTAATGTGAGTATTGCCGTTCTAATGGCTTTAGTTCCCGGTGTTGCGATTGTAAATGCAATCCGTGATATTATTGCTGGAGATTTAGTTGCAGGTTCTGCTCGCCTTCTCGAAGCCTTTGTGGTTGCGGCGGCTCTTTCAATTGGAGCGGCGTTCGGATTGGTATTGTTTCCCATTGAAGCCGCGTATACGACTGCAATCCTTGTACAACCTGAAATGCTTCCTGCTTTTTTTCTCGCTTTTTTTGCGGCTGGTTCTTTTGCATATTTTTATCACTCATTGCGCCGAGATATAGTGTGGGCTGCTTTGTTTGGTGCTTTTGGCTGGATTGTTTATTTATTGGTAATAAATAGTACAGCAGAGCCGGCAGCGGGATGTTTTGCTGGAGCCGCCTGTGTGGGGTTATGTTCTGAGTTAGCTTCGAGAATCTTTGGAAAGCCAGCAACGGTATATATTATACCTGGTATTATTCCCCTTGTTCCTGGTGGTGGGATGTATGAAACAATGCTGTTTTCGGTTTGGGGAGATGGCGTGGCCGCCTCGGCAACAGGTTTTGCGACTCTGAGTGCCGCATTTGCTATAGCTACTGGTTTGGCTCTTGTTTCTTCATTGTTTCGGCTGATTGATTGGCGTCCTCTTCGTGCGTAATCAAAACCTTGTCTATACGGTGAGCATCCATATCTACAATTTCAAAGTGATAGGAGCTTGCCATAATGTGGTCGCCAGTTTTTGGGATGCTACCGTTTAACGAAAGAAGATAACCAGCAAGGGTATAGTATTCATGCCCGTTTTCTTTAGCATCGGGAAAATCAAATATTTCTGTGAGTTCATCCATACGGATATGGCCCCCGACGAGATACGATCCATCTTCGCGTCGAAATATATCGGGATCGTCATCTAAAAAATCATCGCATGCTTCTTCGATAAGTTCTCGCACAATACCATTTCGGGTTATGATTCCCTCTATACCCCCGTATTCGTCTATTATAAATGCTAAGTCGCTTTTTGCATTTGCAAGGGCACTTAATGTTTTTACGAGGGTAACTGTTTCAGGAAGGTAGACCGGCTTTGTAACTAGTGCCTTGAGTCCGCACCATTCTGGGGAGAGTAATGATTCAAGAAACTTACGTGCAGAAAGTACTCCAACGATGGAATCAACTGTTCCGGCGCAAACAGGAAACCACGAAAACTCTGGATGCGCCACAATCAAATCACGAATGTTTTCTTTTTTCATCGAGGTGTTTATCCATATAATATCGGCTCGATGGGTCATTGATGCCCCAAGTTTTCGGTATGCAGGCAGGAAGATTCCTTCTGGTTCTACCGCAGTGTCTTCAGGGCGCCATTTTTTTGTAAATGAAAAGGGGTTTAACCTACTTGGTTCCATAATTTGAGTGTAGCACAACTGCGCGGAGCTCACAATAACGGGTTGTTATGCATAAAAAGTACAAAAACACTGTATAAATATGCAAGAACTACTAGAGTATCCATGAGAAATTAGTTATTGTAGAATTAATTATTGGTGAGGTTTGTATGTTGGTAATGAAATTTGGTGGATCTTCTATGGGAAACGCCGAACGTATGAGCAGCGCTGCTGCTATTATACGCGAACGCGCTCGCTCGTCACGTATTGGTGTCGTAGTTTCCGCAGTTGGGGGTGTTTCAAACATGCTCCAAGATACTATTACTCGGGCTCTTTCTGATGGCAGGACTGTCGATGTTTCTTCTTTTATCGATCCGATTCGCCTACGTCATACTACAATACTTTCAGACCTTGCCAAATCTCAAACTACGTTCTCAAAAAAAAATGTAGATAAGATTCTCGAGCCAATTTACGAAGAATATGTGCAGCTCCTTTCTGCTGTAGCCGCTTTTGGGGAGTGTCCAGAAACCGTAGAGTGCCGCATTCTCGGTATGGGCGAACGCCTTTCTGTTCCCATAATTGCAGAAGTGCTGAAATCCTTGGGCGAAGATGTGGATGTGCTCGATAGTCGCAAGTTAATAATTACCGAGGGAGGGCCTGCTCGCGAGGCGGATCCCGCTTTTAAAATAATTGAAGAAAACTTTACTCCGTACCGCAATTCTGGTGCTAGAGTTTTATTAGCTGCAGGATTTATTAGCTCTGATCGTTCAGGTAAGCCTACCTTGCTCGGTAGAAATGGGTCGGATTTTTCTGCCGCACTCATGGCAATGGGGCTCAACGCAAAGAAGCTAGAAATTTGGTCTGATGTTGATGGTATTTACACGGCAGATCCGCGCATTGTTTCTGATGCGGTGTTAGTTAGTGATATTAGCTATGAGGAAGCGATGGAGCTTTCATTTTTTGGATCAAAGGTGCTCCATCCCAAAACCCTAACTCCTATTGCATCGCGTCGCATAGAAACGTGGAGTAGAAACAGTTTTAATCCTTCTGCTCGGGGAACACGTATCGCTCCGGCAGATTTAATTGAACAGAGTGCTAATCAGGGGCCGGTGCGGGGTGTATCGTGTCTATCAGGTGTTTCGCTCATCAGTGTTTCTGGAGCAGGTCTTAAGGGCCGCAGTGGTATTGCTGCTCGGATTTTTTCGGCTGTTACTCGCACTGGTGTTTCCCTCTTGCTTATTACCCAGTCAAGCTCAGAGTTTACCATTAGCTTTTGTGTTCACCAAAGTGAAGCAAAAACGATTAAGGATGTTCTCTCCGAAGAATTCGTACATGAAATACAAGACGAGCTTGTAAACGAGGTAGTGGTTCATTCTGGTATGTCTATCGTATCCATTGTTGGTGATGGCATGATTGACTGCAAGGGAGTTGCGGGAACTTTCTTTTCTGCTCTCGCTTTCGGTGGAATAAATATTCACGCTATTGCTCAAGGGTCTTCTGAACGGTCGATTAGCACGGTTGTTTCCGCAGATGATGGCGACAAGGCTGTGCGAATTGCGCATCGCTTTTTCTTTAATACTATGCAAACCATTGAGCTGTTTCTTTTTGGAATTGGTGTGGTTGGCGGAAAGCTTCTTGAGCAAGTGCGGCTGCAGCAAGCTGAGCTCGAGAAATCAAATATAGCCCTGCGGGTATGCGGTATAGCTAATTCACGTGTTATGTCTTTTGGACGAGATTCTCTTCCTCTTGAATCTTGGAAAGAAGCGTTAGAAAAATCAGATACGCCTTCATCTGTGGATGCAATGTTATCCTTTGTACGAGCAGAACAACCCCTTAACCCTGTCTTTGTAGACTGCACTGCTACCGGAGATTTACCCCTTCGTTATGCTGATATCCTTTCTGCAGGGATTCACGTGGTTACTCCAAATAAACGTGCTAACTCCGGTTCTGTGGCTTCTTACCGTAAAATTAGGGAGGCCGCAGGTAAAAACCGCAAACGTTTTTTATATGAAACTAATGTGGGGGCGGGGCTTCCTATTATTGACACTTTTCGAAATATGGTAAAATCTGGAGATCGACTTATCCAGTTTGAAGGTATTATGTCTGGTTCTCTTTCCTATATTTTTGGCCGTTTAGACGAAGGGATTTCCTTTTCCCAAGCGGTAACAGAAGCACGAGCAAAAGGTTTTACCGAACCTGACCCTCGTGAAGATCTTTCAGGGATGGATGTGGCACGAAAGGCTCTCATTATTGCGCGGGAATCTGGTATTAATGCAGAGCTTGAGGATGTAGACTGCGTTCCAGTAATTCCAGAAGAATTTGATACTTCGGGTAGTGTTGAGGAATTTCTAGAACGCCTTCCAAGTTTTGATTCTTGGTTTGAAGAACGTATACAAACTTTAAAAAAGACAGGAAAAGTATTACGTTTTGTTGGAAGCATTGCTGATGGAAAAGCACAGGTTGGCCCCATAGAGGTTCCCCAAGATGGGCCGCTTGCAGCAGTTCGCGGTGGTAGCAATGCCTTTGTGTTTACAACCCGATATTATTCACCTATACCTTTGGTTATTCATGGGTATGGAGCCGGTGCGGATGTAACTGCGGCTGGTGTATTTGCAGATATTTTAAGGACGGCAACATGGTAATTGTACTTGATAAGAATATTAGAAACGAAGATAAGCAACGAATTAAAACTTTTCTAGAAAAAAATTCGCTTCGAGTAAATGAGATAACCGGTGAAGAAGATACTATCTTTGCCGCGGTTGGTAAGGTTGGCATTGATCCACGAGACGTGGAGATACTGCCTGGCGTGCACAGCGTTATACCTATTACAAAAGCGTATAAAATGGCCTCTCGTGAATTCAAAAAAGACAACACTGTGGTAAATATTCGCGGCGTTAAGATTGGCGGGAATCGTGTTACCGTAATCGCCGGGCCTTGTGCTGTTGAAAACCGTGAGCAAATCATGGAATCAGCGGCTCGTGTTGCCGAGTCCGGGGCTGTAATGCTCCGCGGTGGAGCCTATAAGCCACGCACTAGTCCCTACGCTTTTCAGGGGCTTGGTGCAGAGGGTGTTCGCTTTTTACGCGAAGCTGGAGATGCGTGGGGCCTTCCCGTGGCATGCGAAATCGTTTCTGCCGAACACATACCAGAAATGCTCGATTATATTGATGTGTACCAAATTGGTGCCAGAAACATGCAAAACTTTGAACTGCTAAAGAAAGTTGGCGCCCTCGGTAAACCAGTAATTCTTAAAAGGGGCCTTTCCGCTACTATCGAGGAATGGCTTATGGCCGCAGAATATTTGCTTTCCAGTGGCACCGAAGATGTAATTCTGTGTGAGCGTGGTATTAGAACCTATGAAAAAGCTACACGAAATACGCTTGATCTCTCTGCTATTCCAGTTCTTAGGTCTCTGACGCATCTTCCTATTATTGTTGACCCAAGCCATGCTGTTGGTATTCGAGACAAGGTTCCTCCTATGTGTTTAGCTGCCGTTGCGGCTGGAGCAGATGGCCTTATTGTGGAAGTACATCCTACTCCTGATACAGCACTTTCTGATGGAGCTCAGTCTCTTTATCCCGTACAGTTTGAAAAAATGATGCGAGATATTGAAGTCCTCGCTCCGGTTGTGGGCCGTGAAGTCTCTCACCGTTCGATTCCTCGAGCTGGTTCAATTCGCGGTACCACTTCCATTACCCGCAAGTCGGGCGGCACAGATACTCCCCTTGTATGTGCCTACTCAGGTGGTCGCGGAGCATACGCCGAGCAAGCAATACATCGGTATTATGATGACGAAGCTGAAGCCTTGCCTCTGAACAATTTCCGCGAAGTAATCCGTGCTGTATTAGACGGCAGAGCTGAATGCGGTATGCTCCCCATAGAAAACTCTCTTGCAGGATCCGTCTACGAAAACTACGATAATCTCGCTCGGTATGATGATATAGAAATTGTTGGAGAGGCGACCATTCGTATAGAACATTCGTTACTTGCAGTAAAAGGCGCGACTCTCGATACTATCACTTCTGTGTATTCTCATTCCCAGGGCCTTGCTCAATGCGATGAGTTTTTAGCTCGGTATCCTAACTGGAAACACATTGAAACTAATTCAACTTCCTCAGCTGCGAAGCTGGTAGAATCTGAAAAAGACCCCACGCGCGCGGCAATTGCGAGTGATCTTGCTGCCCCTATTTATCACCTCGAAACCCTAAAGGCTGGTATAGAAAACAGCCCGCGTAACTATACCCGCTTTGTTCTTATTGCTCGTACTGGTGAAATTATTTGTGAAGCCCCAAACCATGCTTCTATTATCTTTACTGTAGCAAACCAGCCGGGCGCCCTTCATAGTGCTCTTGGCTTGTTTATGAAAAATGGATTGAATCTTACAAAACTAGAGTCTCGCCCTATACAGGGCGAACCTTGGCGGTATGTCTTTTATGCGAACATGAGCCTGCCGGAAGGTGTTAGTTCTAGCGTAGTTGCAGGAGAGAGAATACGGAACGCTCTTGCGGAAATGCAAAAAATGAATCAGGATGCCGGTGTTATCCAGGGCGTTAGGATACTTGGAATTTATTCAGTTAAGGAGATTTCATGAAACGTTACGTGATTTCAGTTTTAGTGGAAAACAATTCGGGTGTTCTGAGCCGTGTTTCCGGCTTGTTTAGCCGGCGAGGCTATAATATTGATAGCCTGACTGTTGGAGTAACAGAAAACAGCGATATTTCCCGGATGACCATTGTAGTTCGTGGTGATGAATACATTCTTGAACAAATTGAAAAGCAACTCGCCAAGCTGGTAGAAGTAGTTTCTATTAAACATTGCGATCCCTCTGTTACCGTGTTCCGCGAACTTGCCCTCATAAAAGTATGCGCAGAAGGAACCAATCGGCTCGGTGTTATAGAAACAGCTAATATATTTCGTGCACGCATTGTTGATGTATCTGTTGATTCCCTGCTTATTGAGGCAACTGGAAGCGAAGAAAAGATAGCAAGTTTTATTCGTCTTTTAGAACCATTCGGTATAAAAGAATTGGTACGAACTGGTCTTACCGCTATGGAACGCGGTGGTTTAGCAATGGATCTTGATACTTAAGAATTTATTCGGGGCTGTTCAATAATAATTCTCGTACAGAACGGCGAATAATTCCGTCATTTTCACCTTTTTCGGAATACGCACCCACGAGATATTTTGGCCATGCATCGCGGATAGCGAGTAGAGCAGTACGTTTTCTCAGGTGTTCTTCTGCAGTTGCAGCCGATCCCTCCATTTGTACGTACAGGCGTTTATCATCTTTTTCACAAACAAAACTAATATCTTCTCGAGTTCCATTGCCATAGATTATTCTACCCTGTTTTAGGTGCCAGCCACCATCAATGAGAGAGAGATAGACGAGGTTGGCTAGTGCGCGGTCAAAGGATGCCGAGCGGTCTCTGTTTACAAAAGCACAGCGTAAACCAGTGTCTCCAAAATACCAGCTTGTTCCCGATTCGAGATCTTTTTTTCTGGAAAGATCATAAATAGTAACTGGTACGAGTATTCCAGATTCTCCGCAATACGCTAAATAATCCAAAGCTGCTTGGGGCGAGATTGTCATGCGGCGATGTGAAAATGCTTCTTGTATTTGGCGCGAAGAAAGGCTTTCTCCCGTATGGCGTGCTACAAAGTACAAAAGTTCTCGAATTGACCGTGGGTTTCGAACAGTAAAGCGTTCAATTACTTCGGTAAGCAAAAAAGAATTAGCCCTAAATTCCAAATACATACAGCGGTCGGGAGAATCGGGTGGAAGGATTGCGTGATGTATGAGCCCGCCATTTTGAGCGTAGAGTTCAAGAGATTCCATGGAGTCTCGTAAAGTATTGGCTTCAAGAAATTCTGGGTAGGAAAGTGGCGGTAGTCGTATGGTGTAGGCAAGATCTCCAACCAGGCGATTGAGTGTGGTTTCCATTGGCCGTTCGTTTTGTGCAATTAAAAAAACGGTTACGGAATACTTGCTAATAATTTTAGAGAGTGCTTCTGCTATTTCGTTTTCAGCATTTTCAATAATTAAGACTGACGGGCCCACTCCAAGCGCGCGAGCTTGTTGGAGCACGGTAGAAGAGTCCACCGATTTTTCTTCGCGAATTTGAACAATCCGTACTGGTGGTTTTTCCTGTTTAAGTTCGGTGATAATTGCAGAAAGCAGGGTCTTTTTCCCAGTTCCAGCTAGCCCGCCAATAAGGATTATGCGGTGCGTTTTACGGGCAGAGAGAGCTTGTTGTAAGTGTTTCTTTCTAATATAACTCATTATGTATACTATAATAGACAAAATAAATTATAGCTATGGTTTGTCATTCTTATAAGACAGAAAGTGTCCCTTATTAGGAAATGTTTATTGTAACTGTCGCCTAAAGATGCTTATATAGTGCTATTAATTTTGAAAGGAAGAAATCTATGGCACGACAGATCAAGATTTTTGATACGACCTTACGCGACGGCGAGCAATCTCCCGGGTGTAGTATGAACTTGCAGGATAAACTTACTGTTGCAGAAAGTTTGGCAAGTCTCGGCGTGGATATTATAGAAGCTGGCTTTGCTATTGCCAGTCCCGGCGATTTTAAGTCTGTACAAGCCATCGCCAGAAATATTCGCGGTGTTACCGTTGCGTCACTTTCCCGTGCTCTCGAAAAAGATATAGACGCTTCTTGGGAAGCTATTCGCGATGCAGAGAGTCCTCGTATTCATACTTTTTTGGCAACCAGTCCATTGCATATGGAATATAAGCTTAAGAAGACCCCTGATCAGGTATATGAACAAGCAGTAGCAATGGTTGCTTATGCAAGGAATCTTTGCGGAGATGTTGAGTTTTCTTTGGAAGACGCTTCCCGTTCAGACTTGCAGTTTATGTATCGAGTAATAGAAGGTGTTATTGCCGCTGGAGCTTCTACGGTAAATATTCCGGATACAGTGGGCTATGCAGTTCCCGAAGAATTTGCTGCCTTAATTCATTCTATACGAAATAATGTGCCCAATATTGATAAGGCTGTTATTTCTGTTCACTGCCACAATGATTTAGGTCTAGGTGTTGCTAATAGTTTGGCCGCAGCTATGGCAGGCGCGGATCAAATTGAATGTACGGTAAACGGACTCGGTGAACGTGCTGGTAACGCTGCTCTTGAAGAGATTGTCATGAATCTGTATACCCGCAAGGAATATTACAACATGACGACAAGGATAGACTCTACTAAACTTTGGCAAGCGTCAAAAAGGGTTTCTAAGGCTACGGGCGTTCGCTGCCAGCCAAATAAGGCTGTTGTTGGGGAAAATGCCTTTGCCCATGAGTCTGGAATACACCAGCACGGGGTACTGGCTAATCGAGCTACCTATGAAATTATGACTCCCGAATCCATCGGGCTTCCTCACAATAAAATGGTTCTCGGTAAACATTCCGGCAGCCATGCTTTTGAGGAGCGTCTTTCATATTTGGGTTATCGGGTTTCCGAAGAAAGACTCAAGGAACTGTTCGATGCATTTAAGAACCTAGCCGATAAAAAGAAAACTGTTTCCGACCGAGATATTGACGCCATGGTCGGCGGCTCATTACGAGGAATCCCCGAAGCGTTCAAACTCGACCGCTTTGTTATTAATTCCGGTTCTTCAATAACGGCTACTTCGGTTGTTCGCTTAGAGCTCAGAGATGGCTCAAAGGTAGAAAAAGTTGCTATTGGCGATGGCCCTGTAGATGCCTCGCTCAACGCAGTGGATAAGATTATTGGCGGATCAGAAATTAAACTGGAAGACTACAGTCTCCAGATTGTTGATGCGACCGATACCGGTGCAGACGCACAGGGTGAAACCCACGTGCGGATTTCCCGTGATGGGAGAACCTGGAACGGTGGTGGTGTTTCTACCGATATAGTTGAATCGTCTATCATGGCGTATCTTTCCGCTATCAATGCCATGCTGTTTGAATTAGAGCAGGAAAAAACAAGGAGCGCATCATGAGTTTGCTTTCCACCGTCCATATATTTGATTCAACGCTTCGCGACGGTGCACAGGGAGAAGGTATTAGCTTTTCTGTTCAGGATAAACTTCACATTGTAAAAGCTCTCGATGAACTCGGCGTAGCTTTTATAGAGGCGGGGAATCCAGGCTCTAACCCTAAGGATCTCGAGTTTTTTCGGGAAGTTAAAAAAATTAAGCTTAAAACCTCTCATTTGGTAGCCTTTGGTTCAACCCGACGCAAGGGTATTGCTGCTAAAGATGATTCGAATCTTGCTAGTTTGCTCGGAGCAGATACTGAATATGTGTGTATTTTTGGAAAGACATGGGATTTTCATGTTACAGAAATACTACGGGCAAAGCTAAAAGAAAACCTCGCTATGATTCAAGATACCATTGAGTTTCTTGTTTCTATGCAGCGTACGGTGATTTACGATGCAGAACATTTTTTTGACGCCTATCGAGACAACCCTGAGTACGCCATGGCAACGCTCAAGGCTGCAGTAACTGGAGGAGCTTCGGCCCTCATTCTTTGCGACACTAATGGGGGCTCTCTTCCAGACGAAGTTCGTAAAATAACCGAGCTTGTAGTAGAAGAATGCAAAACTCCGGTCGGTATTCACTGTCATAATGATACTGGTATGGCCGTAGCAAGTAGTCTTCTCGCCGTGAAGGGTGGAGCAACTCAAATTCAGGGTACGCTTCTTGGCTTTGGAGAGCGTACTGGGAACGCAAATCTATCCACTATAATAGCCAACTTAGAACTCAAGATGAACATACCCTGTCTTCCTGCTGGGAAAGTTGAAAACTTAACAATTATCGCCCGTCGTATTGCAGAAATAGCTAATGTAACGGTGGAAAGTGGCATGCCGTATGTGGGGTTTAATGCTTTTGCCCATAAGGCGGGAATGCATATAGACGGGGTAAATAAAAACCCACGTGCCTATGAACATGTTTCGCCTACGGCAGTGGGTAATGAGCGTACTTTTTTAATGAGTGAGGTTGCTGGCAGGTCTATGATTATAGATCGTCTTAAAATCTTTGATCCGAGCATTACTAAGGAAAGCCCCGTTGCGGCCCTTATTATAGCCCGCCTCAAAGAGCTTGAACACGAGGGGTACCAGTTTGAAGGTGCAGAAGGTAGCTTTGAGCTCCTTATTCGAAAAAACATGGGTAAGTATGCCCCTTTCTTTGATCTTCATTATTACAAGATCATTGGTGAACAACCAATAGAAGGTATGCCAAGTAATTCTTTTGCTCAGATAAAAATTGCAGTTGAGGGTCAAGTAGCCATTACTGCAGGAGAAGGTGCCGGCCCAGTCCATGCCCTCGACTGTGCGCTAAGAAGTGCCCTTGAGCAGTTCTATCCTGCGGTTTCCGAAATACGCCTTACAGATTTTAAGGTTAGAGTTTTAGACTCTAGCAAGGCAACTGCGGCAAAGGTACGGGTTCTTATAGAGTCTACAGACGGGGAAGACGAATGGACTACCGTGGGAGTTTCACGAGACTTGATAGAAGCTTCGTGGATTGCTCTAGTGGATTCGTTTGAGTATAAATTAAGTTTAGACGCTGAAAAAGAGGGGATGTAACCCCTATAACGTCTATACAATCTAGTTAAACTTTACTACAGTAGCTGTAGTATATATTAAGCTCGGTCTGAGAAAAAAAAATCAGTTTCCGAGCTGGCAAGGAGATTATTTATGGGAATGACTATGACCCAGAAGATTCTGGCTGCCCATGCGGGGCTTGATTCGGTTACCCCCGGACAGCTCATTGAGGCAAACCTGGATCTAGTTCTTGGAAATGATGTGACTACTCCGGTAGCAATCAATGAATTTGTAAAAATTGGATGTAAGACTGTTTTTGATCGTACGAAAATTGCTATTGTGCCTGATCACTTTACTCCAAACAAGGATATCAAGGCTGCAGAGCAGGCTAAGAAAGTTCGAGAATTTGCTCGTAAACACGATATAGAACATTATTTTGAAGTGGGCTGTATGGGTATTGAGCATGCGCTTTTACCAGAAAAAGGTCTTGTGGTTGCCGGCGATGTAGTTATTGGCGCGGATAGTCACACGTGTACTTATGGTGCTCTAGGTGCTTTTTCAACTGGTATTGGTTCAACCGATATGGCTGCAGGCATGGCCTCGGGAACTGCTTGGTTTAAGGTTCCTTCCGCAATAAAAATTGTACTTAAAAATAAGTTGTCAGGATGGGCGAGTGGCAAGGATGTAATCCTCCATATTATAGGTATGATTGGAGTAGACGGTGCCCTATATCAGTCTATGGAATTTACCGGTCCTGGCGTTGCTACAATCGATATCGACGGAAGGTTTACCATTGCCAACATGGTGATTGAGGCCGGTGCGAAAAACGGTATTTTCCCTGTGGATAAGGTTGCTCGTAAGTACCTCAAAGAACATGGTAAAACTCCTAATCGTATTTACGAAGCCGATCCTGATGCCCATTACGAGAAGGTTATCGAGGTTGATTTAGCAGATATACGACCTACCGTTGCCTTTCCTCATCTTCCATCAAATGTTAAAACAATTGACGAAGCCAAGGGACTCAAAATTGACCAAGTGGTTATCGGATCTTGCACAAATGGCCGTATTCAGGACCTTCGTATAGCTGCCCGTATACTCAAGGGCCGTAGTGTTTCGCGAGACATTCGCTGCATTATTTTCCCAGCAACCCAAAAGATTTACCTTCAAGCGGTAAAAGAGGGTCTCGCCGAAATTTTTGTTAAGGCTGGAGTTGCTCTTTCAACTCCAACTTGCGGTCCCTGTCTTGGTGGGCACATGGGAATCCTTGCTAAGGGAGAGCGCGCACTTGCTACAACAAACCGAAACTTTGTGGGGCGCATGGGTCATCCCGAAAGCGAAGTGTATTTATCGAACCCTGCTATTGCAGCGGCGAGTGCAATTACCGGCGTAATTACCGATCCGGATGAATTACCAAAAAAGTAAGGAGTTATACATGAAAGCACACGGAAAAGCATTTAAATATGGCGACAATGTCGATACAGACGTTATTATACCGGCTCGGTACTTAAATACTTCTGATGCGAAAGAACTTGCCGCGCACTGTATGGAAGACATCGATGGTGAATTTATCTCAAAGGTAAAAGATGGCGACATAATGGTTGCTAATAAGAACTTCGGATGCGGTTCAAGCCGCGAACATGCCCCACTTGCAATAAAAACTGCTGGAATTTCCTGCGTTATCGCATCAACCTTTGCTCGCATTTTTTATCGGAACTCCATCAATATTGGTCTTCCCATCCTAGAATGCCCTGAAGCGGTTGCTGGAATAAAGGCAGGCGATGAGGTAGAGGTAGATTTTGATACTGGATTTATAACAAATAAAACCAGCGGCAAGGAATTCAAAGCCCAGCCCTTTCCTCCTTTTATGCAAGACATAATCAAGGCGGATGGTTTGGTACAACAGCTAAAAGCAAAATTAGCTGAGTAAAAAGGAGAAACTTATGGAATTTAAAATAGCAACAATACCCGGAGATGGCATTGGTCCCGACATTGTCAGAGAAGGTTGCCGCATATTACAAACTATTGGTAAAAAATACGGACATAAATTTATATTTACGGAAACACTCGCCGGTGGGGTCTCAATAGATAAAACAGGTGAGCCCCTCCCTGAAGCAACATTGAATGTATGTAAGGCAAGCGATGCCGTTCTTCTTGGCGCGGTAGGTGGCCCAAAATGGGATCATTTATCCGGAGATAAGCGGCCAGAAAAAGCCCTGTTGGGCCTTCGTGGAGAAATGAAGGTATACGCGAATATGCGTCCTGCCGTCATGTTTCCACAGCTTTCCGCCGCTTGCCCACTTAAGCCAGAAATTGTAAAAAATGGTTTAGATATATTAATTGTACGTGAACTCACCGGTGGTATTTATTTTGGAGATCGTGGTAGAAGCGAAGATGGTTTATCTGCATGGGATACCGAAGCCTACACGAGCGAAGAGATTGCGCGTATTATCACTATCGGTTTTGATTCTGCAATGAAACGTACAAAAAAACTGTGCGTTATAGATAAGGCAAACATTCTGGAAACGAGTCGTTTATGGCGTGAAGTAACTGAATCTATTAAGGGCAATTATCCTGAAGTTTCGTTGTCATACATGTATGTTGATAATGCCGCTATGCAGTTAGTACGTAATCCGGGGCAGTTTGATGTAATCGCTACGAGCAATATGTTCGGAGATATTTTATCCGACGAGGCAAGCCAGATAACTGGTTCTATCGGGATGCTTGCTTCTGCTTCTCTCGGTGAATCCGGCCCTGGGCTCTATGAGCCAATACATGGTTCCGCTCCCGATATCGCTGGTAAGGATATTGCAAACCCGCTGGCAACCATACTGACTTGCGCCATGATGTTGCGCTATTCTTTGAACTGTGAGCGTGAAGCCGCCGCGATTGAAGCTGCTGTTTATTCTGTACTTGATGCCGGATGGCGCACGGGCGATATTGCAGGCGATGCGCTCTCCGATAAGATCGTTGGTACGCGTAAGATGGGCGATTTGGTCGTAGAGGCGCTCGAGGCGCTTGAGGCCTAACTAGCGGAACAGGCTCCGCCACCGCGGCGGGGCAAGAAAATCGGGGTAAACGCATTGCTGGGCAAATGGAATGATGAGGAATGGGTAAAACAAAGGATGGAGGTAGAGCAATGATACGAAAAGCCACATTTTTTACTGTTTCGTGCATTTTTTTCTCCCTTCTAACGAGTTATGGCGAATCCTCCCCGTATTTTGAGACCATGTCTTTGATACCCCCAAAAAACTCTTTGTGCTTCTTTGTTATTGCCATAACAGCATTAGTATCTCTCACTTCATCGGTTAGAAAAAATTCGTATGGTGATGCGTCCAAGGCGGTACACAAAATAGAAAGTGTTTCCGCCGATATCCATTTTTTCCCGTTTTCAATATTATTTATAAAGGTATGGGACTTTCCTGTTTTTTCGGAAAGGGCCAACTGTGATAATTTTTTTTTATGGCGTAACAATCGTAAATTGTTACCAAGTAATATTTGTATATCCTGAAGGGTGTTCATAGTTTAATTAAACTATTGGTTTAATATCTTAGCAAACACCCAGTAGATACAGTTTTATTGTACTAGCAGTACAACTCAAGGGAGGTTCAGCATGAGAAGTGATAGAGCAAAAAAAGGGATTGAACGGGCTCCGCATCGTTCTTTATTCCATGCTATGGGATACACCGACGAAGAAATTGCACGACCGATTATCGGTGTCGTAAATTCAAAAAACGAAATTATTCCCGGGCACATTCATTTGGATGCCATAGTCAATGCTGTAAAGGCTGGAATCCGTATGGCTGGTGGAACTCCGATGGAATTTCCAGCAATTGGCGTTTGTGATGGTATTGCCATGGGCCACGAAGGAATGAAATATTCCCTCGTTACTCGCGAACTTATAGCAGATTCAATCGAATGTGTTGCTACTGCCCATGCCTTCGATGCCCTCGTTATGATTCCTAACTGTGATAAAATTGTACCGGGTATGCTCATGGCAGCAGGCCGCCTTGATTTGCCTACTATCTTTGTTTCCGGCGGCCCCATGCTTGCAGGGAAGTATGCAGGTAAACGTATTTCTCTTACTGATATGTTCGAAGCAGTTGGCGCGGTTGGCGCCGGTACCATGACAAAAAAAGAACTTGAAGAAATGGAAGTTTGTGCCTGCCCAACTTGTGGGTCTTGCTCAGGTATGTTTACCGCAAACTCTATGAACTGTGTTACCGAGGTTCTCGGTATGGCTCTCCCGGGCAACAGTACCATTCCGGCAGTCTATGCAGCACGAATTGCCTTAGCCAAAAAAGCTGGAATGGCTATTATGCACTTATTTGAAAAGGGTATTACTGCTCGTAAAATAATGACAGAAGAGGCGTTTCACAATGCTCTAGCCGCCGATATGGCGCTTGGGTGTAGCACTAATACTATTTTGCATCTTCCTGCAATTGCTCATGAAACAGGAATACCCTTCGATTTGCGTACCATAAATGAAATCTCTGAACGCACTCCCAACCTTTGCCGGCTAGCGCCAGCGGGAAACCATTTCGTAGAAGATCTCGATGCTGCCGGTGGAATTTCTGCAGTTCTTGCAGAGTTAGCAAAAAATAAAATTATAAATACTAAACTCCTTACCGTAACGGGTAAAAAGATAGCAGACAATATTAAGGGTGCGGTTAATCGAGATCCAGAAGTTCTTCGGCCTATCGATACTCCCTATTCAAAAAATGGTGGTATTGCCGTGTTGTACGGTAATCTTGCTCCTAATGGCTGTGTCGTTAAGCGTTCTGCTGTTGCGCCTGAGATGATGAAACACTCCGGGCCGGTGCGCGTTTTTGATTGCGAAGAAGATACCTTTGCAGCGATTCAAAAAGGTGGCATTAAGGCTGGCGATGTTGTAGTAATACGCTATGAAGGCCCACGTGGTGGCCCTGGCATGCGGGAAATGCTTTCCGTTACTGCGGCGCTCGCTGGTCGTGGTTTAGACAAGCAGGTAGCCCTGCTTACCGATGGTCGTTTTTCTGGTGCTACCCGTGGCGCGTCTATTGGTCATTGTTCGCCGGAAGCCGCCATGGGCGGGCCCATAGCCTTAGTACAAGACGGTGATCGGGTCACTATCGATATTAATGCCTATTCTATAACGCTTGATGTAACCGAAGCAGAACTAAAAAAACGAAAAGCAGCTTGGCAAGCACCGGCAGCAAAAATTACCAAAGGGTATCTTGCACGGTATGCCAAAATGGTTTCCAGTGCCGATAAAGGAGCAATTCTTACATGAAATATACCGGAGCACAGATAGTTATCGAATGCCTTGTTGAAAAAGGCGTCGACACCGTTTTTGGATTTCCCGGCGGAACAATACTCAATATTTACGATGAGCTTTTTAAAAGCTCCGATAGAATTCGCCATATTCGTACTGCACACGAACAGGGGGCCTGCCATGCTGCCGATGGCTATGCTCGTATTTCCGGAAAAGTTGGTGTCGTTATGGCGACCAGTGGTCCGGGCTGCACTAATTTAGTAACCGGAATCGCAACAGCCTATATGGACTCAGTGCCTATGGTCGCAATTACCTGTAATGTTCCTACCACTCTTATGGGTAAAGATAGTTTCCAAGAAGTTGATATTACCGGCATCACTATGTCTATCACTAAACACAACTATATTGTACGCGATGTTAGCAAACTGGCAGATGTTGTGCGCGAAGCCTTTGATCTTGCCTTGTGCGGTCGTCCTGGTCCGGTTCTCATAGATATTCCCAAGGATGTTACTGCACATGTAACTGAGTTTGAACCGATTCCTGTGGGGGAATCAAAACCATCAGCTGCTGTTTTGCGTTGCCTTGGCAAGACTCCTTTTCCCTCGGATCATGAGCTAGACGAAGTAGCAGCGATGCTTTCCGAATCAAAACGTCCCTTCTTTTACGTTGGCGGAGGTGTTGTTTCATCCAATGCAACACAAGAACTACAAGCTTTAGCGGAAAAGATTAATGCCGCTGTTTCAGTAAGCCTCATGGGCAAAAGCGCCTTCCCTTCAAAACACCCGCTGTGTACTGGTATGATAGGTATGCATGGTACCAAGGCGTCAAATACTGCCGCAAATAAATCCGATCTACTTGTTGCAATCGGAGCACGTTTTTCTGATCGTGTTATCTCTGATCCGTCTAAGTTTGCTCGTGAATCTCGTATTGTTCAAATAGATATTGATCCAGCAGAGATAAATAAGAATGTGCAAACTGCAGCCTGTCTCAAGGGAAACATCAAAGATATTTTAACTGCGTTGCAAGAACGGGTAGTGGCACGTTCTAGTTCAGAATGGAACACGCAAATTGATAAATGGAAAGAGCACGTTCCTCCCATGTATTCTAAGAAAACACCTCTCCATCCCAAATTTGTTCTTGAAGCAGTTCATGAACGGGTAGGGGACGAAGCTGTAATCAGCACCGAAGTTGGGCAACACCAAATGTGGGTTGCTCAGTTTTATCCATTTCAAAAACCGCGAACTTTTCTTACCTCTGGTGGTTTGGGTACGATGGGGTATGGAACTGGTGCGGCTATTGGAGCGCAAATCGCTGATCCCAAACGGCGGGTTGTTCATGTTGCCGGAGACGGTTCTTTCCGTATGAATCTCAATGAGCTAGCAACTATTGCAACATATAAGTTGCCTATAATTATTATAATTGCCAACAACGGCACCTTGGGTATGGTTCGCCAGTGGCAAACTATGTTTTACGACAAACGATATTCGGCAACAACCCTCGATACAAGTTCTCCGGATTTCGTAAAGCTGGCCGAATCATTTGGTATAGCAGGGTATAGAGCTACAAACGAAAAGGAATTTATTACCGCCTTTGAAGCGGCTCTTGCCTCAAATAAAGCGGCTGTAATTGATAGTAATATGGATATTGACGAGATGGTACTACCGATGGTTCCCGCCGGAAAGCCTATTGACGAACTGTTGTTGGATACGCAACTATAAGAGGGATGATATTTCCCACGTTTACCTTTGCGTGTTTTTTTCTCGTTGTCTTCATCGGTTTTTGGTATGTTTTTCGAAGAAGCCGCGACCGAACTATATTTTTAATAGCCGCCAGTTACCTTTTTTATGCATTTTGGGACTGGCGGTTTTGTTTTTTATTGTTTTTTTCCACTGCCATAAATTACGGATTTGGCTGGCTGATAGGTACTCGAAAGGAACATGTATGGCGAAAGTTCTATCTTGTCCTTGCCGTACTCACGAATGTACTCCTTCTAGGATTTTTTAAGTATTACACAATATTGGCGACCCATTTAAACGCTTTGTTTAGTTGGGGCTCTTCATTATCAGGTGGGCAGGAATCTATCTTTTCCCTTCCAGTTATCGCGGTGCTCTTACCTGTTGGTATTTCATTTTTTACATTTAAGGCCTTGAGCTATGTGTTCGATGTGTATCTTTGCAAAATTTCCCCAGTAAAAAGCTTTCCTGACATCATGCTTTATATTTCTTTTTTCCCGCAACTTGCCTCGGGTCCAATTGTGCATGCATCTGATTTTCTCCCTCAAATTGAACCTGCAGTAACCGCTGGAATTGAACCAGGCTCGCGTCCAATATCATTTGACCGTGCCGCCACCCTGATAGTTTCAGGGCTCATAAAAAAAATGGTTTTTGCTAATTTTATTTCTACACTGCTTGTAGATCCCATTTTTTCTAATCTTTCAATCTTTAATACCTTGGAAGTGATTATTGCCGCAGTAGGGTATT
The DNA here is from genome assembly GCA_012838745.1 of Treponema sp. Lineage (GTDB taxonomy): Bacteria > Spirochaetota > Spirochaetia > Treponematales > Treponemataceae > Teretinema. Next base: position 1,998 of record DUOS01000069.1, on the reverse strand, counting down.
CTGCGGTTATATATGCTGATTTTTCTGGGTACAGTGATATGGCAATTGGAATTGCCCTTCTCTTAGGATTTGAAACACCAGAAAACTTTAATCGACCCTATACTTCATTCTCTGTTACTGAATTTTGGAAACGATGGCATATAACCTTTTCTTCGTGGCTAAGAAACTACCTGTACTTTGCCTTTGGTGGTTCTCGCTTTGGAAAAAAAAGAACGCTTTTTGCCCTTATTGCCACAATGATTATTGGTGGTCTTTGGCATGGAGCTTCAATTCCCTTTCTTATTTGGGGGGGTATGCAAGGATGTGTTTTAGCTCTTGAGCGAGCCTTTAATTATGGCACAAAACGTAGTTTAGAGCCCTGGAAAGCCGCGGTGCAAATCCTAACAACCTTCTCCTTTGTTACTCTGAGTTGGGTGGTGTTTCGTTCCTCGAACCTTCAAGCGCTTGGATTGTGGTTTACCTCCCTAAAAAACTTCTCAATACCGCTTAGTATCTCCCTTCCCGTGCCGCTGTTTTTAATTTTTCTTACTATTACAACTCAATTTGTGCCCAGTTACATCCGAAAAAGAAGTATGAAGTGTTGGATTACCGTACCGATACCGGTAAAAGGAATTTTTCTCGCTGCATTCTTTGTCATTCTCTCTATTGTTTCTATGTCCGGCATTGCACCCTTTATTTATTTCCAGTTTTAGGGATGGGCCATGAAGTTTTTACGAAAAGATCGATATAGTCCCAACCATGTAATGATTATCGTTACGGTATGTGTGTGTTGTGCCTCTCTTTTTTGTGCAAAATCTTTATGGATTCCAGCAACTCGTATTCCCAATTTGCATATGAGGGCTGTTGTTCTTTCAATAACCGAGGCGGTATCGGCTTTTTCTTCCTCAATTGGCTGTGATACCCTTGTCCCCCGTATTAGATCGGGGTTTCTTTCAATCACAGGCTTAGATTCCCATAGTTCTTGGGATTCCCGCTATTTTAATAAACGCGAGACCCATCATGTACAAAAAACAACCCTCGCTGTTATGGAAAGCCCCATAGCAACTCCACTTAAAAATTCTGGCACCCTCTTTGCAGAAACAGTACAATTGCCTGTGGAAAAGACTAAAGAACCAGTTATCACCTCTGTCTATTCTCGCACCTCCCCTTTGCCAGTATATTTTTTTGGAGACTCTCAAGTTTTTAGTCTCGCTTCAGGTCTTTCTCGGCTTGTCGGTAAAGGTTCATCAATAGATGTTGAATTCCTTGCTATACATTCTTCTGGATTTATTCGAGATGATTTTTACGATTGGCCACAAAAACTCGAAGATACCCTGAGTGAAAAACAATACGCAGCAGTTGTGATTATGCTCGGTATGAATGATTATCAAAACTTTTGGACACAGGATCGCCGTGTCCTTAAAAAGAGAACAAATGAGTGGGAAACGGTATACAAAGAAAAATGTCGTAACTTAGTAGATAGTGCTCTTTCCCGGGTAACTCGGGTTTACTGGGTTCAAATGCCTCTGGTAAAGAATGCTTCATACAACGAAAACTTGAAATATATTGAAGAAATCCACGATGATGTTGCACAAGAATACAGCCCTGATGTTCTGGCACGAATATCTTTACAAGATACGATTCCAGGATCGGAATTGCCCTATACTGATACGATAGAAACTGCCCCAGGCAAGGTGTTAAAGGTTATGACAGAGGATGGATCTCATTACACTGTAGAAGGAGGTCAACTTGTGATGAAGAGACTCTTTAATCGCCTAGTTGCAGACTTCCCTTTTTCGGAAGTTCCGGTTGCCATCCTTCCAGAATAATTGCTATAATTCGAAAACAAAGGATTTATTGAATGATTACCCGTAACAAGACTTTTTCTAACTTGACCTCTGGCTATCTTTTCCCCGAGATAAGCAAAAGGCGTGCCGAATTTGCTAAAGCAAATCCCCACGCTGAAATTATCAGTTTGGGAATTGGTAATACCACTGAGCCACTCACTCCTCATATCGT